>CANJYE010000045.1 GCA_947479055.1 Erythrobacteraceae bacterium
CAAACGCGCCTGACGGCTGGGTGCGCCAGCGCATGGGGGTTGTGGGTCTGCGCACAGTCCACGAGCTGCGTGGCCTCGTCTGCCATGCACTGGAAGACCAGCCGCCGCCCAAGCAGACGTCCTGCTGCTCGCGCACGTTTGGCACCGCGATTTTCGACAAAGGGCAGGTCCATGATGCTGTCATGAGCTTTGCCGAACGCGCGGCTGAGAAGGTGCGCAACGCCGGACAGGTCGCGGGCGCGGTGCAGTTGTTTATCCGGACCGATCCCTTCGCCCAGGAGGCACCACAGAAGTCGGTGTCAGGCTCCGCTACATTTCACCGGCCGACGTCCGACACCCGAGACATCGGCGCTGCGGTAATGAGGATATTCGAGCGCATCTGGCGAGAAGGTTATGGCTGGCGGAAGGCCGGAGTTCTGCTGCTCGATCTCGGCGCGCCGGGTCAGGCTCCGGTTTCACTGTTCGATATCATCGACGCCCCAGATGACGGGCTCATGAAGGCGATGGATCAGATCAATGCCCGCTACGGCCGGGGCACAGCCCGGCTTGGCTTGGCCCAGAAGGACGGCGAGTGGCACATGCGGCGCGAGAACCTGTCGCCCAGTTTCACGACACGCTGGGGGGATATCCCTTCAGCGAAGATGGGGTAAGAGTAGCCAACACGCCTGTCGCCCAACCAGTGTCGTGGTGCTCGACCTGGACAGCTCCGCCATCCGCACGAATGGCAAGCAGGAAGGCGCGGCCTACAGCGGCCACTTCGGCTGCACCTGCAATCAACGGCTGTTCGTGTTCAACCAGTTCGGCGACCCGCAGATCGGCACCGACAGCCACGCTGCGTCCGGTTCACGTGAAAATCCCGCGTTTTGGCACATATCGAACGGCCGAAATGCCTGAACACGGCGTCAACCACCCGCTTCACCCATACTGCGCCAAAATGTGCTTGCACCCAAACGCATCGAGCTCCAGTTTGGCTGCAAGCTAGGCTTATCTTACAGCCTATTTGGGATATGTCGGATCAAATATAATCGGGGATTTGAAAGGCGAGGGGCATGCAGGCGCTAGGGGTTACATTAAGCATTATATTTGGTCTAATTTTATTAGGCCTATTGGCACAGGTTCCATGGCCTGTGTGGGCTATATTATTTATTTTCGTGGTTGTTAAATCAATATTTTCTGCATCTACTGGCAAAAAAACGAAAATTAGCACTGAATCCGAAGGATTCAATTACAACGAAAATCGAAATTCTAGCAAGCTTTCATACGCTCAACAGCTTGATCAGGAACGCGAAATTCAGGAATCAAACTTCCATTTGATAAATAAATACTCTAAAGGCGACACGAAAGGTAGGCACCTCCTTAAGCTGTTAATTGAATATATAAATTCCCCAGTTCAAGATAGAAAATTGGAGAATTGCGATAGGTTTGAAAACCTATATTTATCAATTAGATTTAGAGAAGATAGTGAGCGCTCGAAAATCAGATTGCGATGGGCAATTTTTGATTATTATCAAGTTGGCTTTAATCATAGAGATTCATACGAAGAATTGATTGATGGGATTTTCAGCCGACTAATGGATGGTTGTGGTGATAAAGACGCTGAAATGATTCTAAAAAATAACATATCTCCGTTTTTTTCAAATAAGCCGCCGCGTTTCCCTACTGACTTTATTCTTGCGAATGTCGTTGCAATTACCGAATATTCTTTTCTGGAAGAAGGGCTTTTTAATTCGGAAAAGCAGGATTGGGAGCTCGATAAGGCGGTAGTGAACCGGACATTTTCTATTTTTGAATTGCGCGAAGAATCAAAGCGTTTGATAAGAGCTGTGGGCAAAGACCGTTTTGAAAAATATTTACGTAATTCGATAAATTTGCAGCGCGCACATGCGAAAAAGTCTTTGGGCAAGCTCTTGGAAAAGCAGGGCGTAAAGGCATCCGACCTAAAAAATGGTCTAAAATGGGCGGCCAGCCTTTGTTATGCCGCAGATGCGGACAACGTGGCCTATGCGGAGGAAGCCGTATCCAAGCTTATTGGCATGGTCGGTCCGGGCAAACGAACGCAGGCAATGGAGGCTGCCTTGTCTAGTCTAGAAGCTTTTCTAGCCTATCCAAAGGGCGTTGGGACGCAAGGTCAAGCAGAACGGCAAGAGCAACTTCTGGCCGAGCTGAGGCAGGCAGCAGAATTTGTGTCGTCTGGCAGCGCCCCCAAAGGTCAAGAGTTTTTTAGCGAGACCCTCGAATTGGCTAGACGGGTTTTGCTACTACCGAGTGCCGTTTGCCGGCACGAGCAGCTTGATGCACTTGCAGAAGTGTTAAGATTTGCCCGGCTGAACGTGGCTACGTTGGAGGACGACACTTATGTCGCTGACACTTCAGAAAAGCTCGTTAGCCAACTCAAGATCGTAAACGAACGACGTAAAGAGGCGAGCAAATGAAAAGTGCAAGCAGGCTTGGGGATCTGGTAAAAATCCTAGCACCGATCCTAAAAAAGAACCGCGACGGGTATCTTCTTTCTGCAAAAGAAGAAATCGACATTATCGGCATGGAAGCGACAGACCAAGAGGTCTATTTCCTCGCGGACATCCTCCTCTCTAGCAGTGACATTGGCGATGCTTTGGTTACGCTTGCTTCACTGAATGATGGAGATTTCGAGGAAAGATCCGAGCGAGAGAAGGCGCGGCTGTTAGCATATCAGCAGAAAGTGAATGCAGATGCAAAGGCCGCTGCAGATCGTCGAGTAGCGGAGGCTTCAGCGGCGAAAGAGACAAAACGGATCGCTGAAGAGCGGGCGGTGGAGCGACAACTGTTGGCTGAAGCAATTTCCAACTCTCTAGCGTCTGCACAGGCAAACAATCCATCTTATACTGAGTTTCAAGACTACGCTGTCGTTTCACGTCTTGGTGTTGATCAGTGGATTCTACGTCGCCCAGTGAGAGAGGCGATGTTGCAAGGTTGGATCCCGGTTGGAGGTGTCCATATTCTCGGCCATGCAGGGCTAGCTGAGATGCTTTTCAGTCAAGCGATGGCGTTGCCCGCCAACAAACCAAAGTCTTCCCTAGCGCCGAAAGACTCATTCTAATCTCCTTCACGTTGGCACACACGGTGCCGCAAATGGGGCTCTTTCTCAAACATTCGTGTGACACGACCATTCGCGAGCATTCAGGGCAGTTCCACAGCCGCGCTGAGATGATCCGGGTTTCACGAAGCACAAAATGGCGGGCGTCCCTCGGCGTAAAATGGTGATGAAGCCTCATACCCTGGCTTCTCTCATCACATTGCCTGCCGAGACAGAGTGAAAACGGTATAGGTCCCGAGCTCGCAATAAACGTCGGAAATCCGTCACTTATGGAGACTATACCGTTGCGAGCGAGGTTTAGGTGAAAAGAGACAAAAGCTGGTCAGAGACCGATTTGGGGGTTTCTGGCAGTCTCAGAGGTTTACCTACCATCGGCAAAACCGCGCGGAAGCTAGGGATTTTTCGGCCCCTTGAGGCCCATCTTATTGATTCGCATTGAGATGTTGGCGGAGAGGGAGGGATTCGAACCCTCGATACGGTTACCCGTATGCCGCATTTCGAGTGCGGTGCATTCGACCTCTCTGCCACCTCTCCGCGAAGGTGTGTGGCGCGTCAGGGACGTGCCAGGCCGTTAGGAAGGGCGCGGTTAGCCCAAGGCCGGGCGCTTGCCAAGCCCTTTGACGCAGCTTTGCCGGGGATGGCACAGTTGCACAGCTTGTTTCGCAACCGCAATATCCTATATTCATCGCAATCATGGATCGCGCGAGCTACTTTTCCCCACAGGCCGGACGGCGGATCGAGGTTCCTCGCGAGATCAGGGCGAGGTTCGGGATCGGCGACATCGTGCGCCACCGCCTGTTCGATTTTCGCGGCGTAGTGTTCGATATCGACCCGGTCTTCGCGAACAGCGAGGAATGGTACGAAGCCATTCCCGCCGATGTCCGCCCGAACCGCGAACAACCGTTCTACCACCTCCTCGCCGAAAACGAGGAATCGAGCTATGTCGCCTATGTCAGCCAGCAGAACCTGATGGCCGATGGCGAAAGCGGCCCGGTCGATCACCCGTCGCTCAACCAGCTATTCGAAGATTTCGCCAATGGTCGCTATCGCCTGCGCCGCGGCCTGACACACTGAGAACTAGCTTTTCAGCTTCCAACCGCGCCGCAGCAAGACGTAGGTCAGCACGCCCAGCGCGCAATTGAGCACGCCCAGGACTGCGCCGGCCCATCCCACTGCCATCGCGCCCTCGCCGATGTCGCTGCGGCCGATGAAGCCATAGCGGAAGCCCGAGATCACGTAGAAGAACGGATTGGCCCGGCTGACCGCCTGGAAGGCCGGGGCGAGATTGTGGATGGCGTAGAAGGTGCCCGAGAGCAGCGAAAGCGGAGCAATCACGAAATTGGTGATGGCGGCGTTGTGATCGAATTTGTCGGCCCAGATCGAAGTCAGCATGCCCAGGTAGGACAGCAGCACCGCCCCCATCAGCCCAAACCAGACGATTGCCCAGGGATGCGGCGCGGCCAGGTGCACGCCCGGCCAGAACAGCATCGCTGCGGCCACTGCCAGCCCGACCATCACCGCGCGGGTGACGGCGGCGCAGATGATCCCGGCCATCAGTTCGCCTTCGGTCAGCGGGGGCATCAGATAGTCGATGATGGTGCCCTGGATCTTGCCGACCAGCAGCGAAAAGCTGGAATTGGCGAAGGCATTCTGCATCATTCCCATCGCGATCAGCCCCGGCGCGATGAAGCTGGCGAAGGGCACGCCCATCATTTCCCGGCCCGAACGGCCCAGCGCGACAGAGAAAATGACCAGAAATAGCAGCGTTGTGACCGCCGGAGCCCAGATCGTCTGGGTCTGGACCTTGAGAAAGCGGCGGACTTCCTTCATATAGAGGGTCCACAGCCCGTAACGGTTGATACCGTGGATGACGGGCACCCCCTGCGGCGGAAAGGCACGCGACGCCACGACCCCGGCATCATGGCGGGGCAGCGCGACGTTCCTGTCCGGCAAAGTGGATATTTCGTCCATGTGACGGCGGTTAGGACCAACCGCTTCGTGTGGCAAGCACAGGCCCTGCAAAGGGCACAAGTTAGGAACTGGAACTGCAATGAGCTGGACGGACGAACGGATCGCGACTCTCACCAAGATGTGGGAAGGCGGCTCGACTGCAAGCCAGATCGCCGAATTGCTGGGTGGCGTCAGCCGCAATGCGGTGATCGGCAAGGCGCATCGCCTCGGGCTCAAGTCGCGCCCGTCGCCGGTTAAAGCGAACGAGGAAAAGGAAGAGAAGTCGGCTGCGAAGAAGGCACCTCCCGCGCCCGAGCCGGTTGCCGACAAGCTGGTCAAGAAGGCGCGGCCGGTTACGCCGCCGCCTGCCCCCACGGCCACCCCCTCGGCCGCACCCTTCAATGAGGACGAGGATGCGCCCGTTCAGGCCACACCCCTTCCCGCCAGGGACACGCCGCGAATCGTCTCGGTTGGCCCCGGCGGCTTCCTGCGCCAGGGTCCGGGCGAACAGCAAGCCCCGATCCCGCCCGCCCCGCCGCGTCGGTTGGTACCGGCCAAACCGAGCGCGGAGATCGCCAACAAGACCAGCCTGCTCGATCTCAACGACCGGGTCTGCCGCTGGCCGATGGGTCATCCGGGCGAACCCGATTTCCATTTCTGCGGCGAGAAGGTGAACCCCGGTTTTCCCTATTGCGTCGATCATTGCGGCCGGGCCTATCAGGCCCAGCTTCCGCGCGGCGTGCGCCGCCCTCCCCCGCCGCTGCCGTTCGGCGGCCCCAGGGTCCGGTAAGGACAATTCGGTCAGGCTGGAATTTCCGCTGCGTCAGGCAAGAATAGGCGGGTGACGGCAGCGTCGCCCGCTTATATGCTCACGGCACAAGACCATGAACCTTGCGGAGAGCACAACCATGCCGATTTCCCTTCACGCCGCCTTTGTTCCCAGTTCGCTCCAGATCCTTGGTGCGGTGGCTGGCCTGCTTGACAAGGCGGAGGCGCATTGCGCCGAAACCGGGTGTGCGCCCGCCGATCTGATCGGGGCGAAGCTGGCGCCCGACATGGCCGATTTCGCCTATCAGATCAAAATGTGCGCCGCCCATTCGGCAGGCGCGGTGGACGGCGTGCTGGCCGGCAATTTCTCGCCCGACATGTCCCCGCCGCCGGCCGATTTCGCCGGGCTGAAAGCCGCCATCGCCGCAGCCACGGCACGGTTGAATGCAGTCAGCGAGGCAGAGCTCGAACCGCTGGTCGGCAAGCCGATGGCCTTTACCATGGGTGCCGATTTCCGGCTGGATTTCACCGCCGAGAATTTCCTGCTGACTTTCTCGCAGCCCAATTTCTACTTCCACGCCACCACCGCCTACGACCTCCTGCGAATGAAGGGTCTGGCCATCGGCAAGATGGACTTCCTTGGCGCGATGCGGATGGGCGTCTAGGATCAGGTTGAAGGAGAGATTCGATGCTCGATACACGCAACGGCCAGGGCCAGTTCACCCTCTATGAAGTGCGCGGCAATGTCGCATGGGTGCGGATGAACCGCCCGCAATACGCCAACACCCAGAACTACCGCATGCTTGACGAGCTGGATGGCTGGTTCCGCAAGGCGGTGGAGGATGACGAAGTGCGGGTGATCGTGCTGGCCGGTGAAGGCAAGCATTTCTCCAGCGGCCACGATCTCGGCACGCCCGATTGCGACAATGACATGGAGCGTGAACGCAAGGGCCTGTGGGACAACCACCTGTCCAAGGACAAGGGCGGGGCGGAGCGCCAGTACACGATCGAACAGGACGTCTATCTCGGCCTGTGCCGTCGCTGGCAGGACATTCCCAAGCCGACCATCGCCATGGTCCAGGGCGCCTGCATCGCCGGCGGGCTGATGCTGGCCTTCTCCTGCGATCTCGTCGTTGCGTCAGACGATGCCTTCTTCCAGGATCCGGTGCTGGCCTTTGGCGTGCCCGGCGTGGAATACATGCCGCACATGTTCGAAATCCCGACCCGCATCGCGCGCGAGTTCCTCTACCTCGGGCAGAAGATGAAAGCCCCGCGCGCCTATGAGGTCGGCATGATCAACCGCGCGGTCCCGCGTGACCAGCTTGAGGCGGAAGTCGGAGCCATGGCCGAACGGCTCGCCGCCATCCCGCCGTTCGGCTTCAAGCTGGCCAAGCAGGCGATGAACATGATCGACGATGGCCGGGGCAAGCGCACCGTCAACGACGGCATTTTCGCCATGCACCACCTGGCCCATGCCCACAGCCAGCTGACCACCGGCAATCTTGCTGGCGGGCTCGATCCCAAGAAGGTCAAGGCCGGCTGATTCTGTCGGAAAGGAACCGGAACCGGGCTGCCCTGCCCGCTTCCGGGCTATCCCTCGCGCTTATTCCCGTAATTCTGCTTCATCGCCTCGACCGGATTGAAGAACTCGCGCCAGCGGGTGAGCTTGCCATCCCTGAAGGTCAGCGCGAAGATATAGTGGTTTTCGTAAGGTGGCCGCCCGCTGCGATAGGTCCCGCGCGAGCGGCCTTCGATCAGGATCTCATCCCCGCCATTGTCATAGACCGCCTCGGCCCAGATGGTGAAAGTCTCGAACACCTTGAGCACGCTGATCGTGCTGATGAAATTGTCCACACCGTGATGTTCTTCCGGCCCGTTGGGATGGAACGGGAACTCCAGCACCACATCGGGCGCGGATAGTGCCCGCAGCCCGTCAAAATCCCGCTCACCCTGCATCAGCGCGGCTTTCAGCGCGAGCCGACCGGTCGGTGAGAGCTTGCTTTCATCGATCACTTCGAATTCCTCCGCTCAGAAATAGGTCGAACAGGCCAGCTCGCGCCAGGCGTCGATGTCCAGCTGGACATCGGCCAGCTTGGATTCGATAATCCCGACCGAATCCGCGCCCAGCGGCAACCAGCGCGGCGGATTCACGGAATGGCCGAGCGCGACAAGGCCTGCCGCGACCTTGGCGGGATCACCCGGCTGGCCAACCTGCTTCGTTTCCATCGCCCGGCGGATGCCGCCGGTGATCTCGGCATATTCCGGCATTTCAGCGGGCACGATGACCATCGAATTGCCTTCGCAGAAATCGCTTTTGACATAGCCCGGCTGGACTGCCGTGACATGGATTCCAAGCGGTGCCAGTTCCATCCCCAACGTCTCGCTCAGGCCTTCCACCGCGAACTTGGCCGCGCAATAGGCGCTGAAGCCCTGCACCGGGCGGAAACCGCCGGCCGAAGTGACATTGATGATATGCCCTGCCCCGCGCTCCCTGAGGTGGGGAACGAAAGCCTTGCAAACGAAAACCGTGCCGAAGAAATTGGTCTCGATGCAGGTGCGAAATTCCTCCGACGTGGTCTCCTCCAGCGTGCCCAGCATGCCGTAACCGGCATTGTTGAGGACGATATCGACATGGCCGAAGCAGGCGATCGCCTGTTCTACCGCATGCGCGATCGAGCCTTCATCGGCCACGTCGAGCCGGATCAGGCACAGTCCTTCCCGCTCACCGAACCGCTCCGCCAGCACACCGACCGAGCGGCCGGTGGCGACCACGCGATCGCCCGCGTCCAGCGCCGCCTCCACCGTCAGCGCGCCAATCCCGCGCGAGGCACCCGTAATGAACCAGACCCGTCCCGGCATTCCCGTTCCTTCAGTAGGTTGCATTCAATCAATCAGTTGCAGCGCGATCTTGCCATGGACATGGCCCGCCTTGCTCAGTTCCAGCGCATCCACCACATCGGCAAAGGCGAACACCTGCTGAAGGCGTGGCTTCGCCCGCCCTTCCGCCGCCAGTTGCCCGAGCCGATCCAGATTGGCGCCGTCATCGTCGGGCTTGCCGACCGAAAATATCGCAGTGCGGTCCCCATGGGTCAGCGGCACGGTCGGCGGAACGCTGGTGTTCATCCGGCCCGCAGGTTTGAGCACCGCCCATGTCCGGGTGAGGATCGTGTCGCCGACGGTATCGATGGCCAGATCGATATCGCGCACCGCCTGCTCGAACGGCCCGGCATGGTAATCGACCACTTCATCGGCACCAAGTCCGCGCACGAATTCGGCGCTTCCGGCCGAACAAGTGGCGATCACATAGGCTCCGGCATCCTTGGCGAGCTGCACCACATAGTGCCCAACGCCGCCCGCGCCAGCCTGGACGAACACCCGCTCGCCCGGTTGCAGCTGCCCATCCTTGAACAGCAAATCATGCGCCGTGCTGCCCGACACCGGAATGCAGGCCGCTTCGGCGAAGGAGAGCTTGGCGGGCTTCTTCGACAGGCGGTTCTGCGCCGTGACGGCATATTCGGCAAAGCCGCCCAGCAGCCCGACCTGGCCGAACACGGCATCGCCCACCACAAAGCGGGTCACGCCTTCGCCCACCGCCTCGACCACGCCCGCCACATCGGCACCGATGATGAAGGGCGGCGATGAGGAAAGAAACGCGGCGACCGAGCCGTCGCAGACCTTCCAGTCGAGCGGATTGACCCCGCAGGCATGGACCCGGACCAGTACTTCGCCCGGCCCCGGCGCGGGCCTGAGAAAATCCCCGATCATTGCGGCATTCGGTCCGTCATAGGAGGCGATGCCAACGGCCTTCATGGTCTGGTTCATAACCCTTCCTTCTCCCGCATGCGCCTCAGTCAGAACGTAGCCGTGCTGCGCAGGGTTAGTAGCACGGCGATGCGGTGGCACAAGCAATGGAAAAAGGGCCCGCATTGCTGCGAGCCCTTCCCATCCTTCCCCGTCGGGAAGAAACTGATTGCAGGCTTAGTCGTCGCCCTTGAGGAAGGCGGGGATGTGGTCGGGGTTGCCGCCATCATTGCCTTCGCCACCCTCGCGACGGGGGCCACGACCGCCACGGTCGCCATCACGGCGTGGGCCGCGATCGCCGCCGCGATCACCACGAGGACCACGACGGTCGCCGCGATCACCGCGGTCCGGACGATCGCCACGCGGTTCGCGCGGTTCGCGCGCCGGGCGGGTATCTTCCAGTTCGGCACCGGTTTCCTGATCGACCAGGCGCATCGACAGGCGGACCTTGCCGCGCTGGTCGATCTCCAGCACCTTGACCTTCACTTCCTGGCCTTCCTGCACCACGTCAGTCGGCTTTTCGACCCGCTCGTTGCGCATTTCGGAGACGTGGACGAGGCCGTCCTTGCCACCCATGAAGTTCACGAAAGCACCGAAGTCGACGATGTTTACGACCTTGCCGTTGTAGATCTTGCCGACTTCCGCTTCCTCGACGATGCCGAGGATCCACTGGCGCGCAGCCTCGATCTGGCTGAGATCGGACGAGCTGATCTTGATCAGGCCTTCATCATCGATGTCCACCTTCGCTCCGGTTTCGGCCACGATCTCGCGGATCACCTTACCGCCGGTGCCGATGACTTCGCGAATCTTCGACTTGTCGATCTGAAGCGTCTCGATGCGGGGGGCATGGGCGGACAGTTCGGTCCGGGCGGTGCCCAGCGCCTTGGTCATCTCCCCCAGGATATGCGCGCGGCCTTCCTTGGCCTGATTGAGCGCAGCCGAGAAGATTTCCTTGGTGATGCCGGCCACCTTGATGTCCATCTGCATCGTGGTGATGCCTTCGGAGGTGCCGGCCACCTTGAAGTCCATGTCGCCGAGGTGATCTTCGTCACCCAGGATGTCGGACAGCACGGTGAAATTCTTGCCTTCGAGGATCAGGCCCATCGCGATGCCGGAAACCGGACGCGTGATCGGCACGCCGGCATCCATCATCGAAAGGCTGCCGCCGCAGACCGTGGCCATCGACGAGGAACCGTTGGACTCGGTGATGTCGGAGACGACGCGGATCGTGTAGGGGAAGTCCTCCCTGGCCGGCAGCACTGCACGCAGCGCGCGCCAGGCCAGCTTGCCATGGCCGGTGTCGCGGCGGCTGGGCGCCCCGAAACGACCGACTTCGCCGACTGAATAGGGCGGGAAGTTGTAGTGCAGCATGAAGTTCGAATAGGAGAGGCCTTCCAGCCCGTCGATCATCTGCTCGCTGTCCTTGGTGCCCAGCGTGGTGGTGCAGATCGCCTGCGTTTCGCCCCGGGTGAAGAGCGCCGAACCATGGGTGCGGGGCAGGAAGCCAACCATCGATTCGATCGGGCGGACCTGAGTGGTGGTGCGTCCGTCGATCCGCTGGCCGTCCTTGAGGATGGCGCCGCGAACAATGTCGGCCTCGACTTTCTTCATGGTCTTCATCGCGACCATCTGGGTCTGCGCGCCTCCATCGGCGAAAGCGGCCTTGGCCTTGTCGCGTGCGGCGTTGAGCGCGTTCGAACGCGCCGACTTGTCGGTCAGCTTGTAGGCGGCGGCGACATCCTTGCCGACGAGATCCTTGAGCTTCTTCTTGATGTCGGCAGTGTTGTCGGTGAGATCGATTTCCCACGGATCCTTGGCGGCCTTTTCGGCGAGGTCGATGATCGCGTTGACCACCTTCTTGCACTCGTCATGCGCAAACATGACAGCGCCAAGCATGATTTCTTCCGACAGTTCCTTGGCTTCGGATTCGACCATCATCACGGCATTGCCGGTGGCGGCAACAACCAGGTCGAGCGCGCCGGCGGCGGCCACTTCCTGCTTCGGGTTGAGGACATATTCTCCATCGACATAACCGACGCGCGCGGCACCAATCGGGCCCATGAACGGCACGCCCGAGATGGTGAGCGCGGCCGAGGCGGCGATCATCGCGACGATATCGGGTTCGGTCTCGCCGTCATAGCTCAGAACCTGGGCGATGACGTTGATCTCGTTGTAGAAACCTTCGGGAAACAGCGGGCGGACCGGGCGGTCGATCAGGCGGGAGACCAGCGTCTCCTTTTCCGTCGCGCCGCGTTCACGCTTGAAGAAGCCACCCGGGATACGGCCGGCGGCGAAGAACTTTTCCTGATAGTGAACAGTCAGCGGGAAGAAATCCTGCCCTTCCTTCACATTCTTGGCGGCGGTCACGGCGCACAGCACCACGGTTTCGCCATAGGTGGCCAGCACCGCGCCATCAGCCTGGCGGGCAATGCGGCCGGTTTCCAGAGTGAGGGTCTTTCCGCCCCACTCCAGCTTTACGGTTTTCACGTCGAACATTTGATTTTCCTTCAGCCCGCCGGCCCTATTGCTCAGGCGGGATTTGCTGCCGGGCTAACCGTCCCGGTCCGGTGCGGGGCTTTTCATGCCCCAAGGGGTCTCGCCGAATTGCGAGGCTGCCCCAATATTGTCAGTCATTTCGCGAAAGGCGAAAACCGGTTCCGACCCTTCCTGCGATGCTTCCAAATGCAAGAAGCGGCCCGTTTCGGGCCGCTCCGCATGTTACTTACGAAGACCAAGCTTGGCGATCAGCGCATTGTACCGCTCGACATCCTTTTTCTTCAGATAGGCGAGCAGGCTGCGGCGCTTGTTGACCATCATCAGCAGGCCACGGCGCGAATGGTTGTCCTTGTGGTGGCCCTTGAAGTGCTCGGTCAGGTTGCGAATACGCTCGGTGAGGATCGCGACCTGCACTTCGGGGGAACCGGTATCACCCGACTGGCGGGCGTTGTCGGCAATGATTTCAGTCTTGCGAACGGCGGAAACCGTCATGTCATCTACTCCGCGACATCGGGAAGGTTGAAACCCCGGACGACTGCTGCCGTCCCGGCGGTGAGTTGCATCAAGGCCACCGGCACCACGCCGACCCTAGCCCAATACAGCCCATCGTCCTGGGGCAATCCGGTGAGGACACGGCCCTGTCGGACCGCCCTTGCCGCTTCCGGATCGAGAGAGAGGGCCGGGATGTCGTCCAGCCCTGCCTCCAGCGGCAGGATTACGTCTTCAAGCGCCGCGCCCTTGCCGATTTCGTTCAATTTGTCCAGCGAAATCGCCTGCGCGAGCGAGAACGGCCCGGCCCTGGTGCGTCGCAGCATGGTGACATGGCCGACCGTGCCCAGCGCCAGCGCGATATCGCGCGCAAGGCTGCGGATATAGGTGCCCTTGGAGACATGGGCGCGAAGGGTCGCAAAATCCGCGCCTCCTGCGATCCATTCCAGGGTTTGGATCGTCACCGCGCGCAGTTCCAGTTCCACCGCCTCGCCCGCCCGCGCCAGATCATAGGCGCGCTGGCCATCGACTTTCAGCGCCGAAAAGGCAGGCGGCTGCTGCTCGATCGGGCCGGTAAAGCGCGGCAGGATCGCCTCGACCTGCTGGCTGGACGGAAGGACATCGCTTTGTGCCACCACTTCGCCCTCGGCATCGAGCGTGCTGGTCTGCGTGCCGAACTGCACTGTGAACTCGTAGATCTTGCTGGCATCCAGCATCCGCCCGGCCAGCTTGGTCGCCTCGCCCAGCGCGATCGGCAGCACGCCGGTCGCCAGCGGATCGAGCGTGCCGCCATGGCCGACCTTGACCTTGCCGTATCCAGCCTGCCGCAGATTGCGCTTCACTGCCGCCACAGCCTGGGTCGAGCCCAGCTCGAGCGGCTTGTCGAGGATGATCCAGCCGTGCGGCATCACCTCAAAGCCCCGCGACCACCCTGGCCAGAGTGTAGTAATGGCCTTGCAGCCATTCGACCGGCGGGAACACCAGCCGCTGGACGATATTGGCCCCGGGATACAACCAGGGGATGACCAGCAGGAGCAGGAACACCAGCGGGAACCCGTAGGGCCGCATCCGTGCATAGGCCTGCGCAGCATTGCCCGACAGCAGTCCTTCGACAATGTGCGATCCGTCGAACGGCGGGATTGGCAACAGATTGAAGAAGGCGAGGAAGATATTGATGCTGATGAAATAGTTGAGCGCTGTCGCGGCGAAGGCTGCCGCTGGCCCAGGCTCCGTCGCGCCATAGACACGAGACATCAGCCCCAGCACGACGGCGCCAAGCGCGGCCAGCACGAAATTGGTGGCCGGGCCCGCGGCGGCCACGGCCATCATCCCGAACCGCGGATTGCGCAGCCGCCACTTGTTGACCGGCACCGGCTTGGCCCAGCCGAACACAGGTGCCTTGGCCAGTGCCAGCATGCCGGGCAGGATGATCGTGCCGAACATGTCGACATGGCGCAGCGGGTTGAGCGTGAGCCGCCCGGCCCTGAACGCGGTCGCATCGCCCAGCGCGCGCGCGACCCAGCCATGGGCCACCTCATGGAATACGATCGCGATGACCAGCGGGATGATCAGCGCCGCAGCGGTGTAGAAGGTGTCATTCATCTCGGGGCATATAGGAACGATCGCACGGATTTGCGATCACTCACCCTCATCGCCCGCATCGCGCGCTTCAAGATCACGCCTGACCTTGGGATCGGCCAGCAGCCGGTCGATCCGTTCCGCCACGTCGAAGCTCTCGTCCGGCCAGAACTGGATCTTCGCTGCATATTTGAGCTTCAGCTTGCGCGCCACTTCGCGCTGGAAGAATGCGGTGTGGGTGCGCAGCGCCTTGAGCACCTCCTCCTCGTCGCTGCCGAGGAGCGGCTTCACATAGACCTTGGCCTGCCTGAGATCGGGCGACATGCGCACTTCGGTGACGCTGACGGAATGGGCGGTCAGCACCTCGTCATGCACTTCCTGCCGCATCAGCAGCTCGGAAATGACATGACGCACCTGCTCCCCCACCTTGAGCAGGCGGACGGAGCGGGTTTCAGGTGTGGCGCTTTGTCGGGCCATGGCCCCTGCCTTTCAGCCTTGCGGACGTTGCCGGATCACAGCGTCCGTTCGCGTTCCTCGATCTCGAAGACTTCCAGCATATCGCCCGGCTTCACATCGTTGGTATCGGCCAGCACCACGCCGCATTCGAGGCCAGCGCGCACTTCGGGAACATCGTCCTTGAAGCGGCGCAGCGAGGCAACCGTGGTCTTGCTGACGATGACGTCCTGGCGGGTGAGACGCGCGAAGATGCCCTTCTTGATGAAGCCTTCCAGCACCAGAAGGCCCGCGGCCTTGTCGCGCTTGCCGGCCGGGAACACTTCTTTGACCTCGGCGCGACCGACGACATGTTCGATCCGTTCCGGGCCCCACTGGCCGGCCATCTCCTTGGCCACGTCCTGGGTGAGGTGATAGATCACGTCGTAGTAGAGCATCCGGGTCTTGTTGCGTTCGATCTGCTCGCGCGCCTTGGCATTGGGGCGGACATTGAAGCCGATGATCGGCGCGCCACTGGCCGAGGCCAGGGTCACATCGCTTTCGGTGATCGCGCCCACGCCGGAATTGAGAATACGGACCTTGATCTCGTCGTTCGAGAGGCGATTGAGCGCGGTGACGATCGCTTCGACCGAGCCCTGCACGTCGGCCTTGATGACCAGAGGGAACTCGATCACGCTTTCCTTGTCCTTCAGCGCCGAGAACATCGTGTCGAGGCTGGTCGGGGCGGAGGTCGTGCGCTTTTCGGTGGCGCGTTCGTGGCGGTAGAGCGCCACTTCGCGGGCACGCTGTTCATTCTCCACCACGGTCAGGGTATCACCAGCCATCGGCACGCCACCAAGGCCGAGCACCTCGACCGGGAGCGAAGGGCCGGCCGACTTGATCTGCTTGCCCTTGTCATCGATCATCGCACGGACGCGGCCGCTTTGCGTGCCGACCACAAAGATGTCGCCCACCTTCAGTGTGCCACGATTGACCAGCACGGTAGCCAGCGGACCCTTGCCCTTGTCGAGCTTGGCTTCGATCACGGTCGCTTCGGCCTCGCGGTCCGGATTGGCGCGCAGTTCGAGCAATTCGGCCTGGAGCAGGATCTTCTCGATCAGCTCATCCAGTCCGGTCTTCGCCTTGGCCGAGACTTCCACATCCTGCACGTCGCCCGACATCGCCTCTACCACGATTTCGTGTTCGAGCAGGCGCTCGCGGATCTTCTGCGGATTGGCTTCGGGCTTGTCGCATTTATTGATCGCCACGATCATCGGCACGCCGGCCGCCTTGGTGTGATTGATCGCCTCGATTGTCTGCGGCATCAGCCCGTCGTCGGCCGCCACCACCAGCACCACGATATCGGTGACATTGGCACCGCGCTGGCGCATTTCGGTGAAGGCTTCATGGCCCGGGGTATCGAGGAAGGTAATCTTGTCACCGCCCTTGGTGGTGATCTGGTAGGCACCGATATGCTGTGTGATGCCACCGGCCTCGCCGCGCACCACGTCGGTGCCGCGCAGCGCGTCGAGCAGGCTGGTCTTGCCGTGATCGACATGGCCCATGATCGTCACCACCGGCGGGCGGGACTTGAGCGATTCGGGCGCATCGACATCGTCAGCCGTGTCGATATCGACATCGCTGGCGCTGACGCGCTGGATGTTGTGGCCGAATTCGGTGACCAGCAGTTCGGCAGTGTCCTGGTCAATGGTCTCATTGATGGTGATCATCATGCCCATCTTGAACATCGCCTTGACCAGATCCGCGCCCTTTTCGGCCATGCGGTTGGCCAGTTCCTGCACGGTAATCGCCTCGGGGACTACCACGTCGCGGACCTGCTTGTCGCGCTGGTGCTGCTGCCCGGAGAAATGCGCACGGCGCTCCTTCTCGCGGGCCCGCTTGAGCGCGGCGAGCGAACGGGCGCGAGCCCCCTCGTCATCGTTGAGCGCGCGGTTGACGGTGAGTTTGCCAGCCTGGCGACGTTCCGCCCCGGCGGCACCGCGTTCGACACCGCGACCGGGCTTGCGATCCTTTTCGGCCTTCTTCTCGGTCTTCTCGGGCCGCTTGTCCGCCACAGGGGTGAACTTGCGCGGCGCCGGATGAGCGGGTTTGTCGGAAGTGTCACCGGCAGCCGGTTCCTCCGCCGCCGGGGCTTCGGCGGCAGCGACGGGGGCAGTGGCTTCCGGTTGGGCGACAGGCTCTGCCTCGACCGGCGCGGCCGGAGCGGCCTCCACCGGAGCGGGCACACCGGTCCTCGCCTGCTCTTCGGCCCGGCGATTTTCCTCGGCCCGGCGCTTTTCGTCCTCGATCGCCTTCATCCGGGCTTCGAGTTCGCGACGGTTGGCTTCCTCCATCGCGTTCTGACGAGCCTCTTCGGCCTCGCGCAGCAACCGCGACTGCATTTCCTGGCGGGTTTCGTTGCTGACCGGCGGGCGGGGCGCGGGCCGCGGGGCAACCGGCGAGGGCGCGGGTGCAGCGGCGGCCGGCGCAGGAGCGGCAACGGGCGCAGCTTCCACCGGCTTCACCGGATCACCCGGCTTGACGATCTTGCGGCGCTTCACTTCCACGACCACCTTGTTGGTGCGGCCATGGCTGAAGGTCTGCTTGACCTCGCCTGCTTCGACCGAACGCTTCAGCCCCAGCGGCTTGCGGCCCAGCGTCGGTTTGTTGTCGGTGTCGCTCATAAAACCCAGATTATCCTTCGCACTCTAATTCGTCACCACGGCGGTCGGCGCGGCATGCTGTGCCGCCCGCTTGCCATGATCGTCTGCGGCCGCATCGGCGGCCCCGGTGAAATGCAGCAATCGCCGCAGCGGGCTCATGACCCGTTGGGCTGAAGCGTGGTCGACCAACGCCAGGTGGACGACATTGTCGCGGCCCAATGCCACAGACAGGGTCGCGCGGTCCAGTGGCAAGCGCAGGCCGGCAAGGCCCGAACCTTCTTCCTCGCGGCCAACCCGCCAGGCCTGGTCGAGCTTGCGATTGCCATCCTCGCCCGCGTCGGAGGCGTGGGCCAGCCAAGCCACCCGGCCCATCCGGGCCTGATCGGAAATTCGGTCGGTGCCGACCAGCAGCTTGCCCGCCCGGAAGGCGAGCCCAAGGCGGTCAGTGAAGGCGCGCAGCAGCGCCGCTTCGATCCGGGCCGGAAGATCGTTAGGAACAGTCAGGCTTTCGCCCTTAAAGGCCCGTGCCAGCGCGCCCCTGAGCTTGCCCTTGACCATCGCCGTTTCCAGCTCGGCCCGGTTGACGCCAATCCACGCGCCCCGCCCCGGCGCCTTGGCCAGCGCATCGGGCAGGACCAGCCCGTCCGGCGAGATCGCCAGGCGCAGAAAATCATCCCGCTCGCCGGTATTCCCGGTCAGGATACAGCGTCTCTCCGGCGCGGATCCCCCCGCCGGATGCGCTCCGGGATTGTCGGAACCTAGCGGCTCATTGTGAGGAATCCGCATCGGCGGCCTCCTCGTCTGATGGCCCGGACGAATCTTCGTCTTCGAACCAGTGCGCGCGCGCGGCCATGATGATCTCGTTGCCCTGCTCTTCCGAGAGGCCATATTCGCCCAGCACGCCGCCCTTGTCCTCGGCGCGCTGCGGACGCCGCAGCGGCGGGCCATCGGCATTGCGGCGACGCGGCGCTTCGCGCTTCTTGGAGATCAGTTCGTCGGTGGCAAGATCTGCCAGATCGTCCAGCGTCTTGAGCCCGGCCTTGCCCAGCGTGACCAGCATGGCTTCGGTCAGGTGCGGCATTTCGGCCAGCGCATCCTCGACACCCAGCGCGCGACGCTCGGTCCGGGACGCTTCTTCCTGCCGTTCCAGCGCTTCCAGTGCGCGGGATTGGAGTTCTTCGGCCAGTTCCTCGTCGAAGCCTTCGATCTGGGCCAGTTCCTCGATCGGAACATAAGCCACTTCCTCCAGCTCCGCGAAGCCTTCGGCCACCAGCAGCTGCGACAGCGTCTCATCGACGTCCAGTTCCTCCTCGAAGGTCTTGGAGCGTTCGGCGAACTCGCGCTGGCGCTTCTCCGAAGCTTCCGCCTCGGTCATGATGTCGATTGCGCTTTCGGTCAGCTGCGAAGCCAGCCGGACATTCTGGCCACGGCGGCCGATCGCGAGGCTGAGCTGATCATCGGGCACCACGACCTCGATCCGGCTCTCTTCCTCGTCGATCACCACCCGGCTGACTGTGGCGGGCTGGAGCGCATTGACCACGAAAGTCGCGGTATCCTCGCTCCACGGGATGATGTCGATCTTCTCGCCCTGTAGTTCCTGCACCACCGCCTGAACGCGGCTGCCTTTCATGCCGACGCAGGCGCCGACCGGGTCGATCGAGCTGTCGCGGCTCAGGACGCCGATTTTGGCGCGGCTGCCCGGATCGCGGGCTGCGGCCTTGATCTCGATGATCCCGTCGTAGATTTCGGGCACTTCCTGCGCGAACAGCTTCTTCATGAATTCGGGATGGGCACGGCTGAGGAATATCTGCGGGCCGCGGTTGTTGCGCTCCACCTTCAGGATCAGCGCACGGACGCGTTCGCCCACCCGGGCAGCTTCGCGCGGGATCTGCTGGTCGCGGCGGATCACGCCTTCGGCCCGGCCGAGGTTGACGATGACATGGCCAAACTCGACCGACTTGATCACGCCGGTGACGACTTCGTTGGCGCGATCCTTGAACTCTTCATACTGGCGTTCCCGCTCGGCATCGCGAACCTTCTGGAAGATCACCTGCTTGGCGCTCTGCGCGTCGATCCGGCCAAGGTCGACCGGGGGCAGCGGATCGACGATGTAATCGCCGACAGCGGCGCCGGGCTGGAGCTTCTCGGCCTGCTTCAGGTCGACCTGCTTGAAATAGTCCTCGACCTCCTCGACCACCTCGACAACGCGCCACAGGCGCAGATCACCGGTGCGCGGATCGAGCTTGGCGCGTATGTCGTTTTCCGCGCCGTAACGCGACCGCGCCGACTTCTGGATCGCTTCTTCCATCGCCTCAATGACGATCGACTTGTCGATCATCTTCTCGGTGGCGACCGCATTGGCAATCGCAAGCAGCTCTGCCTTGTTGGCGGAAATCGCACTGCCCATCAGTATCAGCCTTCCTGTTCTTCGAGGATTTCGTCAGCGCCGCTGGCATCCAGCGGTCGGGTTGCGGCCAGCAGCCGGTCGGTCAGGACCAGCTTGGCCGAGTGAATATCGCCGAGCATAAAGGTAACGCGCCCGGACTTGCGATCATCGAGCGAGACCAGTTCGCCCTCGATCCCGACCAGGTCGCCCTGCACGGTCTTGCGGTTGCCATCGACCGGACTCGCCAGCATCGCCCGCACTTCATGCCCGGCCCATTTGGCAAAATCGCCGGGGCGGGTCAGCGGGCGGTCGATCCCGGGAGAGCTGACTTCGAGACGGTAAGCGCCTTCGACCAGCACTTCACCCTGTTCCTCGCGCGCGTCGATCGCATCGGAAATGCGGCGGGACAGCTGCGCGCACTGGTCGATCACCAGCTGGCCGGTGGCGGGATCTTCCGCCATGATCTGGAGCGTATGCTCCTCGTCGCCGACTTCGCTCTTGCCGAACAGCTTCACGCGCACGAGCTCGAAGCCGAGGGCTTTCACCTCCGGCAGGACAAGCTCGGTAATGCGCGCGATATCGCTCATGCGTTCTTCATTCTCCGCCCGATGCAATGGCAATGGCTCATGGCGCCGGCCCCTCGCGGCGCCAGCCCCTCCGTTGCGTCACAATGTCGGGATTGCGGCCCGATAGGCCGGAAGCCGGAAAATTGCAAGCGGTCTTTGGACTGACGGCGCAGTTGTCACCATTCATCGCCAGGCCATCGAAACGGCGCTAGAGGCATCGCCGAACCAACGAGGGATAGTGCATGTTCCAGAAGCGTTTCCGCCCACGCCGTCGCACCATGGCGATCGTTCTCCAGATGCTTGCCGCCGGGTCGGGCCTGGCGCTGGCCACGCCGGTACAGGCCGCCACCCCTGCGTCGGCTGCGCCCTCCCCGCTGGCGCAGGTCCAGCAATTGGCCGGCATGGTCGATCGCTATCAGACCCAGGCGAAGGCCTGCAAATGGAACACGCCGGAAACGGACGAGGCGGTCGAGGCAAACCTCGATCTGCAGATGAAGCACCTCGCGCTCGACGGGATCGACGACAAGCCGGTGCGGCTGCGGGCCCGCATGCTGGAGGCCAAGCCCTGCAAAAGCCCGGAAGACATCGCCGCGCGCGATTTCGGCTATGCCACGGGTTTCGAATGGACACTGAACCTGTCCGCGCTCCAGCAGCATGGCGCACAGGCAGACTGGCGCAAGGGCACGGCCCATACCGCTGAGGGAGCGAACCGGGCCAATGCTTTCATCAACCGGGCCAAGGCCCTGTTCGTGGCCCAGAAGGGCGATGCCGCTTTCCAGCAATTGTTCCGCAACGTCGCGCAATCGATCGGCATGGCGCTGGCGCTGGAATGCAAGTTACTGGACCCCGCCAATCGGGCCTGTCCTGCTATTCCGCAGGCGACCGACAAGGATCGCAAGCTGGCGCAGCTGCAGCTCGATGTGCTGCGGACCATGTCATATGGCCTGGCCGGTCGCTATGAGCAGATCGACAAAGGCTCCTTCGGCAATGCCCACCACCTGAGGGACGGCACGACTTCGAGCTTCCTGAGCGGCGAAATCAATCCCAAATGCGCCGATAGCGAATATGTGATCTATCCCGATGCCCCGGACACGGTCGATAACGGCACCAGCCTGTCGGTGACGCTGCGCCATTTCAAGTATGTGGGCGATTACGGCCGGCTGAAAGTGAGCAAGCCCGCCGAATCGATGGGCGACTATGAACTGGTCGCCAAGGAAAGCGGAACCGGGGACTTCTCTGGTCAGGAAAAACCGGTGTTCCGGTATTGCGCGAGCTTCTAGGGACGATGCCTGCTGGTGCCCAGTGGTTCAGGATGCAGCAGCACCCCGGCGGGATCGATTTCGCGCCGGTTGCAGGCCTGGCTGGCATAGACCGCCAGCGGCGGCGCGTAGCTGTGCTCGATCCCCAACATCCGGCCATAGAACTGGGTGTAATGGTGGAACAGCGCCCCCAACCGCGGCGCGCGCTCTCGCCATTTGCCGTCATAGTGGAAATAGAGCGCACCGGGCCAGTCCATGGCCTGGCGAAAAGCCTCGGTCTCCGCGCCCGAGCGTAGCAGGGGCGTCATCGCCACGCGGCATGCACCCTTCTGTGCAACCATATAGGGGCGGACATAGTCATCCGTCGCCAGCCGTACCGCAAAACCGCGCTCCCCGAAGCTGTGGAGGAGGTCGCGGTCGAGCCGGGCAAGGTCGGGCGACACTTCAAGGTGCCGCCGCGAGAGTTTCAGGCCGAGTGTCAGGCCCGTCAGCAGCAGGAACAGGCTAATCCACAGGGCGCGTCGCACGGTGCACCCCCGTTCCGACAATCGCCATGATCACGATCAGATTGGCCCAGCCAAAGTAGACCGCGCCGATCCCGAAGTGCAGCATTTCGTAATATTGCGGGTAATGGGCGATCAGCGCGATCCGCGTGGCATTGACCAGCACCACCGCAACCACCGCCAGCGCACCCGCAAGCAGGATCGGCCGCCGCAATGGGATGCGGAACAGCTGTGTAATGGTGGCCACCAATACCAGCACGACCGAGATGTTCTTGAGCGAGGAGCAGCCCTCCATGATCAGAACGGAAGGCAGGCCGTCCGGCCCCATGATCACATTGCCATGGCGCTGGAAACCGGAGACGATGCCGACGATCCAGCCATCGAAGCCCAGCAGCTCCCGGCCGGCCACGCGCAACAGGATCGGCCCCCACAGAAGCGGAGCGCAGAGCGCCAGCGAAACGACCGCGATCCGCCGCTCATCCTGTCCGGTGTGCGACGTGGTCAGCAGATAAAGGCTCGTGCAGAACAATGCGCCGGCGGCGATGTAGCCGATCGGAAGAAGGGCGGCGCAAATCGCCGCCGCCGCAACCGCCAGGTCGAGACTGCGGAGGGGAACGACCTGCTCCGCATCCAGCACGATCCGCACCACCGCAAACAGCGCAAACCAGATGATTGCGCTGACTCCGAACAGGTCGAACGCAGACTGGGCCAGCCCGAGCCGGTCAAGCGACAGGGCAGCGCGCTCTGACAGAGCATTCAGCCCCAACAGCGTCAGGCAGAACGCAAACAACCCTGCCCGCGAGACACCCCGCAGGACCGGCAGCGACAAAAGTGACAAGCGGAGATTACCTGCTGGCACGGCGCCGCAGATAGAGATAACCGCCGACCACCAGTGCCATCGCGCCAAGGCTTGTACCCGCTTCGGGGCCAGGCACAGGCGCCAGTTCTGCAAACGCGGGAGTGGAGACGAGCGTGGTCAATCCGACCACGAGCAGTGCTTTCAGCTTCATGGGATTTATCCTCCTGATGGAAAACTAAGTTCAGCGGCGATGACGACGGCGCAGCGCCAGATAGCCGCCGACGACCAGCGCCATCGCGCCCAGGCTGGCCCCAGCTTCCGGGCCGGGCACGACCACTGACCCGGCGAACGCTGGCGAAGTGGCGAGTGCGGCCATGGTGACCGCGAGCAGTGCTTTCAACTTCATCAACCTATCCCTTCGACAAAATAGCGGATCAGCGGCCGATGCGGCGGCGCAGGCCGAGATAACCGGTGACGACCAGTGCCATGGCACCCAGGCTGGCACCTGCTTCAGGACCAGGAACTACTTCGAAGGCATAGGCCGGAGCAGCGGCGAAAACTGCCAGGCTGGCGATAAGCAGAAGGCGTGATGTCATGATGCGACTCCCTGTTTTTGATTGGTGAAGGGCACAATGCCCGCAGGATTTACTTGCGTCCGATGCGGCGGCGCAGGGCGAGATAGCCGGTGACCACCAGAGCCATCGCGCCAAGGCTGGCCCCAGCTTCCGGGCCGGGCACAAACTTGGTTGCATAAGCCGGCGAGGCGGCAAGAACGATCATACCGGTAAGGAAAAGTGTCTTGAGTTTCATAGGTTCCCCCTTTTGTTGCCCATTGCAAAATGCAGCAACAGCCCTTGGTTAACCCGACATTTCCCAGATGGGCTGCGCGATGAGCCCGATTGTAGGAGAGATTGCGGCGGAATGCGCTTTGGAGCAACCGGATTCTGACATAGCATCCAACTGAGCCGCTGTTTGGCACCGCAATCGGACGATGCGCCGCCGCCGGGCATGC
>CANJYE010000046.1 GCA_947479055.1 Erythrobacteraceae bacterium
ACGCTTTGGCAGACGCTCGGTTATGTTTCGTCCTTTGTGCACCTGACAGCGTTGGATCGGCGGGTGCTGTCAGGCAAAGTGCTACAAGTCTCCGGCAAGGAGGCTGCATGCGCCCGATCTCGTTCAAACGGCACCGTTTCCCGCCGGATACGATCCGGTTGGCGGTGTGGCTCTATTTCCGCTTCACCACCAGCCTGCGCGACGTCGAGGAAATGCTCGCCGAGCGTGGGATCGATGTGACCTACGAGACGGTTCGCTGCTGGGCCAACAAGTTCGGGACAGCCATCGCCGCGAACATTCGGCGGCGGCGTGGCCCCGCCGATAGCGTCTGGCATCTCGATGAAATGGTGGTGCGGATCAATGGCAAACGCATGTACATGTGGCGCGCCGTCGACAAAGAAGGCGAGGTTCTGGATGTCCTCGTCCAGAAGCGGCGCAACAAGAAAGCGGCTTTGAAATTGCTGAGGAAACTGCTCAAGAACCAGGGCTTCGTACCAGACGAGATAGTGACCGACGGACTGGCTTCGTACCCGGCTGCGATGAAGGTTCTTGGTTGCCAGAAGCGTCATAAGTCAGGGCGATTACGCGACAACAACCGGGTCGAGAACTCTCACCTTCCGGTCCGACGACGAGAGCGCAAGATGCAGCGGTTCAAGTCTCAGGGCCAAGGGAGGATGCCGTCACGTTGATTGTGCCGCTGTTGTTGACCGTACCCGAGATCAGGTTGGTGATATCGGCTGCGGGGATGAGCGTATCGACGAGCGGGATATCGCTGGCGTGGAAATCCATCCCGAAGGCCTCGGCCTGGGCCAACCCGTCCGAGACGGCATTGGCCGTGACGGTGAAAGTTTTGCTGTTGTTGACCGCAAGGCCGACCGGCTCGCCCCTGACTTCAAACCCGGTCGCTTGCGAAGTGACCCCGGCACCGCTCGCACCAGTGGCGGTGGCGGTTGACGTGACGTTGAAGACCCCGGCATTGTCAAAAGCGGAAGCGGTGCCGCCAATGGCCGCAAGGGCATGTTCGACGCCCCTTGCGCGGGCATCGGCAAGGCCGGTACCGACAGCAGTGGTTGCATTGGCATTGGCGCTGGAAGTGATGTTGACTGTGCCGGTGCCGGAATTGACGAAGCTGGCAGCTTCGGTACCGTCAGAATTGACCCCTTGCCGCACGCCGGCCGCCACGAGCGACGTGGAGGCAGCATCGCCCGCTGTCGTTGCCACAGAGGTTGCGCCGATATTGAGCGCGCCATTGTTGATGAACTTGTCCGAAGCGGTCGGACTTCCGTCGCCCGCACTGTCATTGCGCTGGATGATACCGTCATCGACGGCGGCCAGCGCTGCGACCGGTCCGGTTGCCGAGGCGGCGCGCGCGGATGCGTTGATCGCGACCATCCCGTTGTTGGTAAGCGACAGAGTGGTCACTTCAGGGGTGGAGGCATTGAGAGATTGCTCCAACTGTCCGGTCGGGACATCGTGCACGATCGCGCTGGCAATCAATGGCTGGGCGTCAGTAACGCCGGAATCGATGATGTCGGGAGCTGTCACGATGTATACTGGCGGCAAAGAGAGTCCCGGATTGGTGACCGTTTGCGCCATGATTGACGATCCAGCACATAATGCGATGGCCGATGTTCCGGCCAGCATGAGGTAATTGCGCAATTTCATATCATTTATCCCTGTGGTATCTTTTTACATAACGTAAATAATTCAATATGTTGGTATAAAATCCTGCTTTAACCGGACGATCGCGATGGGTGGCGCCTGACGCCATTTGCGGAGGCAGCCGGACGGATTTCGCGGGCAACGGACATCGCCCCGAACACGCTGTGTGTTTTGAAGTTCGTTGAATGCGCGAAGTTTTTCGATATTTCGCTGGTCTGTACTGACGTAACGAAGCCCTAACCGTCAGCAGGGTGGGAAGTTCCGGCGACGAACGAAATATGTGCCACAGGTGAAGTGATCTCGCATATGCTGTCGGGCTCTGGCATCAGCCTTCGACTTGTCCGATAGTCTGTATCCTTGGGTATAAGCGATCGCCTGGAAAGGTGCCCCTGCCCCGCAGGTTCGAGGCGCAGGGATTTGGCCATCGCTGGCCCAATGGCCTTCACAGGGAAGGGAGAATTCGATGCCGTTCACAATTGATCAGGCTGATTACCAGTTCATCAAGATCACCCGGCGCGACCGGATCCTGACCTTGTCGCTGAACCGGCCCGAAGTGCTCAATGCTGCCAATGGTCTGCTCCATGAGGAACTGTCGCGCGTCTTCAACGACGCGGCCGACGACGACCTGTCTGACGTCATCATCCTGACCGGCGAGGGCAAGGCCTTCTCAGCCGGCGGCGATATCGAATGGATGCAGTCGCTGGTCGATGATCCGAGCCTGCAGGAAGGCCCGGTGCAGCGCGAGGCCAAGCGTATCGTCAAGTCGATCCTCGACTGCGAGAAGCCAATCATCGCGCGTCTCAATGGCGATGCGGTAGGGCTGGGTGCTACGCTGGCACTGTTCTGCGACATCGTCATCGCGGTCGATACGGCCCGGATCGGCGATCCGCATGTGCGTGTGGGCTATGTCGCGGGTGATGGCGGAGCGATGATCTGGCCGCAGCTGATCGGCTTTGTCAGGGCCAAGGAATATCTCCTGCTGGGCGACCTGATCGACGCGCCCGATGCCGCCGCGATGGGGCTGATCAACTATGCCGTGCCGGCGGATGAACTGGACGCCAAGGTCAACAAATTCGCCGACCGCCTGGCCAATGGCGCGCGGATGGCGATAAAATGGACCAAGGTCTCGATCAACATCCCGCTCAAGCAATTGCTGAGCGAGGCGATCGACACCTCGATGGCGCTGGAAGCGATGTCGAATGTGACGGAAGATCACAAGGAAGCGGTCCGGGCCTTCGCGGAGAAGCGCAAGCCGGTTTTCACAGGCCGTTGAAAGCCATTTGCAGCGGCCGGTGCCAAGGGATATCCTGCCCACAAATGGGAGAGAGGCTATGATGGAACTGAAGCGTTTGCCGGTTGCATGCGGAGCAGAAGTGACCGGTGTAGACGGCTCCGCGCCAATCGGTCTTGAACTGGGCCAGCAGCTGCGCGACTGGCTGGTGGAGCATGGCTTGCTGATCGTGCGCGGGCAGACGCTGGACAAGAAGGCCCAGGTCGAATTCAGCAAGGTCTTCGGCGAACTGGCGATCCACCCGCTGGCGCATCAGATTGATCCCGAGCAGCCGGAACTGCTGATCCTCGATTCCCACGGCCGCGACGGCACCATGGAACCGCCCGAACCCGAGCAGGTCGCAGCCAGCATCGATTGGCATACCGACCTCGCCTATGTGACGACGCCGAATTACGCGGGATTGCTGCATCCGGTGATCCTTCCGCCCGAAGGCGGCAAGACCGGCTTTGTTGACCGGCAGGCGACCTATGACGCGCTTTCACCCGCAATGAAGGCGCGGATCGAGGGGCTGACGGTGGTGCAGAGCTGGCGCCATTCGATGGAGACGATCTCCAAGAACCCTGCCTTCCGCAGCGACGAGGGCGCTAAGGTGATGAACCTCGACCTGTTCCCGGACCTTGGCTATCCGCTGGTATTCGAGCACCCGTTCAATGGGCGCAAGGTACTCAACGTCACAGCCATGTGGTCCTCCGCGATTGTCGAATTGCCGGGCGAGGAGGGTGAGAAGCTGATTGCGGAACTGGTGGCGCACTCGCTCCAGCCGCAGTTCGTCTACTGGCACGAATACACTCCGGGCGACGTGGTGATCTGGGACAATTACCGGATGATGCACGCCGCCAGCGGCACCAAGGGCAAATATCGCCGCCGGGTCTATCGCACCACGATCGATGGCAAGGTGCAACTGGGCGGACTGCCGCTGGATGCGGCGGAAGTGGCTGCGGCGCAGGAACGGATCGCGGCTCTGCGCAAGGAAAAGGTGGGTATCTGACATGGCGGCACATGACCTGGTCATTCGCGGCGGCACGATTGTCGATGGTAGCGGCGGCACGCCCTATGCAGGCGATGTCGCGGTTCGTGACGGGCTGATCGTCGCGGTCGGTCAGGTCGAGGGGCAGGGCGCGCGCGAGGTCGATGCGGCGGGTCTGCTGGTCACGCCCGGCTTCGTCGATATCCACACCCATTATGACGGGCAGGTGACCTGGGAAAACCGGATGATGCCATCGTCCGCCCATGGGGTGACGACGGTGGTGATGGGCAATTGCGGGGTTGGTTTCGCGCCCTGCCGGGCGGAAGACCGACCGGCCCTGATCGGGCTGATGGAAGGGGTGGAGGATATCCCCGAAGTGGTGATGACCACCGGCCTGCCGTGGAACTGGGAAACCTTCCCCGAATATCTCGATGCGGTGGCGGCGCGGCGTTTCGACATCGATGTGGCCGCCTATCTGCCGCACAGCTGCCTCAGGGTTTATGTGATGGGCGAGCGCGGGGCCAGGCGCGAGGCGGCCACCGCCGAGGACCTTGCCGAAATGTGCCGGATCGCGGCCGAGGCGATGCGCGCCGGGGCAATGGGCTTCGCCACCTCGCGCAGCATCTTCCACCGCGACAAGAGCGGCAATCCCGTTCCCACCAAGGACAGCGTGGAGCCGGAATTGGCGGCTGTCGCGGCGGGAATGGGCGAGGCCGGGCACGGGGTGATCGAGGCGCTGATCGATTATGAGGATGTCGATGCCGAATTCGGCCTGCTGCGCCGGGTGACGGAAGACAACGGATTGTCGCTGACGTTCACGGTCGCCCAGATCCTCGACAATCCGCGCGGCTGGCAGCGTGCGCTGGAACTGATCGGCGAAGCCAACCGCGAAGGCGTCAACGTCAAGGGCCAGGTGATCGGCCGCCCGACTGGGCTGCTGCTGGGGCTCGATCTTTCGTTCAACCCCTTCACGCTCAACCCGGCATATCAGGCGATTGCCCATCTGCCGCTGGCGGAACGGGTGACCGAAATGCGCAAGCCCGACGTGCGGGCGCGGATCATTGCCGACAAGCCGGCCGGGGCCAAGCTCAAGCTGCTCGAATATATCCAGGCGTTCCAGCGGATCTACGCGCTGGGCGATCCGCCCAACTATGCCCAGCCGCCCGAGGCAAGCCTGGCCGCGATTGCCGAGAGCAGGGGCGTCTCCCCGCTGGCAGTGGCCTATGACCTGCTGCTGGACCGCGACGGGCAGGCGATCCTGTTCGTGGCGGTAGGCAATTACGCCGACGGCGATCTCGATGCGGTCACGCGGCTGCTGACCGACGAGAACACGATCATGGGGCTGGGGGATGGCGGCGCGCATTACGGCGTCATCTGCGATGCCGGTTATCCCACTTTCATGCTGACCTGGTGGGGCCGCGACAAAGAGGGGCTGCGGCTGGAGGTACCCGGACTGATCCACGGGCTGACCCAGGCCCCGGCCGAATTCATCGGCCTGCACGATCGCGGGCTGCTGGCACCCGGCTACAAGGCGGACATCAACCTGATTGATTTCGAGCGGTTGCACCTCCACGCGCCGCACCCCGTGTGCGACCTGCCATCGGGCGGCCGCCGCCTGATCCAGGACGCGGACGGCTATGTCGCGACTTTCGTCAATGGCGAGATGACCTACAGCATGGGCCAGCCGACCGAGGCCTTGCCGGGCCGGCTGGTGCGCGGGCCGCAGTCCCGACCGGCCAGGGCTGCTGAAAAATCCGCTGCCCTGGCGGTTTGAGCGGCAGTTTATCGCGCGTAATTGAGGCGCAGGCCGGGGCGGGGCCAGTCGAGCGCCCAGACCTTGCCGGTGCCGGCCGAGGTGACATAGGCGGTGCGCAGGTCAGGCCCGCCGAAGCAAATGTTGGTGACCATCGGGTCATATTCCGGCAGCGCGACGAAATCCTCCAGCCCGCCGTCGGGCCGGATCACCGTAATGCCGCCCTTGATCAGCGTGGCGGTGCAGACAAACCCGCCGCTGTCGACCGCAAGCGAATCATGCATGGTGAAGCCCTCATGCCCATAAAGCAGGGCCGCCCCGTTGGCGGAGATCGCATCGGGATGGGGGGCCAGCACGCCGGGCGCGGAGATCGCCCAGGCCCAGACCCGGCCAGTGACCGTTTCGGCAACATAGACGCGGTCGCCAGCAGGCGACAGGCCGACCCCGTTGGGCTGGGTCAGCGGTGCCATCAGATTGGCTTCATGCACCAGTTCGACGATCGAACTGCCATCCGGCAAGGCGTAATAGAGCCCGCCAAGATTGCAGGTGCGCCCCGAAAAATGGCCCAGATCGGTGAAATAGAAACCGCCATGCGCGTCGAACACCAGATCGTTGGGTGCCTCGAGCGCGAATTCGCCGCAATGGGTGTAAAGCAGCGTCACCGTGCCGTCCGGCGCAATCCGCTGGATGGAAGGGGTGACCGGGTCGGCGGCCGGTTCGCCCAGTTTGGGGATATTGTTGCCTTCCGGCGACTTTTCCATGGCGAGGCCGCCATTGTTGCAGATGTAGAGCGCGCCGTCCGGGCCAAAGGCCGCACCGTTGGGGCCGCCGCCGGTATGCGCGAAAACCGACTGGCTGCCAGTGGCCGGATCGATCCTCACCACCGCGCCAGCGGACATGTCGAGCACCAGCACCGAACCATCGTCCATCGGCACCGGCCCTTCGAGAAAGCCGAGCCCACTGGCGATAACGCGTGGGTTGTAATCAAAATTCTGTGGCATGCTCGCTCTCCATTTTATCGTGTTGTGCCCGGCCTTGTAGCGGCAGACTCGCCGCAAGGCCTTGGCTTGGCATTACCCCTGCAATTCATGCTGCGACAGGCATGCGCTGTCAAAGTAATCCGCTTGTCCGGAAGGGAAACGCTGGCGCGATGTTCGGTTGCCCAATCCGGTTCGCGTCGTTGACAACCAATCGTTTGGTTGTAGAAAATTTCCTTGCGAAAATCGCGGCGAAAGTCACCCTAAGAGGAATGCCGGAACAATGGCGTGGATCCCGGATCTTGAACTCCTTCCGGAAGGATTGCCGGCAGCGATCGAGCTCGACCTCGGCGCCGAGATCGTTGAAGTGCGCACTCACGCCGGCGTCGGCGTTTCGCGCGAAGGCTGCTTTCTGAAGCTGAGCAGGGATGGCGCGGAGACCGAGGGTTACCTCGCCTACGACGTGCGCCGTGCCGACGATCCTGCACGCAAGGATTTCTGCCGGAGGGAAGCTTCTGCGCTGGGCCACGTTGCCGCCAGAGGCATCCGCGCGCCCTTGCCGCTTGGCCGCTGGCCGGAATTCCGCGCGATCCTGACCCGGGTGATGCCGGGCGACGTGGCGATGGACGGGCTGTCCGAAGCCACCCAGATCGTGCTGGCCCGCGATTACATGGGCGAGATTGCCCGGCTGCACCGGCTGGATGTGACGGGGCTTGAACTCGACGGGTTCGGGCCGCCACCGGCCAATGCCAGCGACTATGCCCGCGCGCGGCTGGATGGGCTGCGCCAGCGGCACACGAGCTTCGGTAAGGACGAGCCGCTCAACCTGCTGCTTTACCGCTGGCTGGACCGGCATATGCCGCAGGGCGAGTTGTCGCCGCGCTTTGTCCATGGCGATATTGGCCCGGCCAATTTTCTTCATGACGGCCAACGGGTGACTGCCGTGCTGGACTGGGAATCGACCCATTTTGGCGATCCGATGGAAGATATGGCCTGGCTGGTCCACCGGCTGGCGCTGTTCCCGTCGCTTCCCGCCGCTCCGATGATCGCGGCCTGGGAAGAAGAACTGGGCGAGCCGGTCGATATGGCCCGGATTGCGTTTTACCGCGTGCTGGTGGCGACCATCGTGCTGACTGATATGGCCGAGCACCTCGTCCAGTCCGACAGCGAGATGCGCGGCAATCCGGGGCAAGTCTTTTCCTATTACCTCGCCATACGGCGGCTGGTTCTGATCGCGCTGGCCGAAGCCGAAGGGATCGCGCTGGAACCGGTGGCGGTTCCGGAAGGGGTGGAAGGCTGGCCGCGCCTCGCTGCCATCACCATGGCGGATATCGCCAGCAGGATCGCCCCGCGCCTGCCCGACAAGGCATCGCGCGCCCGGGCGGATTACCTGCCGCGCCTGATTCAGTACTGGCAGGGCCGCAACCGGCTGGGCGCGCAGTTTGACCTGGCCGAACGGGACGCAATCGCCGAGGCGCTGGAGCAGCCCTTCGCCTCGATCGACGAAGCGCGGGCAGAGCTGGGCCGGGCGATCGTAGATGAACGGCTTTCCATCGCGCAAGCCATCCGCCTGTCCCATCTGCGCGCGGCGGCCGACATTCATTGCGCCGGTGACGGCATCGGCCATCTGGCCTATCTGAACTATCCGGATATCCGGGCGGGAGAATTTGCATGAGCCTGAAAGTATTCACCGCCGAGGACGACCAGTTCCACACGCCGAGCGACGATCCCTGGTTCACCGAAACCTGCTGGTTCTCGTTCCATGTGCCGGAACGCAAGATGTCGGGCTGGCTCTATGGTTTCCTGCGGCCGAACCTGGGGATCAACACCTCCTCGGTGTTCATCTATGACGACAGCTGCACCGGCTCACCCTGGACCGCACGCTATTACCATATGCAGCAGGCCCACCCGGAACCGCCGGTGCGCGACCTCACGGACTATACTTTCCCGGTCGGCTACCGGGTCAAGGTGATCAAGCCCGCGATGGATTACCATCTGACCTTCGACAAGCCGGGTGTGATCGAGCTGGACATGGTCTTTTCCGCCATCCATCCGGCAGTGCCGTTCCAGAAGGGCGCTTTCGTCCATTCGATGCATTACGACCAGATCGGCCGGGTGCGCGGCACGATCCTGCTGGGGGACGAGCGGATCGAAGTCGATTGCTGTTCGATCCGGGACCGGTCATGGGGCCCGCGCACCGATGTGCGCCCGCCGACCTTCGACCGGATTGCCTATGATTATGCCGGCAATTTGCAGGATAGTGGCTTCTGCATCTTCGCCGATCAGCACGAATTCGGCGAAGGCGGCACATCCGATCTGACCTATGGCTTCTGGCTGAACGACGGCAAGCTGGCCAATCTGGTCAGCGGCACCCGCACATGCGAGCGCGATCCCAAGGAGCTGTGGGTGAACCGCGTGCAGATCGACGCGGTCGACGAATTCGGCGTGCAACACCAGGCAATCGGTCGTTCGGTCAGCCACTTCCTCTGGCCGCCGAGCCGCTGGCTCACTTCGACCAGCTTCATCGAATGGGCGGTCGATGGCCAACAGGCCTGGGGCGAGGATCAGGATCTGTGGCAATATGATCAGTGGATTGCCGCCTGGCGCGCGCGTAACGTCCGCTGACAGCGGGGAGGAGCAGGACATGGACGACAAGCCGATCGCGATCGTGACGGGCATTTGCGGTGGCATCGGCCGGGCGATCGGCGCGGTCCTGCGGCGGCAGGGCTATACCGTCGTCGGGGTAGACCTTCTGGCGGACAGCGAAGGCCTGTCCGACGTCCATTATCGCTTCGACCTGTCGGAGCTCGCCGCGCTGGACGGGCTGATCGAGCGGATCGAGCGGGAAGTCGGCCCGCCTGCGGTGCTGGTCAACAACGCCGGGCATGTCACCGATTCCAGCTTCGCGGAGCTTACCGCCGAAGAGATCATGATGACGCTCAGCGTCAATGTCGCGGCGGTGATGCTGCTGTCGCGCGCGGCGGCCGACCGCATGGCGGCGCGCGGCAAGGGCGCGATCGTCAATCTCGCTTCCATCGCGGGTCAGCGCGGGTCGAGCCAGGCGGCCTATGGCGCTTCCAAGGCAGGCGTGATCAATCTCACCCGCACCATGGCACGGCTTTATGCGGCCAAAGGCGTCAGGATCAACGCAGTCGCGCCGGGTTACGTCAACGCAGGCATGGGTGAGCGCCTGTCCGAGGCCGTGCGCGGCGCGCTGATCCAAGCCACGGCCATGGGGCGGGGTGCCGAGCCGGAGGAAATCGCCGAGGTCGTCGCGTTCCTGGCGAGCGATGCGGCCAGTTTCATCACCGCCGAGACTTATGGGGTCCACGGCGGGATTTGAGTTCAGTCTGCCACGACGACCGCCAGTAACGACCCCGAACGCACCGCTTCGCCTGCCGCCACGCAGACTTCTGTCACGGTGCCGTCATGCGGGGCGACGATGGTCACTTCCATCTTCATCGCTTCCAGCACGAGGATGGTCTCCCCTCGCGCAACCGTGCTGCCGACACTGGCGGTAACATGGGCCACGGCGGCGTCCATCGGCGCCAGCACTTGCGGGCCGGTCTCCGCGTTTCCGGACAGGGTCGCCTGCCCGCTGTCGACGGATGTCAGCTGAAAAGAACTGTCGCTCGCGCTGGCCGGGCGGAAGATGGCGATGGTGCCGTGCGAGCCGCCCCAGGGCACGCGGACAACGCGCGAAAGCGCCGCCGCCGGTTCCGCCGGTGAAGTGGTTGCGAGCGGCCCGATGCCGTGCTTGCTGGCAGGCGCGGCATCAGGCCGGTCCGCCAGAAGGCGCGGCTGCCAGTCGCTTTCCAGCGAGGCAGTGTGATGGGCCATGGCGGCGAATTCGCTCTGGCCGATCACCTGTTGCAGGAACGGCGCGGTGGTGGCCGGCCCGCTGACCTGCAAGGCGCCCAGCGCTGCGCCAAGCCGGGTGCGGGCATCCTCGCGGGTGGCGCCCCAGGCCTGGATTTTCCCGAACATGGAATCATAATGCGGCGGGATGGTGTCGCCCGCCTCCACTCCGAAATCGAGCCGCAGCCAGGGGCCGAGTGGCAGTTCGAGCCCGGTCAGCCGGGCGGGGGTGGGGCGGAAATTCTCCCACGGGTCTTCCGCCGCGATACGGGCCTGGATCGCACAGCCGTTGATGCGGACGTCGGCTTGCGAAAAGGCGAGCGGCTCGCCACTGGCGATGCTGATCTGCTGGCAGACGATATCGATGCCGGTGACCATTTCGGTCACGCCATGTTCGACCTGGAGTCGTGTGTTCATTTCGAGGAAGAAGAATTCCTCGCAGGCATGATCGACAAGGAATTCGACCGTTCCCGCGCCGTGATAGGCTTCCTTGCTGGCAAGATCGACCGCAGCCGCCAGGATTTGCGCGCGCAGGGCTTCCGGCAGGGCCGGTGCGGGCGCTTCCTCGATCAGCTTCTGGTGGCGGCGCTGGACCGAACAGTCGCGGTCGCCAAGATGGACGACATGGCCGTGGGTATCACCAAGGATCTGCACTTCGACATGGCGGGGCCGGTCGAGATAGCGTTCCAGATAGATTTCGCTGCGACCGAAGGCTGCCTGCGCCTCGCGCGAGGCCTGTGCCATCGCGCTTTCAAGGTCAGCCTCTTCCCGGGCGATCCGCATGCCGCGACCACCTCCGCCGAAGCTGGCCTTGACCGCGATCGGCCAGCCGATCCGGCTGGCAGCGGCCAGTGCTTCACCGATATCGCTGACCGGACCGTCGGAGCCGGGCAGCACCGGTACGCCTGCTTCCTGCGCGGCCATTCGGGCAGTGACCTTGTCGCCCATGCGCGCGATGGCTTGCGGCGAAGGGCCGATGAAGACCAGCCCGGCTGCCTCGACCGCATGCGCAAATTCCGTGCTTTCGCTCAGCAGGCCATAACCGGGGTGGATCGCGTCGGCTCCGGCGGCGTTGGCAGCGGCGATGAGGTTTTCGATCGAAAGGTAGGAATCGCGCGCCGGGGCCGGGCCGATCGGGCGCGCTTCATCGGCAAGCCGGGTCCACAATGCGCCTTCGTCGGCCTCGCTATGGACCGCGATCGAGCGCAGCCCAAGCAGCCTGCAGGCGCGGATAATGCGGACCGCGATTTCGCCGCGATTGGCGATGAGGATGGCGTTGATCGACATTGTCAGGCCGCGCGCGGGCTGAGCAGGCGTTGCAGGTCCAGCCGGTTGCGGATGATCCGCCCCGAAACGACCTTGCCGTCGGCGACATGGGCGATTCCGGCCATGAAGAGGTCGCCTTCCTTGCCGGCGAGGTCCGGATCGAAATCGTCCGTCACCGTGCCGCGCTGCAAGGCGTGGAAGCCGACATGCGGACCGCAGGAGAAGATGTCGTTCAATTCGATCGCGCGCTGGTCGATCACCTGGCCGGTTGCGGCCCCGGTCCAGGCATCGTCGCACAATACGCCGGGGGTTTGCGCCAGCATGCCGCTTTCCAGCCATTCGCGCACGATTGCCACCGCTGCCGGATCGGGCGCTTCAGGCGCGCCGTCCCACGGAGCGATGGCCGGCCCTTCGACCGGGTTGGGAACGCCAGTCTTCAGCTGCCGTGCGCGCGAGTAGTAATCCTGTTCGACATGGTTGCGGACGAGCTTTGCGCCGTTCCATTCATAGAGGCCAATCCCGCCCCAGGCGCATTGTGCGCCGCCGTGCTTGCGCGACGCGCCATGTTCGGAAAAGCGCATCATCAACCGCTCGCCCGAAGTCCAGATTTCGTGGACGGTCAGCATCAGGCCGGGGAACTGTTCCATCTGCCGGGCGGTGGCGGCATGATAGGCGGTGTCGCGCCCTTCCACGAAATGCGGCCCCATCCGCAAGAGATATCCCGGCTCCATGATCGCGGCGGTTTCGGCCTGATCGTGGCTGTTGGTGTAATCGATGCAGTAATGCTTCATCAGCCGGAGGAAAGCCGGGCCATCGGCCACTGAAAGTTGCTTGGTCATGGGCGGACTCGCTGCGCTTCGCCCCAGGCGAAATTGAGCGCCTGGATCAGGATGGAACGGGTTTGCGACGGTTCGATCACGTCGTCGATAGCGAGATGAGCGGCCGCTTCCCACGGTTCGGATTCGGCGGTCCATTCCACTTCGAGTTCGGCCAGCAGCCGGTCGCGCGCCTCTGCACCACCAGCGGCAAAGGCATCATCCAGCTTGCGGCGATAGACCGTGCGCACGCCGGTTTCGGGGGCCATGAAGCCCAGTTCAGCGCTGGGCCAGGCGAACAGGAAGTCGGGATGGAGCGGGCGTCCGCCCATGGCGAAATGCCCGCCGCCATAGGCTTTGCGGATGACAACGCCGAGCTTGGGCACTTCGGCGGTGGAAATACGCAGTGCCAGCTTTTCATAGGCCTTGAGAATGCCGGTCCGCTCCGCCTCGCTGCCGACCATCAGGCCAGGCACATCGTGCAGGAACAGCAGCGGGATGTTGAAAGTGTCGCACAGGTCGACGAAATCGGTTTCCTTGGTCAGCGCGGCGGCATCGAGCGCACCCGCCCGCACGATCGGCTGGTTCGCGACAATGCCGATAGGCTGGCCATCCAGCCGGGCGAGGCAGGTCAGCAGTGATCCGCCCCATTCATCGGCCCAGGGCATGATGCTGGCATCGTCGGCAATCGCCTCGATCACGCGGCGCATGTCGTAGCCCGATTTCTGGCCGAGCGGGACAATCTGGTCTAGCTCCGCCGGCGCGACGCGGGGCGGGCGCGGAGGGGCGACCGGCGCGGGCAGGGCGGAATTGGCGGGGAGAAACGAAAGGAAGGCGGCGATGGCGTTCATCGCGTCGGCCTCGCTGTCGACCACCATATGCGCGTTGCCGTTGGCCAGCGCCTTTTCCGGGCCGCCCAGTTCGCGGTCGGTCAGTACTTCGCCGGTCGCCTGCTCGACAATGGAGGGTCCGACCAGCGCGATGGAACTGGTGCGGGTCATCACCACGAAATGCGCGGTGGAGGCGTGCAGCGCGCTGTCGCCATAGGATGGGCCAAGCACGGCGGCGGCGCGCGGCACCAGCGGCCCGCCATCGGTGCGCTTGAGGAAGGTCTTGAAGTCGAGCGGCAATTGGCTGAACCGCCAGCCCATCACATCGGGAATGCGCCCGCCATCGGCATCGCACAGCAGCACGATCGGAAAGCCGTTCTTCTGCGCGATCTCGATCAGGCGGCCCTGCTTGCGCATGGAAATCGGCGCGGTGGTGCCGGCCAGCACCGAGGAATCGATGCCGACCACGCCGATATTGCGCCCGTCCAGCCGGGCGAAGCCGGTGACCACCGCATCGCCGGGGACGTGCTTGGCAATCCGCAGCTCGGGCAGAGCCAGCGCGCCGATCTCGAACCAGCTATCCTCGTCGATCAGCAGTTCGACCCGTTCTCGCACCGGCAGGCGGCCCGAGGCGCGATGCTTCTTCAGGCCTTCCTCGCCGCCCATCTCTCTCGCGCGCGCCTGACGTGCCCGCAGTTCAGCGATGCGGCTTTCCATAGTGGGATCGGACATGGTCAGACTTTCGCCTTCTGGCTGGCAATGAAGGCATTGACGGCCGCATTCCGCTCGGGCGAGGCCTGCAACACGGTGATCGCTTCCACCGAATAGTCGAACGAAGCCTGATCGATCTGCCGGTTCATCAGCTTCTTGCCGACCGTGAGCGCGAGGGGCGAGAACGACGCGGCCTTCGCCGCCAGCGCCTGCGCCTCTGCCATCAGTACCGCCGCAGGCACGACTTTCTGAACAAGGCCCACCTCGTAAGCACGCTGTGCGCCAATCCGCTCGCCGGTCGCGACCATGAACTTCGCCATCGCCCGCCCCATCGCATCGGGTGCGCGAAGGACGCCGAACCCTGGGACAAGGCCCAGCCGGGCTTCGGGTAGGGCGAAACTCGCATTGTCCGAAGCAATCGCGAAATCGCAGGCCAGCGCCAGTTCGCAGCCGCCGCCCATGGCAAGGCCGTTGACCGCCGCCATCACGGTAAGAGGCGAACGTTCGATCGCGGCAAAGCCCGCCATCGCGTCGAGCTGGAAGGCGCGCATGGTGTCCAGGCCTTCCATTTCGCCGAACTCGACAATGTCCCCGCCCGCGCAAAACGCCCGCTCTCCGGCCCCCGTCAGGATCACGAAACGCGTATCGCCATCGGTTTCGCAGATTGCGAGCGCCTCGCGAAGGTCCTTCCAGAAGCGCCACTGGACGGCGTTCAGCTTGTCTGGCCGGTCGATGGTCAGCGTGGCGATGTGATCTGCCCGGTGCAGTTCGATATCGCCAAAGCGGGTGGTGGACATCAACAACTCCCCAAAATCTACCGATCGGTTGATAACGGCATGGACCGCCAAAGGCAATGGCGTCCTTTTTGGCTCAGCCCTTTTGCGGCTGGCCGGTGCCTGCACCGCTCAGCACCATGGTGGCTTGTCCCAGCCCGCCATCTACGGTCAAATTCTGGGCGGTGATGTTGCCGGCAGCGGGGCTGAGGAGGAAACAGATCGTTTCGGCCACGTCTTCGGGCATCCCCAGCTTGCGCAGCGGCATGGCTTGTTCGCGAGCGCGCCGCCGTTCCGGGTCGGCATAGCCGGGGTTCATGCCGGTCAGCGTCGGGCCTGGGGACACGCAATTGCAGCGGATGCCGTCCGGCCCCCATTCGATCGCCATTTGCCGCACCAGCATCACCAGCGCGGCTTTGCTGGCGGAATAGGTGCCAAGCGGCGGGGTCGGGTGGTCCGCCGCCATCGACGCGGTGGCGACAATCGCGCCGCGCGCTTCCTTCAGCCAGGGGTGCGCCGCCTTGCCCAGCGCCCATGTCGGCCGCGTGTTGATGGCGAAGAGATAGTCGAAATCCTCGTCCGACAAGTCCTTGAGCGGTGCGCCCTTCATCGCGCCGGCATTGCTGATGATGGCGTCGATCCCGCCAAAGGCGGCCACGCAGCGCTCGACAATCAACGGGGGCGCAGCACGGTCGGACATGTCGGCGGTTAGGGTCTCCACGCGCGCCGTCGCGCCCAGTTCGGCGGCAAGCTGGGCCAGCCCATCGCCATCGCGATCGACCAGCAGCAGTGATGCGCCGGCATTTCCGGCCAGCTTGCGCGCCACCGCCCTGCCGATGCCGCTGGCCGCGCCCGTGATGATTGCACGCAAATTCTATCTCCCGGTCAGGATGTTGAGCGGTCGCATGGAACGGATGAACAGCCCGGAAAAGCCTGGCGGGGGGGCATCGGGATCGAGCTGCATGTCGGGGAAGGCGTCCATCAGTCGGCAGGCCACCTCGAACATTTCCACCCGGGCCAGTTGCGCACCAACGCAGGCGCGGGTGCCCTTGCCGAAAGCGAGATGATCGGTCGGGGCCTTGCGTTCCAGATCGACGCTGGCCGGGCAGCCATAGTTGGCCGGATCGCGATTGGCGGCGGCATGGACGAGGAAGATCGCGTCCCCGACCTTGATGTCGGCATCGCCGACCCGCGTATCGGCCACGCAGATGCGGTGGCGGAACTGGACAACATTCAGCAGCCGCAGCGATTCCTCGATGGCATGGGTCAGCGCCTTGCCGCGTTCCGCCTTCACCCGGGCGAACAGCTCCGCATCGCTCAGCAGCAGGTAGAACAGATTGGCGATGCCGTGGACGGTGGTGTCGGAACCTGCGAAATAGAGCTCGCGGCACAGGCCGAGCACGCCCGCATCGTCAAGCTCCAGCCCGGCTTCGGGGGCTTGCTGCCACACGCGGCTGATGAAATCGTCATGCGGATCGGCGCGGCGGGCCTGCACATAGGGCAGCAGCGTCGTGTTAAGTTCCTTCGATGCGGCGAGCGCCTGATCGCGCAAATCCGGATCGCGATAGCCCGAGGCAATATAGTCGACGATGCAGCCGTTGAGATACAGGATGCGGGCCATCGCCTCGTCATCCTGATAGGGCATGCCCAGCAGGCTGCAGATGACGCGCGGCGGCACCTGATCGCCGATGGCGGCGCAAAGGTCGAACGCCTTGCTGTCCGCAACCCGGCCGATCAGGCTGTCCACCACCGGGATGATATGGCCGGTGCGATAGCGCTCCACGCTGCTGGGCGACAGCAGCTTGAGGTGGAAACGGCGGAGCGCCATATGCTCCGGCTCCTGGCTCAGCGTGACATTGGCACCGCCGCCCTTGATTTCCTTCAGCGTGGCGTCGGCATGGACATAAGCGTTGCCGAATCGGCTTTCGTCCCGCTCGCAATCGCAGCACTGCTGGTAATCGAGGATCAGCCAGCCCTTGGCCTTGTCGTCCCAGCGCGGCGAGCCCTGCGCGCGCAACTGCTCGTAGAACGCGAAGGGGTCCTTTTCGCTAAAATCGAGCAGGCTGGCCGTTGCGCGGGTCATGGAGTCACACCTTTGCGGTTTCGTCCCGGGAACGCCATTCCTCGGGCAGATAGGCGGGAAGCTTGAACTTCTGGATCTTGGTGGCGGACATCGGCCATTCGGTCAGGAAGGATACGCCGCGCGGCACTTTCCACTTAGCCAGCGCGCCCTGGCAAAAGGCGATGACGGCATCGTCGCTCAGCGCCGCGCCATCGCTATCGGTGGTCCTCTCGACAAAGGCATAGGGCACTTCGCCCAGCCGGTCGTCCGGCACGCCGATCACCTGCACCAGCTTCACCCCCGGCATCTTCTGGATGAACGCCTCGATCTCTGCCGCGGCGACATTCTCCCCGCCGACTTTCATCATGTCCTTCAGCCGCCCGGCGAAAGTGAGATAGCCGTCCGCGTCCAGCCGACCACGATCGCCGGTGCGGACCCAGCCGCCTTCGAGGATGGTCGCGCGCGTGGCGGCGGGATCGTTGTAGTAGCTTTTGAACGAATTCGGCCCGCGAAACTGGATCTCGCCGGTCTCGCCCACTGGAAGGATCGCACCGCTCTCCGGCTCGGCGATGCGGACTTCCCGCAGTTCGGGGGCGATCCCGCTGGACACCGCGCGCACCGCGAAGGGGGCGTCGAACGGCGTGAATGTGATGATGCCCGAACCTTCGGTCATGCCGAACAGGTTGAGCAGGATCGCGTCGGGCGGCAGGCGCGACTGGATGTGCTGCTGCATCGCTTCGGGTCCGACGTTCAGCAGCGAACGGACATAATGGAACCGCTCATGCGTGAAGCGCGGATCGTCGACCACGTTCAGCGAGAGCTGCGGGAACCCGGGATAGAGGTGGTTGATCCTGTACAGCTCGATCAGCTGGATCACTTCTTCCGGCTGGTAATGCGGCTGGGTCATGAAAGCCGCACCCGCCTTCAGGACCGCTGTCATCGGGCCGATGCCGCCGGTGTGGTAGAACGGCATCGGCATCCAGATCCGGTCTTCCGCCTTGAGATCGACCACTGTCGAGAAGGTAAACCAGCTGCTCTGGATGCCCCGGTGAGTCAGCTCGCAGCCCTTGGGCCGGGAGGTGGTGCCCGAAGTGTAGATGATCGCTGCGGTATCGTCTGCTCGGGCGGTGGCCCGCGCGGCTTCGACCGCCTGATCGCCCACTTCCGCGCCCATCGCGACGAGATCGGCGAAGGGCAGGAATTCCGGCAGGCGCGTATCCCCCCACAGCGCGATCGCGCGTAACTCGGGCGCTTCGGCCAGTTTCAGCGCGCGCGGATCGGCTTGTCCGGGCAGCGAGGGGAGCGATTCGCGCAGGATGTCGGTAAAATCGACGTGGTCGGCGATGGCATCGGTGGTGATCAGCAGCTTCGCGTCGCTGTGGGGAATGGTGAATTCAAGCTCATGCGTCTTGTAGCGGGCATTGAGCGCCACGCAGCGCGCCCCTGCATAAAGGCAGCCGAAATAGGCGATCACCCATTCCGGCACGTTCGGCATCAGCGTGGCGACATGGTCGCCGGGCCGGATGCCGAAGGCGATCAGCGCCCTGGCAAGGCGGGTGGCTTCCTGGTGGATATGCCCATAACTCAATGTCCGGTCGGCAAAGATCGCGTAGAGTGCGTCGGGCGAGTGCGCCGCCTGTTCGACCATCAGTTCCGCAATGGTGCCGGTAACTTCCTCTGCCGGTATGCGCGCCTGTCTCGACACCTGATCCTCACCCACTTGTTATCGCACCGGTTAGACCATTATCAGCAGCAGGTCGCAAGGTCCCCCCTTGAAAAACAAACGAACGGTCGTAGGAATTGATATGGCCGCAAGCGCCCCGGGAGAATGCAAGTGACGGACGGTTTCACAGAAGAACAGATCGCTTTCAAGGAGATGGTCCACCGCTTCGTCGAATCGGAGATCCCCAAGGCCTGGGCCCGCGAGCTGGAGAAGGACGAGGATCACTATCCTTTCGCGCTGTGGGACAAGTTCACGCAAGGCGGCTTCCACGGTATCGGCATCGACGAGGAGTTCGGTGGGCAGGGCGGGGACATCATTTTCCAGATGATCCTGGCGCGCGAACTGGCCCGCTCGCTCGGCGGGCTTGCCTGGATCTGGGGCATCACTTCCTTTGCCGGGGTCAAGTCGATCGGGCTTTATGGCACGCCCGAACAGAAGCAGCGCTACCTGCCGAAGATCGCGGCGGGCGAACTGCGCGCGGCCATCGCCTTTACCGAACCCTCCGGCGGGACCGACCTGCTGGGCGGGATGCGCACCACTGCTGTTCGGGCCGACGGCGGCTGGCGGATCAACGGTGAAAAAATCTGGTCATCTTCCGCCCATGTCGCCGATTACCTGCTGCTGATCGCGCGGACCGACAAGAACGTCACCAAGAGCTATGAAGGCGTCAGCCTGTTCTGGGTGCCGACCGCCAGCAAAGGGGTGACAATCACTCCGCTGCCCAAGCTGGGCATGCGTTCGATGGGTTCGTGCAGCATCCATCTCGACGATGTGTTCGTGTCCGACGATCTGTTGCTGGGCGAAGCTGACAAGTGCTGGCGGATGCTGCTGCCCACGCTCAACAACGAGCGGATCATGGTCAGCGCATTTTGCCTTGGCGTGATCGACGGGGTGCTGGAAGATGCACTCGATTATGCGAAACAGCGCAAGGCCTTTGGCCGCACGATCGGCGAATTCCAGGCGATCCAGCACAAGATTGCCGACATGCGGATTGCCCAATACCAGGTCGAAACCATGATGTTCGACTGCGCTCGCAAGATGCAGCGCGGGGTCGTGTCGAACATCGAAACCACCGCGCTCAAGATCGTGGCATCCGAACTGGCCAATGCTGTGGCGGATTCGGGCATCCAGGTGCTGGGCGGTATGGGCTATTCGGCTGAAACAGACATGCAGCGCTACTGGCGCGATTCCCGGCTGTGGCGGATCGGCCCGATCACCAACGAGATGGCCCGCAATTCGATCGCCGAAATGCTCGGCCTGCCCCGTTCGTTCTGATGGCATCCGCGGCACCGCCAGATGTGGCCGGTAGGGTCCTGCCCGGTGGGACATACCGGATCACGCCGGAGGAGAACCGCGATTTCTGTGTCTCGGTAGGGGCGGAGCCGGACCCGACCGGGCTGGCCCACCCATTGTTCTTCTACATCGCCAGCCAGTGCGGGATGGGGTTGAGCGTGGCCGGGCTGCTGGCCCTGTGCGAATTCGACGTTGCTGACGGGCCGATGATGACCGGCAGCGATGCCCGCTTCACCCGGCCCTTGCGAGTGGGCAAGGAATACCGGGTCGATGGCGAGATCGTCTCGCTGCTCCGCAAGCCCAGCCGGACATTCGGGATGGCCGATCAGCTCCGCTTCCGCCTGACCCTGTCCGACAGCGATGGCGAAGCGGTGGAAGGCACCAGTTCCTGGATATTGCCAAGAGGTGGGGCATGATCGAACCATTCGGCTGGACGGTCGAGCCTTCCGCCGTGAGCCGCGTCGCCGAAATTCTGCGCGATCCCAATCCGATCCACCTGGATGGGGACGCCGCGCGCGCCGCCGGCCTTGCCGGTCCGATCAACCAGGGCCCGGCCAATCTCGCCTATGCGGTCAACATGGTGCAGGCGGCATTTCCCGGTGCCCGGCTGCTGACGATCGAAAGCCGCTATCTTGCTAACGTGCTGGTTGGTGATCGCGTAACGGTGGAAGGTTCTGTCGTTTCGCAGGATGGGCAGGTTGTGACCTGTGCATTCCGGGTTATCAACGGCGCCGGGCAGGATGCGGTGACTGGCACTGCCACGCTGCTGTTGGAGAATGAATCGTCATGAAGGCCCTCCGCCCCGAAACGTCCCGCCCGGTGCGAAGCAAGGCCAAGTCGGTCGAGCGGTGGAACCAGCTGCTGCTGGAAGCCACCCGGCTGTTCCGGGACCGGGGCTTTGCCGCCACATCGATGCAGGAAGTCAGCGATGCGGTAGGCCTGCTCAAGGGCAGCCTTTATTATTACGTCCGCTCGAAGGAGGATCTGCTCGTCGCGATCCTGCACGATCTGCATCACCGGGGCGAGGAGATTGTCTCCGAGGTCGATCTCGACAGCGCCGATCCGCTCCATGAGCTCTACCGCTATCTGTGCAAGCTGATCGTCTATGCTGCCGAAAATGCAGACAGGCTGTCGATCTTCTTCCGGGACTTCCGCTTTGTCCCGAAAGGCCAGCAGGCCACAATCATCCGCAAGCGCGACATGTATCGCGAGATGGCGGAACAGCTGATCGGGCGGGCCATTGCAGCGGGCCAGATACCCGAAGCGGTCAACCCCGCGATCGCTTCGCGCACCGTGCTCGATGGCGTCAGCGGCATCCATGAATGGTATCGCAAGGGCGGCAGCCTGCCGCTGGCGCAGGTGGCCGACCAGATCGCCGGGCTGCTGGTGGCAGGACTTTCCCAGTATCAATCGCGGCGGGAGAACTGATCCATGGTGAAGCCTCTCGATCTGCCCCGCACGCTCGACCAGATCGACGCCGCCTGGATGACGGCGGCGCTGGCGCAGCGCTATCCCGGCACGCAGGTAACCAGCTGCATCCATGCCAGCAGCATCCGCGCGACGGGAACCAAGCTGCGGCTGGTGCTCGATTACAACGATGCCGGTCACGCCCATCGCCTGCCGCCGACCCTGTGGTACAAGAGCGGGCTGGAAGCCCATTCCGACAACATCCGCGACAGCCACGTGCGTGAAAGCCTGTTCTATGCGGAGATTGCCCCGCTCGGCCTGCTCAACGTGCCCGCCTGCTATTTCACCGGTACGGACGAGAGCGGCATTTCGGGTCAGTTGATCGAGGATCTGCTCGCCCGCAACGCCCGGTTCGGTTCGGCGATGAAGCCGGTTGCGCCCGATGTGGCGGCGCAGGCGCTGGCCATGCTGGCACGGCTCCACGCCCATCGCTGGATGAGCCCGGAGCTGGAACGGCTGGGCACGCCGGGCGGAACGCTGATTTCGGACGGGATTGTGCTGAGGCTTCTCACGAAGGAGGCGTGGGACCAGGCCATGTCGGCTCCTGCGGCAGCCTGCCTCCCCGAAGGTTTCCGCGATATCGCAGCCGTGCGCACGGGCATGCAGCGGTTATGGGATTTCGATGCGCAATCGAGCGAACGCTGCATGGTCCATGGCGACGCACATGCCGGAAACATGTTCTTCGAGCAGGATGGCCGCCCGGGCTTCCTCGATTTCCAGCGCTTCATGCAATGCGACTGGGCGCATGACGTCAATTACTTCCTCGTTTCGGCGATGGCGGCAGATGTTGCCGCTGCGTGGGAGGAGGAACTGCTCGACCATTATCTCCGGGCGCTGGAGGAGGCCGGTGGCCCCGCGCTCGATCGCGCTGCCGCCTGGCATCGCTACCGGTTGCACACGATGTACGGCCTGATCTGGAATGTCGTCCCGCCGACCATGCAATCGAACGAAACCGTCTCCACGATCGCATCGCGCTTCAATGCCGCTGCCCTGCGCCACGATGTGGTTTCGCTGCTGCGGCTGGTCTGAGCATTCTTGCCCTATTCGCCAAGCGCGGTATCCGTGGGACCGGGAACCGGGTTAATGGAAGATTTTCCTTCCATGTGATTGGCCTTCTTGAAGTTCGATATTCGATGTTGTCCGTCGTCAGAACATTTGGCGCAATTTGCAGCGTAAATTAGCGGAGTGCGGGCCTCGTCTGGGGGTTGATGTTAGGCGGCTAGCTTGCGGTGTTGCAAGCGCCGATGTTCGATAGTCTTTCGCTTGATCCTTTCTCGCTGTTTTAT
>CANJYE010000047.1 GCA_947479055.1 Erythrobacteraceae bacterium
CGGCACTTGATCGAAAACCTGTTCGCCAAAATCAAGGACTGGCGGCGCATTCACACCCGATATGATCGCTGCGCCCACACCTTCATGTCCGCCATCGCAATCGCCGCTACCGTCATCTTCTGGTTGTGATCAATGAGTCCCGACCCTAGCTGGGATGATCCAGACACGGCTATCTAGGTCGATTTCTGACCACTCGGCGTGACGCAGTTCGCCGGGGCGGACGAATACGTGCGGCGCAAGCTGCATGGCCAGCTTGGCATAGCCAAAGCCCTGATAGCCATCGATGGCCCGCAACAGTTCGCCAACACGGCTGGCGTCAGTGATCGCGCCGTAGTGGGTAACGGTGGGTGCTGTAAGCGCGCCGCGCAAATCGCGCGTAGGATCGGACCCCAGCCGTGCAGTGGCCACCGCATAGCGCATGACTGCCCCCGCAAGCTGCATTGTTCGCTTGGCACTTTCCAAGTTGCCCTTAGCTTCAATGCGGCGGACAGCAGCCAGAATGTCGGCAGGTTCGACCTCTGTGACGGGCATCTTGCCAATCGTGCTAGCGAGCAAGCTCAACAGGTATTCGCAGCGCTTCGCCGTGGCTGGTGCCCATGCTTGTTGCCCATCCCGTTTTCGCTTGTCGCAATATTCGCTGGCAATGGCATTGAAGGTATTGCCCCCATCAACCCGCGCACGCAGCTTGTCCCGCTGTTTTTCACCTGACGGGTCTTTGCCCATTGCCAGCTGCTCGCGCGCTTCGTCACGCCGCCTGCGAGCCTCACTGAGACTGAAATCAGGGTAGGGGCCGATAGATAGCTTCTTTTCCCGTCCATCCACGCGATACTTCAACCGCCAAAGCCTTGAGCCTGTTGGATTGATTTGCAGGTAAAGGCCCCCGCTGTCGGTCAGCTTATAGACCTTCTCGCGCGGCTTTGCGTTGCGGATTGTCACATCGGTAAGCGCCATACGTGGCGGCCTTTCATCCCCAAAAAGGCCCCCAGCATGGGGGCCCTCACATTGAACCCTCAGGTCAAGGCCCCCACCAAGGCCCCCAAAGCCAACGGCTGCGGAGGAAGGGGTGGGAATGCCAAGGGCCAACCAGGCCCGAAATATGGGGATTTTCCGGACTTTGTAAAGCCGGGGAGGAACTGTCAGGGATGGAGGGCTGGAGCGGGTAGCGGGAATCGAACCCGCATAGCCAGCTTGGAAGGCTGGTGCTTTACCACTAAGCTATACCCGCTCGCGCGGTTTCGCGCTTGCCACCGCCGGTGCGGATTCGTCAACCGAAAGATCGGCGGTGGCGCGATCGGCGAGCCCGGTGGCTGCCTGTCTGGTCGGCCTATGCCAGCACTGCCCGCCTCGCCGCGGCTTCCATTGCCACCATCCGGCTGCCGCAGAACTCCGCCTCGCGCCACAGCGCGTCGCGGGCTGCGGCGTCCCGGGCGAGGCCCGCGCGCGGCTTCCCAGGCGACCATCCGCATCCGGTCGCTGGGGTGGGTCTGGCCGAAGATTTCCGCCAGATCCTGCGCTTCCTCGCCGCCCAGCCCCACCGCCACGCGCAGGAACACCTCGCTCGGGCCGTGGTTGAGCACGCAGGTCACCTCGTCCCGGTCGAGATCGAAGCGATACTGGTCGTACCAGCCCTGGCTGGGGCGCATATGCATGATGTTAAGCGAGACCGAGAGCGAATCCGGCGGAATCTGGGCGTGGACATCGCGATGGGCGCGATAGAGCATCAGCTTGTCCCGTTCGAGCCGGCTGCGTTCGATGAAGCGCAGATTGGCCTTTTCCCCGGCCCAGCCATCGACCGCCTGATAGTCGAACTCGTAATAATCGCTCCAATAGCCCGGCCCGAAGTAGCCATGGGTGAGGAAATCGAAATTATGATCGTGCGGCAGGCCATAGACGAAGCTGGAGCCGCCGCTCGCCCGAAACATGTGCTCGTCCGCCGAGGGCCAGATATTGGCGCGCAGGAAGAATTCGTCCGACGGGCGCGACAGCATGATAACCTGCGGGCCGTAAGAACTGAGCTCGTTCTCCTTGTGATGTCGCCCGGCCAGCTCGCCGACGAGGATATCGCCGATGAAGCTGCGGTTGTTGCCAAGCCTGCGCAGCCACCCGGCGGCATGGGCGAGGCTGACCTCATCCTCAGGCTCGAAGCCCTGCTCCTGTAGCGCGGTGACCGCTTCCTCGAGGCAGCAGGACGCGTCGTCCGGATATTCGATCAGGCGGGGCATGTCAGTTCCTTTTCTTCCAGGCCGAGCAGCACCGGATGGCTCTCGATCAACTGGGCCCGCAACGCGCCGGCCGGGACGACCAGCGGGTCTTCCTCGTCGCGGGCGATCCGGCACAGCGCGCGGAAGCCCTCGGCGGTGTCGAGCGCGATACATTCGCGCAGCGCCTGCCAGCGCAGGTGCGGCGCAACCGCCGCGCCATCCGCGATCGCCATCGCCGCCATCAAGGGCGCGGCATCGGCCCGCCTCATCCGGCCGAGCAGCGCGATCATCAGTTCCAGCCGGCTCTGCTTGGTCTCGCCGGCCGACTGGTGCAGGAAGGCACCATCCGCCAGCGCGTAGTCGCGGATCGGGCGCGGGTTTTCGGTCATCCTGAGCAGCCGAAGCGTCACCAGCCGCCCTTCGGCCCCATCGATCACGATCGATTCGCGCGAAGTGTCGATTGAGGCGCCAAAGCCTGGGACGAGGTCGAGGGGGTCGGTGGACAGCTCCATCCGCTTGTCGGACAATTCGCGGCCCCGCACCAGCAGGCCTGATCCGCGCCCGGCCAGCACCATCTCGTGCCGTTCGCCATCGGAAAAGCCGACCGTCTGCGCGCGCGGCCGGCCCGCCAGCGTCTCGCCATCGAAGGCCACCAGCGACAGCACGGCCCGGCCCTTGGCTGCCAGCAGCAGGGTCGAGACCGAGCCGTTGACGATATGGCGCGAGGGAAACTGCGCCAGCGGGGCCTTTGCTATCGCGGGCAGGAAATGCGCGGTGAATTCGCGCGCGAAGCGCCCGGCACGGGCCGGATCGGCAAACAGCGCCGCCAGCGCCGCGCAACTGCCAAGATCGGCCCCGTTGCCATAGCTCTCGATGTCCTGCGAGAGAGCCTTCCAGTCATCCCGTTCGCGCCAGGCATCGCGCGCGGCGAACAGCACATCCTGCGCGATACGCTGCGGAGTGGGTTCACTCCGCAGCGCGCGCAAGGCCGGATCGATCCGCATCGTCCCGGCCCCTCTCTCAGACCAGGCCCGACTGGGGGCTGATCGAATAGAGGTACGTCATCAGGATAACGATGCGGTCATCGCTGCCCACGGTGCCCAGCGATGCGCTGCCGAACAGGCCGGTCAGCGTATCAAGGTCGGGCAGGTTCGACAGGTCGATCTGCGGCAGGTTCATGTTTTCAACTCCCCAAGCTGCGAGGCGGAACTGCCTCGCTGGGGAGGGGACTTGGCCGGGTTGGAGCGCGGTCTTAAATTAAAAGATTGTAATACCCGTATTTCTGCGGGTTACGCGGCGAAAGTGAGACCGTATCGACCCTGTCCACTGACCAGAGCCAGCGCAGCATCGCTCAGTTTCGTTGAAGGATGATTATCAGACCCTTCGGGTCCGGCCCGGCATGCGGCAGCGGCAGACGCAGCGCATCGGCCCGGGCCCGGTCGAGGATGACACAAGGCACCGCCGGATCGTGCAGGATCGCATCGGCCGAGCCAAGCAGGCGTGCCTGGCGCAGAGTCAAATCGTCCGGATCATCGCTGGCGAGCAAGATGGTGACATGTTCGGCCGGGTCGGTCTCCACTGCACCTTCCAGCCATGCTTTCAGCGCATCGGCCGAGCCTTCCGCCAGTGGATCGAGCGCCCCGCCCTCGCCCAGCGCGGCGTCGAGTGCGCGGCGGCGGGCGGCGGGATCGGGCCAGCGCGCGCGCAGCCGCTCGCGCGCCTGCTGCAATCGCTCCGCCAGCTGGCCGAGCCGCTGGGGCAACAGACGCTCCAGCCGCAACCGCACCGCCTTGGCAAGGCCCGCCGAGGCTCCACCGGTGCCAATGGCGATCAGCAGGGGATCGCGGTCAAGCACGCTGGGGGTGGTGAAATCGCACAGCTGCGGACGGTCTACGACATTGACCAGCAGGCCAAGCCCGCGCAGCCGCAGCGCATCCGCCTCGATCGCCAACGCATCCTGATGCGCGACGAAAGCCAGCCGGGCGCCTTTATCGACCCCTTCGCCGATCTCGGTCATGACAATGCCCCCGGCCCGCTCCACCAGCCGGCGCTTGGCCTGTGCCGCCTCGCCCTCTCCCAGCACGATCACTGGCTGGCCGGCAATCTGGTGGAAGAGCGGCAGGCTGCGCATCACCGGTTCAGTCGAGCCAGTCCGGCACGCGCTCAGCGGCAAGGATGGTGGCAGGCTCGATCCGGTCGGCGACCACCGCCCAGCGATCCTGGTCGACCATCACTTCGGGCACCAGCGAGCGGCTGTTGTAGGTGTTGGCCATGGTGGCGCCGTATGCCCCGGCTGTGCGGAACACCGCCAGATCGCCAGGCTGCACCGCGTCGATATCGCGGGCCATGGCGAAAGTGTCGGAAGTTTCGCAGATCGGACCGACAATGTTGGCGGTGATCCGCTCACCGGTGGGATGGACCGCCACGAAATCGTGCCAGGCATCATACAGCGCCGGTCGAGCGAGGTCGTTCATCGCCGCATCGACCACCACGAAGGGATGCTCGATCCCGCGCTTCACCCGCACAACCTGCGTCACCAGCACCCCGGCATTGCCGACAATCACCCGGCCCGGCTCGAACATCAACGTCACATCCCAGCCCTGCGTCGCGCCCGCCACCATCGCGGCGTAGTCCGAAGGGCTCGGGAAGCTTTCACCTTCGCGATAGGGCACGCCCAGCCCGCCGCCGAGGTCCATGTGGCTGACGGTGAAGCCCTGCGCCCGCAGGTCCCGCATCAGCTCGCCCATCTTGCCGAAGGCGGCGCGCAAGGGTTCGAGATTGCCGATCTGGCTGCCGATGTGGACGGCCAGCCCGCGCATCGACAGGCCTTCCAGCCCATCCAGCCGGGCGAAAATTTCCGCTGCCCGGTCATAGGGCACGCCGAACTTGTTCTCGGCCTTGCCGGTAGAGATCTTGGCATGGGTGCCTGCCTCGACATCGGGATTGACCCGCAGCGCGGCAGTGGCCGTGGCCCCGCGCGCGGCGGCAATAGCGGCCAGTTCGATCCCTTCTTCCTCGGATTCGAGATTGAACTGGCCAATCCCGGCCTCTACCCCGGCGGCCAGTTCCGGCCCGGTCTTGCCGACGCCGGAAAAGACGATGTCCCCGGCCGGCATCCCGGCGGCCAGTGCCCGCGCCATTTCGCCGGCGGAAACCACGTCGGCGCCATAGCCCTCGCGCCCGAGCAGCTTGAGCACCGCCAGGTTCGGATTGGACTTCACCGCAAAGGCGATGTGAACGCTGGGCAGGATCGACAGAGCATCGCGGAACACCCGCGCATGGCGGGTCAGTGTGGCGCGCGAATAGACATAGACCGGGGTACCAACCGCCGCGGCGATGGCATCAAGCGGCACGTCCTCGGCATGAAGGACGCCATTCTTCAGGGTAAAATGGTCCAAGATTCAGCCTTTGGGTGGGAAATCGAAGGGATCGTCCTGGCGCTCTTCCGAACGCTTGCGAAGCTCCACGCTCCGCTCCGGAGTGGCCTGGGGGGTGCCTTCGAGCAGCGCGTCGGCGTTGGGCTGCTCCTTGGCGCCATAGGGGGCGACCGGCAATTGCCTGCCCGCAACCGGCTGAAGGGTCGCGCGGCTGCCACAGGCCGAGAGCGCGGCCAGCATCAACAGAATCACGAAGCTGCGCATCAGCCTTCTCCCAATCCGAGGGCAAGCCGCGCTTCGGCCACCCGCAGCCGCACCTGCGCCGGAGCAGTGCCGCCGTAGCTCGCTCGCGCCGCAACCGATGCTTCGACCGAGAGGACGGAAAACACCCGGCTGTCGATCCGCGCATCGATTGCGCGAAGATCATCGAGCGAAAGCGCGTCCAGCGCCACCCCTTTCTGCTCCGCCAGCTTCACGGCCGCGCCGGTGATGTGGTGCGCTTCGCGGAACGGGATGTCGGCCGCGCGCACCAGCCAGTCGGCCAGATCGGTGGCGGTAGCATAGCCCAGTTCCACCGCCTTGCGCATGCGGTCGGTGCGGAAGCGGGTTTCCGCAGCCATTCCGGTCATCGCCGCAATCGACAGCGCCAGCAGGCTGGCCGCCTCGAATACCGGCGGCTTGTCGTCCTGCATATCCTTGGAATAGGCCAGCGGCAGGCCTTTCATCGTCACCATCAGCGCGGTGGCGCAGCCGATGATCCGCCCGGCATGGCCGCGCACCAGCTCCGCCGCGTCGGGGTTCTTCTTCTGCGGCATGATCGAACTGCCGGTGGAAAGGCTGTCCGGCAGCGTGACGAAGCCGAACGGCTGGCTGGCCCAGATGATCATTTCCTCCGCCAGCCGCGAAAGATGCAACGCGCATTGCGCCGCCGCCATCAGGTAATCGAGCGCGAAATCGCGGTCGGAAACGGAATCGAGGCTATTGGCGGTGGGCATGGCAAAGCCCAGCGCTGCCGCCGTGGCATGGCGGTCGATCGCAAAGCCCGTTCCGGCCAGCGCCGCCGCGCCGAGCGGGCACTGGCTGGCGCGCGCATGCGCATCGACAAAGCGCGAGCGATCGCGCTGCACCATCTCGTAATAGGCCATCAGATGATGGCCCAGCGTCACCGGCTGCGCGGTCTGGAGATGGGTGAAGCCTGGCATGATGGTGTCGGCATGTTCACCGGCGCGGGTTACCAGCGCCACCTGCAGCGCACCCAGCGCGGCATCGGCCTGAACGCAGGCTTCGCGCACCCACAGCTTGAAATCGGTCGCGACCTGATCGTTGCGGCTGCGCGCGGTGTGGAGCCGCCCTGCCGCCGCGCCGATCAGCTCGGCCAGCCGGCTTTCGGTCGTCATGTGGATGTCTTCAAGGTCCCAGTTTTCGGGGACGCCATTGGCCTCATATTCCGCAGCGACTCGGTCAAGCCCGGCGGAAATCGCTGCTGCATCCTCCGCCGCGACGATGCCCTGCGCGCCCAGCATCGCGACATGTGCCTTTGACGCGGCGATGTCCTGCCGCCACAGCGCCTTGTCGAAGGGGATCGAGGCGTTAATCTCGCGCATGATCGCCGAGGGTCCTTCGGCGAACCGCCCGCCCCACATGGTATTGGAGCCGCTCTTGCTGTTGTCCCGCTCGCTCAAGCAGATTGTCCTTGGTTTCGCCGTGCTGGCCCCACTGGCCCTTGGCGGCTGCGATAGGCAAAGCGCCGCACCTGCGCAACCGGAAGCGCGCACAGGCGCGGCGAAAGCGGGCACCGAGGTGTCAAGTGCGGTCAAGCCGGCGCAAGGGGCGGTCGACCGCAGCCACCGGGGCAGCCGACTGCCGGATTTCACCCTGACCGACCCTAATGGCAAAAAATTGCGCCTCATCGACCTTGCCGGAACCCCGGTGCTGCTCAACCTGTGGGCGACCTGGTGCGCACCCTGCGTGGCGGAGATGCCGACGCTGGATACGCTGGCCGCCGCCCGCAAGGGCACGCTGCGGGTGGTGACGGTCAGCCAGGACATGGGCGGCGCGGACAAGGTCGCGCCGTTCTTTGACAAGCATGGCCTGCGCCAGCTGGAACCATGGCTCGATCCCGATAACGAACTCGCCTTTCATTTCGGCGGGGCGCAGCTGCCGACCACGGTCTATTACGATGCGCAGGGGCGCGAAGTGTGGCGGATGACCGGCGGCCATGACTGGTCCGCGCCGGACACGGCAGGCCTGCTGGCCGAAGCTATCCGGGATTAGAGCACGAAATCCGCCGCGACGAGCGTGGTGACCGAATCGACTGCCACCACGAAATCGGCGTGGCCATCGCCATCGGTATCGGCCCGCAAGGAATAATGGCCCGGCGCGGTCGCCCGGATCACCAGCTCGCCCGCGACATGGCTGAACGCACCGACAAGGGTGAAGGCATCATCCGCGCCACCCGCGATTGCATCGATGGCGTGCAGGTCGATTCGGTCGCCCTGGCCATGCCGGAAGTCGGTGATGTGGTCCTGCGCGCTGCGACGCGAATCGTTCTCGCTGGCGAACACGAACTGGTCCTGTCCCGCCCCGCCTGTGAGGGTGTCGGCACCATAGCCGCCAATCAGCACATCCTGGTACTGGCCGCCGCTGAGCGTGTCGTTGCCGCCGCCGCCATCGAGCGTGTCAGGGCCGCTCCCGCCAAAAAGCCGGTTGTTGCCGCTGTTGCCGGTGATGATGTTGCCGAAAGGGTTTGCGTTCCCCCAGCCATCGATATCGGCGCTACCGGCCAGCACCAGATTTTCGACTCCGTAACTCAGATGGAAGCTGGCGGTCGCAATGACGGTATCGGTGCCGCCATTATATTCTTCACCAACCACATCGTCCCCATTATCGACGAAATAGGTGTCGTCCCCGTCCCCGCCGCGCATCGTGTCGTCGCCGCCATGGCCCTGGATGACATTGTTGCCGCTGTTGCCGATAATCGTGTTGGACATTGAATTGCCGGTGGCCCTGAGATTACCGGTGCCGTCCATTATCAGCGTGCCGTCAACGCCGCCGAACGCGAAGTCCACGGTCGCATGGATGATGCTGAAATCGCCGGGCTGGTCGAAGATCCGGTCCCCGGCATTGTCGACATGATAGCGATCAATCCCGGCCCCGCCGCGCATGATATCCGCGCCCGCGCCGCCATCGATGTCATTGAAACCAGCATTACCGATCAGCGTGTCGTCATGGCCGGAACCGGTCAGGTTCTCGATGCTGACCAGCGTGTCCATGCCCGCGCCGAGCGTATCCTGCGGCCCGGCCAGCGTGAGGTCGACCAGAACGGCCGTGCCTGCCCCGGCATAGCTGGCCGTATCCCGGCCAATGTTTCCGGCCAGCAGATCGTCGCCCTCGCCGCCTTCCAGCACATCGCGGCCTTCGCCCCCGCGCAGGGCATTGTTCCCCGCGTCGCCGATGATATTGTCGGCGTCACTGGATCCGTCCACATTTTCAAAATTGCGGACGGTAAGCACCTGGCCATATACATCAATCTGCGGGCCGGTCAGGGCCAGATTGAACGTGGTCCATAACCCGAACCTGTAGCTGGCAATGCTCAGTGTATCGATGCCATCGCCGCCATCGAGCGTGTCGTTCCCACCGCCGCCCGCGATGACATTGTTGTGCGCATCGCCGGTCAGCGTATCGGCGAATTTGGTGCCGATCAGCCACTCGAAACCGGAGATGGTATCGATGCCACCGGCGCCGGTATCCTGTGGGCCGGTAAGCGACAGATTGACATTGACCCCCACCGTCGTGCTGGGCTGAAAGTTGATCGCCCAATAATCGAGCGTGTCGTTGCCGCTTCCGCCGTCCAGCGTCTCGTCGCCGAAGCCGGTATAGATGGCGTCATCCCCGGCCCCGCCGGACACCACATCCTGGCCGTCCCCGCCCTGGATGATGTCGCCTTGCGAGGTGCCGACGATGGTTTCGTCGGCGTCCGTGCCCGAAATCACCAGATCGACGCGCGAGCCCGGCGCGAACACAAATTGCGATGCATCCAGATCCTGGTCGAGCATCAGGGTAATGTGTCCGAAGCCACTGAGTTGGAGGTTGGAAGACAGGCCCGACACCCCATCGAGCGTAAGGGTTGAAGGTGCCTGATCGGTAAACAGCGGGAAAGACGAGGAAAAGTCTAATCCCTTGCCCATAAACAGTTTTTCGATCGACTGGACCGTCCCCAAAAACTGCACATTGCCAGTCACCAGCAACGTATCCGCGCCGTCGCCACCATCGAGAGTGCCGCTCTGCCCTTCTCCATAGCCGGAAAGCTTAAGCACATCGTCCCCGCCATTGCCGTGCAGGACGTTGAAGGTATTGAAGCCACCGGTAGAAATGCCGCCTTCCAGGATATCGGTGCCCGACGATCCGATCAGCACATCACTGCCCGTCGAGCCGGCCAGAAATTGCACGATGCCCGCCGCCGCGTTGGCTTCGCTGGCACGCAGCACGTAATTTTCATAGCCGGAAGCTTGAAGGCCGACCCGATCACCATCGGACTTGTCCAGCAACACGCCAGCTGTCCAATCGCTGACGGTGACGTCCGGCATGACGATGTCAGTGGCAGCGCCCATTCCGCCGGAAAGGTTGAACCCAAAAACATCGACGCCTGCACCGCCAGCAAGATTGGCAGGGGTTGCAGGCGTGAAGCTGCCAGCGGGCGCGGACGAGGTGTCAAGGTTCAGGGCCAGGGTCAGCCGGTTGCCGGCCAGCGAACCGAACGCGATATTCTCGATCCCCGTAAGCTGGGAGGCGCTGCCGAAATAAATAATCTGGTTGCCCAGAACGCTTGGCCCGGTGCCGGACAGTTCCAGCGTGTCATTGTCGGCACCGCCATCGAAACTGCCGGCAACGAAATAATAGCCGGGGCCGAACGGACCGGTGAGATTGTCGCTGAACACGATGGTGTCATCGCCCGCCCCGGCTTCGACATGATCGGAACCGTCGCTGGCGATAATCCGATCATTGCCCGGACCGGCCAGGATCGTGTCATCGCCGCCGAGCCCGTTGATCGTGTCATCGCCGCCCAGGCCGTTAATCGTATCCGCACCGGACGTTCCGTTCAGGACATCGTTGCCCACTCCCCCATTGATCGCCACCGCAAAACTCCCCTGCCCCGTGCCACGGCTCGCTACCGCGACAATCCGGAAGCGTGGCTAAACCGGAGGCTTCCCGCAAGTCAATCGAATTTCCGAAAAAACTCCATGTTTTACAGTTGTATGGACAGGTTCATCCCACTCGTCGAGCCTGCTGGACAGGAGTGGCTTATGCCGCGCCGAATCCTTCCTGGCAGCAGCCCCATTCCCCACCCGGCGGGCCTGCTGGCGGAGGCATCGGTGCCGCCTCCGCGATGATCCCCAACTGAGGATTTTTTCGCGCCGTGCCGTCCCAGCTCCGAACCCAAGGAGCAAGGCATGGCCGTACACGCTGAAATTCCCCTGATCCGCCAGCGCTATCATGATGTGCTGGGTGCCAGCCTGACGCCTGCCTATCGTTCCTACCTGTCCCGACAGTCGCGCGGAGCCAGCACCGCCGCGCTGGGCTATCGCCGCGCCGGGGCCGAACCACTGTTTCTCGAACGCTATCTCGACCAGCCGGTCGAGGCGGCGGTCTCGGCAACCTTCGGCCAGCCGGTGGAGCGCGAGGCGATTGTCGAGATCGGCAATTTCGCCGCCGACAATGCCATGGCGATGATCGCGCTGTGGGGCGATGCCGCCAACGACCTTGGCGGCTCAAGCGAAGTGGCGGTGGCGACGCTGACCGCGCCGCTGCGCCGGATGTTCGCCCGGATCGGCCTGCCGCTCAAGGTGCTCGGCCCCGCGCTGGCCAGCCGCCTTGGCGACGAGGCGGGCGATTGGGGCCATTATTACCAGCTCGATCCGCAGGTCTGCGCCGGGATCATTTCCGCAGGCCAGCAGGCGATCAGCACCTTCCTCCAGCGCCGCCAGCGGCAGGCGGCGGCATGAGCATGATCGCTGCCACCCTGCGCGCCCATGCAGCTCGCAATCCCGAACGGATCGCCATCGATCCGGTCAACGCCGCGCCGATCAGCTATGCCCGCCTGCCCGGGCTGGTGGCGGAGATGGCAACCCGGCTGCGCGCCGGGCATGACCCCGCCCGGCCGATCGCGCTGAAGCTCGATCATGGTGCTGGTCCGGCCCTGCTGGAACTGGCCCTGCTCGATGCCACTATTCCGGTCCTGTCGCTGCCCGGCTTCTTCACCGATCCCCAGATTCAGCACGCCCTTGCCGAATGCGGCGCCCAGGCGCTTTTCGAGACCAGCCCCTTCGAAAGCGCTGAAAGCCGCCGCACCGCGTCCGTCCCGCCCCTTTTCCCCCTAGGCGGGGCGGCGCGGACCATGCTCTCCAATGGTCCTGTCCCGCTGCCCGGCGGGACGGCGCGGATTACCTTCACTTCGGGATCGACCGGAACGCCAAAAGGCGTCTGCCTGTCGGCCCGGCACATGCTGGCCGTGGCGCAGGGCGTGGTCGATGCGGTAGGTGCCGAACAAGCCGGTCGCCACCTCGCGCTGCTGCCACCCGGCATCCTGCTGGAAACAATCGCGGGCTACTTCGCCACGATTCTGGCCGGCGGCAGCTATGTCTGCCCGCCGCAGGCGATGGCCGGGCTGGCCGATCCCTTCCGCCCCGATTTCGCGATGATGCTCAAGGGCATTGCCGAATGGCGGATCACTTCGCTGATCCTCGTGCCTGAATATCTGGCCGGACTGGTGGCGGCGATGGAAGCGAGCGGAACGCGCCTGCCGGGCCTGACGCTGGTGGCGGTCGGTGGTGCACGCACGCCGCCGGAACTGATCGACCGCGCCCGCGCGCTCGGTCTGCCGGTGCGCCAGGGCTACGGCCTGACCGAATGCGGCTCGGTCGTCTCGCTCGAGGACGCTTCCGGCGATCCCGACGGCTCGGTCGGGCGTCCGCTCGGCCATATCAAGGCCTGGATCGCAGTGGATGGCGAAATCCTGATCGACGGACCGCTCTGCCTCGGCACGGTCGGCGCAGAACGTGCGCCCGGCCCGCTGGCAACCGGCGACCTCGGCCATATCGACGATCAGGGCCGGCTCCATATTTCCGGCCGCAAGTCCTGCCTCATCATCACGAGCCATGGCCGCAACATTGCGCCCGAATGGGTCGAGTCAGCCTTTCTGGCCCAGCCCGGCATTGCCCAGGCGATGGTCCATGGCGATGGCCTGCCCGCACCCGAAGCGCTGCTGGTGCCCGCCCGCCCGGACAGCGACCTGGCCGCCGCAGTCGCAGCCGCCAACGCCACGCTGCCCGCCTACGCCCGCATCGCCCGCTGGCGCGAGGTGGCGCATTTCACTCCGTCCAATGGCCAGCTGACCGGCAATGGCCGCCTGCGCCGAAACGCGATCGCGGCGGCCTGGCTGGATCGCGAGCCCGCTTTCTTCACCCTTCTGGAAGCGGCCACCACCCGCCAGCGGATGCGCTTCCTTGCCATCGGGCAGGTGCAGGCAGGCCTGGCCGGCACGATCGGGCGGGAGACCTATCTCGGCTATCTCGCGCAGGCCTGGCACCATGTCCGCCACACCGTGCCGCTGCTCAGGGCCGCCCGCGCAGCTCTCGCCCACCGGCCAGACCTTGCCGCCGCGCTCGACGATTATATCGAGGAAGAGGACGGACATGACGAATGGATCCTGTCCGACATCGCCCATGCCGGCGGCGATCCCGAGGCGGTCCGCGCCAGCGAACCGGCCCCGGCCACCCGCGCGATGGTGGACCATGCCTATCACCGCATCGCCAGCGGCAACCCGATCGCCTTCTTCGGCATGGTCTTCGTGCTGGAAAGCGTCAGCGTTGCGCTGGCGCAGCGCGGGGCCTCGGCCGTGGCGGAACGGCTCGGCCTGCCCTCGCAGGCGTTTACCTATCTCACTTCGCATGGCGCGCTCGATCAGGAGCACATGCTATTCTTCGCCAATCTCGTGAACGGCCTGACTGATCCTGCCGACCGCGCGGCGATCACCACGATGGCGCAGGAGATGTTCGGCCTGTTCGGCGCAATGTTCGCGGCCATCCCGATGGAGACTGCCCATGTTGCCGCTTGAAGGAAAGACCGCTGCCGTCACCGGCGCGGCTGGCGGGCTTGGCGCACCGGTTGCGCGCCTGCTGCGCGAGGCCGGAGCGCATGTCATCGGCATTGACCGGATGCAATGCCCTGCCTGCGACCAGTCCCTCGTCACCGACCTGTCCGACGACACCGCGCTCGAAGCGCTGTCGGTCCGGCTGGCGGAACATACACCCGACATCCTCGTCAATATCGCCGGCGTCATGCGCTTCGGCCTGCACGAGGCGCAGCCGACCGAGGCGCTGGCGCTGTGTTACCGCGTGAACCTGCTGGTCCCGGCGGTTCTGGCCCGCGCCGTTGCCGCGCCGATGCGGGCGCGCGGATCGGGCCAGATCGTCAATATCGGCTCGGTGCTGGGGGCGATCCCCTATCCGTGGTTTGCCGCCTATTCGAGCAGCAAGGCCGGGCTTGGCGCGTTGAGCCAGGGCTTGCGGCGCGAGCTGCTGGGCAGCGGAGTGACTGTCACCCACATCAATCCACGCGCCGCGCGCACCCCTTTCAACAATGGCGAGGTCAACCGCTTCCTCGCGGTGACGGGAATGCAGTCGGACGAGCCCGAATGGGTCGCCCGGCGGATCGTCTCGGCCATCCTGGCCCGCCGCGAAACGCTGTCGATCGGGCTGATGGAGCGGATCTACGCGGTACTGAACGCCATTGCCCCGAGCCTGATCGACAACGGCCTCGCCCCCCAGATCCGGCGCGCCCACGCCGAATTTTCGTGAACAGAAGCAAGGATACCACTATGAAGAAAAGCAATTTTACGCTGGCCAGCAGCCTGGCCGCCATGATTTTCGCCGCCCTGCCGACCGGCGCATCGGCCGGCGAGATGGACGAGGTCAAGGCGATCAACGACGGCTGGGCCCATATTTCCTACGAAGTACGCGGATCGAGCCACCAGACCATGGCGCTCGACAAGCTTTCCGGCCAGGCCGCCGCTGTCGTTGCGCGCTATCCCAATCAGGCCGAACCGCTGCTGTGGCAGGGGATCGTGGTGAGCGAACAGGCCAACCGCGCCAATTTCTTCCACAAGCTGGGCTTGGCCACCCGCGCGCGCGACATTCTTGCCAAGGCCTATGCGCTCGATCCGCGCGCGGCCAATGGCGGCGTGGCAATGAGCCTTGCCGTGCTGTACTACAAGGTGCCCGGCTCGCCGATCGGCTTCGGTGACAAGGCCAAGGCCAAACGCCTGCTGAAGGAAGCGCTGGCGATGGATCCCGACGGGCTGGACGCCAATTACTTCTACGGTGATTTCCTGCTCGATCAGGGCGATACCTCCGGTGCCCCCGCGTTCCTGCAGAAAGCCTTGCGCGCGCCGCACGATCCAGCCCGCCCGGTGTGGGATGCAGGCCGCCGCCGCGAAGTGCAGGCGCTGCTTGCCAAAACGGCCTGAGCCATCATGGCGACCGGGCTGGCCAGACAATTTGCACAGCAGCTGGCCTGCCCGTCGGGCCGGATCGGGCAATGGCTTGGCGGGGCGATGGATCTCGCCAATCGCGGCCCGACCCGACTGGCAATCGATCTGCTCGCCCCGGTCGCGGGCGAGCGTATCCTCGATGCCGGTTGCGGTACCGGCGCGGCGCTGGCGCAAGTGCTGCGGCGCGCGCCCTGCCATGTGACCGGGATCGACCCTTCGCCCACCATGATCGCGGCGGCCACCGCCCGGCTCGGCAGGCGGGCGGACCTGCGCGAGGCGGGGCTTGCCGAACTACCCTTTACCGATGGTAGCTTCGATGCCGCGCTGCTGCTCAATGTTCTCTATTTCTGCGACGACGAAGGCCGGATGATCGCCAATCTGCGGCGCGTGCTCCGGCCGGGCGGTCGGCTGGTCGCCTATGTTACCCATCGCGAAACGATGGAACACTGGCCCTTCACCCGGGCCGGCCTCCACCGGCTTTACAATGAAAGCGAACTCACCGCCGCGCTGATCGCCGGAGGGTTTGCCTTGCCGGGAATTTCCGTGCATCCCATCCGGGTGACGCGCAAGGTCAGGGGCCTGCTGGCCTATGCCGTGCGCTGAACACCAATGGAGTCCGGACCCGACAATGGATGCTGCCGAAAGCAATGCCGCGACCGGTGGGCTGGTCAGCCTGTTCGGCGCACACCGGGCCGAGCTTCTGCGTTTCCTCGCCGCGCGCTGCGGCAATCGCGATGCGGCCGAAGACCTCTTGCAGGACATGTGGATCAAGCTTTCCTCGCTGAACGCCGGGCCGATCGCCAATGGCAGGGCTTATCTGTTCCGCATGGCCAACAATCTCGTGCTCGACCAGTTGCGCACCCGCCAGCGGGCGATGCGGCGCGATCGCGGTTGGCTGGAAGCCGAAGGCACGGGTGACGAAATGCCCGAAGACCGGCCCGATCCCACCGAACCCGCAGACGAACAGATTGCCCGCCGGCAGGAGGCTGAATTGCTCGAACAGGCAATCGCGACACTGCCCCCGGGCGCGCAGCGGGCGCTGCGGCTGCATCGTTTCGAAGGATACGGTCAGGCCGAAGTCGCTCAAATCATGGGAATCAGCCGCAGCGGGGTCGAAAAGCACCTTGCCGTCGCGATGAAACATCTGAGAAATGCGCTGGCGGACTGCGGATGGTTCGCAATCGCGGCGTCTAACGCGCAGGGGCAGTCAGGCGGGGACATTCCGCCATCAGGCCAACGGCAATGAACAGGGACCAGGAAAGCATCTTTGCGCAAGCGGCAGAGTGGCACGCTGTTGCCGCCGATGACGCCATGGACTGGACCGGCTTCACCGCCTGGCTCGAGCAAGACCCGCGCCATCGCACCGCCTATGACGAAGTGGCGCTGACCGACACCCTGCTGGACGAACACCGCGAAACGCTGCGCGTTGCCTCGCAGGTTGAACCTGCTGAAGAAACCGAACCGGTCGTCCTGCGCCCTGCCGTTCGCGGCTGGACCCGCTGGGCCGGCATGGCGATTGCTGCCTCGCTGGTCGCGCTGGTAGCCCTGCCCCAGTTCATCGTGCCCGCCCCGGTCGCGTACCGCACCGGCGCCACCGCTCGCACCATCGCGTTGCAAGACGGATCGAGCGTCACACTCGCCCCGCACAGCCGCCTCACCATTTCCGGCAGTGATCAGGACCAGATGGCCCTGACCGGCGGCGGCTGGTTCGCGATCCGCCATGATCCCTCGCGCGCGCTGTCGATCACCGCCGGTGATGTCGAAATCCGCGATATCGGCACCAGTTTCGATGTCCAGGCCAACAACGGCCTGGTCCGCATCGAAGTGGGCGAAGGCGTGGTCACGGTCGCCTCGCAGGCACTGGCCGAGCCGATCCGCCTGCCGCACGGCCAGGGCCTGCTGTTCAACCGCAAGGCCGGAACGGCTCAGATCGCTCCGCTCAGCCCGGACAATATCGGCGAATGGCGTTCGGGTCGGCTTTCGTTCGATTCAGCACCTTTGGCGCTGGTGGCGGAAGACCTTGGCCGCTATGCGGGGGTCCGTGTCACCATGCCGGATACGCTTCGCGACCGGCAGTTTTCGGGAACCCTGGTAATCGGCGATGGTAAGGCTGCGCTGCGCGATCTCTCCCAGCTCATGGGGCTGGAGCTTGGCAGCAGCGCTGGCGCTTATCGCCTCGGCGAGCCACGCTGAAGCTCGCGAGCGAGCGGCACCCTCCGCGACCCGGATAGACATCCCGGCCTCGACCTTGCCCGAGGCCATCGCCGACCTCTCGCGCGAGACCGGCGTGTCGATCGGCAGCGAAGGCAGCCTGCCGCATCGCCGTACCCCGGCGATTCATGGCCGCTATGACATTGGCGAAGCCCTGGAGCGGCTGCTGACCGGTTCGGGCTATATAGCACGGCGGGTCGGCGCCTCGGCCTGGCGGATCGTTCGCGCGCCTGCCCCACCCCCGCCCCACCCCGCACCGCCCGATCCCGTCGCGCCACCGGCAGCCGAAGGCACCTGGGGCACGATCATCGTCACCGCCGTCAAGCGCAGCCAGCCGCTGTCCGATCTGCCGATGGCGGCATCGGTCGTGATGCTCGATAATTCGCTCGCTCACGGGGCAGCGTCCGGTTCTGGCCGAATCGCCAGTGAGATCGAGGGATTGGCGATGACCGGGCTTGGCCCCGGCCGCAATCGCATGTTTCTGCGCGGCGTGGCGGATAGCGCCTTCAGCGGCGAAAGCCAGTCGACTGTCGCCGTGCTGCTCGACGAGGCCCGCCTGACCTATGCCGCGCCCGATCCCGACCTGCGGTTGATCGACATGGAACGGGTGGAAGTGCTCAAGGGGCCGCAAGGCTCGCTCTATGGCACCGGAGCGCTGGGCGGCATCTACCACCTAGTCACTCATTCTGCCAATCTGGTCGATCCCAGCCTGGCGGTTTCGCTGGGCGGCGAGGTAGTGAATGGCGGCAATGCAGGCTTTTCGACCTCGGCCATCGCCAACGTGCCAGTGCTGCAGGAGCGGGTCGGCCTGCGGCTGGTCGGCTATGGGTCGAAGGAGCCAGGCTGGATCGACAGCGGCAGCCGCAAGAACGACAATTCCGGCCGTGTGCTGGGCGCGCGGGCCGGGCTCGGCATCGATGCGGGGGATGGCTGGCGGCTTGATCTCACCGGCCTTGGCCAATGGTCGCAATCGCACGACAGCCGCTACACTTACCAGCGCCACACCCTTTCGCGCCCGGAACAGCGGGCCGAACCGCACGACAACGACCTGCGCCATGTCGCGGCGCGGCTGGGGCGCGAAGTGGGCGGGCTGGACATCAATCTCAGCAGCGCCATGACCTGGCACGATGTGACCGACCATTTCGACGCGACCATCGGCGCCGACAACTTTGGCCTGCCCCATCCCGGCGAACTGGTAGACCAACACCATTACCGCGTCTGGGACACAGAGGCCCGGGTCAGCGCCCGGACCGGCGCGATCGACTGGCTGATCGGCCTGTCTCATATCGAAGCCCGGCAGGACCTGATCTCGACGCTGTATGCTGCCCATGGGCCCGACAGCCTGGTAACCGACGATGATCGCCGCAAGACCCGCGAAAGCGCGTTGTTCGGCGACGTCGCCGTGCCGCTGACAGGACGGTTGCGCTTCAACCTCGGGGCCAGGCTGTTCCGCAGTATCATCGATGAATCGCGCCCGGCAGCGATAGGCCGGATAACCGGCCGAGCCACCCGCAGCGGGGTGACGCCCAGCGCCGCGTTGTCATGGCGGCCCCATCGCGGGCGCCTGATTTTTCTGCGCTACGGTTCCGCCATCCGGCAGGGTGGCACCGATGTGAGCTCGGATGGTCTGCTCGACCGACTGCATGGCGACGAACTTTCGACCATCGAGCTTGGCTGGCGCGAGGAACTGGCGGGCGGCGGCAGGGCGGAACTGGGCCTGAGCTATGCCCGCTGGAAGAATCTCCAGTCCGACCGGCTCAAGGCTGACAGCGAGATCGAGACCGAGAACGCCGGCAATGCGCGGATCATGTCGCTCGAAGCCTCGCTCGAACAGCCGATTGCCCATGGCTGGCGGCTGTCGGCCGGTGGCGCCTTCACCTCGGCCAATCTGATCCGCAACGAACTGGGCTATCATCTCAAGGACACCCGCCTGCCGGTGGTGCCGCGCTTCACCCTGCGCGGCGCGCTGCGCCATGATTTTGCGCTCGGCCAGGCCGATGGCTGGGCCAGCCTGCAATTGCGCTACAACGGCCCGGCGCGGCTGAGCTTCGATCCCACGCTCGACCGGCGGATGGGCGAAGTCCTGGAAAGCCGGCTCGAATTCCATGTCACCAGCGGCGCGACGGAACTTTCATTGGTGGCGGAGAATCTGCTCAACCGCCAGTCCGACAGCTTCGCCTATGGCAACCCGCTCCGCCTCGCGACCATGCCGCAATACACCCCACAGGAACCGAGATCAGTCTCGCTATCAGTGCTGCAGCGGTTCTGACGCCACCCGCATATCCACAGCATTCCACCGGAATATACGGCCCGGCTGGCTGTAGCGCCCGCGCAGCCATGTAGGATCGGGTTCCCTTTTGAAGGAGCCGGGTGTGAGTCGCGAAAAGCATGTGGTCCGATCGGCGAAAATGGCTGTGATCGCGCCCTTGCTGGCGATTCCAGCGCTGGTCCCGGCGCTGGCTCACGCTGATGTGCTCGAAGTCGATGGCGCGCAAAGCCGGTGGATCGCGGGTGGCCCGGCGCAGGCCGGTACGTGGGATGATGGCATCACTCTCGCCGACGATCCTGCGGCCTTGGCCGTCACCCATGTCGCCGCCGAGGCGGGCCCGCTGCAATGGCGCGCGCGCGTGGCGGAAGTGGCCAGCCGCTTCGATCTCAGCCCGGCGCTGCTGGAAGCGGTGGTGTGGCAGGAAAGCCGCTGGAACGCCCACGCCGTCTCCCCCGCCGGGGCGCGCGGGCTGGCCCAGCTGATGCCGCGAACCGCCCGCCAGATGGGAGTCGATGCCGATGATCCCGCCGCCAATCTCGCCGGCGGCGCGCGCTATCTGCGGCTCCAGCTCGATGCCTTCGATGGCGATCTGGAAAAGGCGCTGGCCGCCTACAACGCCGGCCCGGCCCGCGTCCTGCGCGCGGGCGGGATCCCGCCGATCGCCGAAACCCGCGCCTATGTTGCCGCGATTCTCGCGCGGCTGTCCGACCCCGTCCGGAGATGAGCCCGATGCGTCCGAAGTGGTTTCCCGCCCTGCTCGCCCTGTTGCCCCAGGCGGCCCACGCGCAAGGTGCCGATCCGCAGGGTTCCGGCCCGATCGTGGCGGCGCTGGGCTGGTTGCAGGGCACGCTGATGGGCAACGTCGCCACCGCCGTGGCGGTGATGGCAGTGGCGGCGGTCGGCTTTATGATGCTGACCGGGCGGATGAACTGGCGTTATGGCGCGACTGTCATCATCGGCTGTTTAATCCTGTTCGGGGCATCGGCGATCGTTTCGGGAATCCAGTCCGCCGCGGCGGGGGGCTGAACCGGCATGAGCGTGGGCCTGATCCGCTTTCCGGTGCATCGCGCGCTCACCCGCCCGCAGATGTTCGCGGGTGTGACCTACAGCTACTTCATCATCAACGCGATGATGACGACCGAGCTGTTCCTGATCACCCGCAGCTTCCTCGCCCTGCCAGCGGCGCTCGCGATCCATGTCGCGGGCTACCTCGCCTGCCTGCGCGAACCGCGCGTGTTCGACCTGTGGATCACCCGGGTCAGCCGCTGCCCGCGCGTCCGCAACTGGCGGCACTGGGGCTGCAACAGCTATTCGCCGTGAAGGAGCACATCTGATGGGCAGGTTCACCGGCGCGGCGCGGCTGGCAGGCAAGGAAGCCCTCGCGGGGGACCGGCTGCCTTATCAGGCGCTGATCGACCAGGAGGTGGTGCTGCTGCGCGATGGCTCTGTCATGCTGTCACTGCTGGTGCCGGGCCTGTGCTTCGAGACGGCCGACAGCATGGAGCTGAACGCGCAGGCCGCCGCGCGCGAGGTGCTGCTGCGCAGCGCGCTGGACGCGCGGTTCGTGCTTTATCACCACATCATCCGCCGCCGGGTCGAGGTCGCGCTGGAAGGGCAGTTCGACGATCCGCTGGCCGCCCATATCGATGCCCGCTGGCGCGAGCGGCTGGCCGATGGCGCGCTTTACGTCAACGACCAGTTCATCACCCTGGTCCGCCGCCCGGCGCGGGGCAAGGCCGGCTGGGCCGATCGCGCCGCCCGCTGGATCAGGCGCAGCGGGCAGGCGCCGGTTGCCGCCGACCCGGCCGATCTGCGCGCGTTGCGGGCCGCCGGGCAGGCGATGGTCGCCTCGCTTTCCGCTTATGGCGCAAGGCTGCTGGGCGAATATGATGGGGCGGGCGGGCCATGTTCCGAAGTGCTGGAACTGCTTTCCGCGCTTTACAATGGCGAAATGCGCCCGGTCCGCAGCCCGGCGGAAGGCACAAGGATCGGGTCCATGCTGCCCTATCGCCGGGTCAGCTTCGGGCTGGACGCGCTGGAGCTGCGCGGGGCTGGTGGCAGCGACTTTGCCGCGCTGCTCAGCCTCAAGGACTATCCCGACGCCACCTCGCCCGGCCTCACCGACGCGCTGCTGGGCCTGCCGTGCGAACTGGTGCTGACCGAAAGCTACGCCCCCGCCGACCGCCAGGTCGCGCGAGAGCGGATCGACCTGGCGCTGCGCCGCCTGCGCTCCGCCGACGAGGAGGCGCTGGCCGAACGGCGCGAGATGCATGCGGCGCGCGATGCGCTGGGGGTCGGCGCGGTGGGTTTTGGCGATCACCATCTTTCGGTGCTGGTTCGGGCCGACCGGCTCGACCGGCTGGACGAGGCCACCGCCCGCTGCGCCGCCGTGCTGGCCGATGCCGGGGCGATCGCCGTGCGCGAGGATATGAACCTCGAACCCGCCTTCTGGGGCCAGTTTCCGGGCAACGAGAGCTACCTTGTCCGCCGCGCGCTGATATCCAGCGCCAACATGGCCTGTTTCGGATCGTTCCACGGTCATGCCATCGGCCAGGCTGAAGGTAACCACTGGGGCGATGCGGTGGCGCTGCTCCAGACTGTTCCCCGTCAGCACCTATGGCCCAGATTTGAGGTTGTGATTTAAGGAGAGATTGGGTCTCGTCGTAGTGACGAAGGAACGAAGATGAGACCCAATCTCTCCAACTGAATGACTGACCGGCTGACGCCGGTAGGTTCACGAGGCGGGGCTGAAGCCGGGTTTACTGGGCGCGGTATGCTTGTCCAGATAGTTCAGGATGACATCGTCGGTGATATTGCCGGATGTAGTCGA
>CANJYE010000048.1 GCA_947479055.1 Erythrobacteraceae bacterium
CAACGCTTCTGGCAACGGGGCTACTTCTCGACGACGTCAGGCAACATCACCGATGACATCATCATGCGTTACCTGGACAGGCATACCCACAAGGATGGCTTCAGCCCCTCCCAATGATCCTACCGGCCTCCGGCCGGTCAGTCATTCAGATTGGCAGTCGACTGGGCCAGGAGCGCGCCGGCTGCATCCAGCAGGCTGGTCTGGGCGATGGTCAGGGACGCGCGCATGTCCGGGATGTTGACTGGGTCGCCGCCGAAGGCTGCCTTCGCGGCATTGTCGTAAAGACAGATGCGTCCGTCGCTCTTCACCCACCACCACGGTTCGCCGATCTGGAACAGCACCGGCAGGTTGACCGCTTTCAGCATGGCGACAATTCGCGTCGCGATCGACTGCAGCCAGCCCATCGCGGGAGCGCTGGCAGGGGAAAGCAAGGCCGAGGGTGGGTCCCACGCGGTCAGTGCCGCGTTGCCGTTGAATGTGCGTTGCTGCCAGGCGAACTGGCAATGCTGGGCCAGGATTTCGTAAGACAGGGAGGCGACAATCGCGAATCCCTGAGCCTTCGCCAGCGCAAAGTAGGAGCTGTGCCAGGTTTCTGCCGGAGCGCAGAGCGCGCCGGCTGGGAGTACGAGCATTGAATTGCCGGACGGCATGAGACGGAAGAAATGGCTCATGCCGAGGTAATGGAGGATCCGCCCGCGATAGCCGAGCCCGCGAATGTTGCGCAGGAGGCGTGCAGGCGTGACGTTGTAGGCATCGTCATAGGCGGTGGAGATCTGCAGGCCATGGGGCGGCAGGATCACGTCGCCGATTTCCAGCATCGGCCGGTAGCCTTCGCAGGCGATGCCGGTCAGTTCGACCCAGCCGTTCACTCTTGATGGAAGCAGGCTGTGATCGGCCGCGACATAACCGGGCGGAGCGATCGAGAAGAACATCCGGTCGATATCGCCGGGATAGACGGCAGGAGAGGCTGGATCGGAGGAAGACCAGCCCGAGGTCAGTTTTGAAAACGGCAGGGTGATCTGTGCGTCCTGCGCCGTTCCCACCGCATAGTTCCATAGCCGGACGTACCATGAGGTCGGATTGCCGTTCACATCGCGCCCTTCGATCGTGAGGACCGGGCCGTTGACCTGGTCGAGGGCGATGACCCCGCTTGAACGCCAGCGGAAGCGCAGGATGGTGCGCGAATAATCCCTGTCGGCTGTATAGCCGAGCAGCGGATGATCGTAGCGGTCCTCGCTCTCCCAGATCAGACCGGCCAGCGCATCCTTGTGATGGAATTCCACATCCACGCGCAGCGCATTGGGTGCGGTGGTGACCACTGAGGCCATCATCGGGCGGGGAAAGTTCACCGTCCAGAAGCGCGGATCGAAGCGCTGAATCCATTCGGAATCCTGCCCGTTGCGTCTCCGGGCGAGCCAGAATGCCATGATTGTTTCCTTTCAGGCTTCGCGCAGGGCGCGGCGCACGGTGCTGGCGACCTGCCGGGCTGAGCGTTGCAGCGCGACAGGCGCGGCCGTTCCACGCGGCGCGGCGAGCTGGATCGCCACCCGCACTTCGCGTGGGCGCCCCCCTTCGCCGCTGCTGTTTTCGATCCGACCCGCGCTGGTCGGCACGAACAGTTCCGGCCCGTTCTCGCCCACCAGGAAACCGCGCCCGGGCGAAACCGGGCCGCCGGTGGCGCGGCCGGGTATGCCGAAGATCGCACCGAGCGCGCCGCCGAGCAGACCGCCAAGGCCACCACCACCCGAGGTGCCGAGCGACCCGGCCGAGAACATCGATCCGATCCCGCCGTGGATCGCCTGCGCTGCGATCTCATCCAGCGTTCGCAACGCCACGCGCTTGAGATCGTCGAAGCCCAAGCTGCCGCGCCGCACGGCCGAGCTGAGACCCCGCTCCAGCACGTTGCCGGCGTTGGAAAAGCCATCCACCAGCTTGGTGTCGAAGGCTCCGCGCATCTGCTGGATGTCGGCGGCGAAGCCTTCCGTGCTGGCCCGCACATCGACCAGCAGCGTATCAACAGGATCAGCGGTCATGGTCTTGCTCCAGCAATTGTTCGAGTTCGTTGCGGGTCAGAGGGGCACTCTCACCGCCGCCATCCGGGGAAAGGACGGTGGCCAGTTCCGCAGGCGTGGCGTTCCAGAAGATGTCGGGCGTCCAGCCCAGCGCCCGGGCGGCAAGGCCGGACAGGCGACCGGCGATCAGCGCGAAGGACTGGCTCATCCGCCGCCCTGGAGGATCTGGCCAAGCAGCATGCGCAGCGGTGCGGCGCAGGCGGCCAGCCCGGCATCGGTCACTGCCTCGCCCACCTGTTCGCGGCTGATAGAGTCGCGTTCGATCAGGCAATGCCAGAACAGCGCTGCCATCTCTGCCAGCCGCAGCTGGCCAGATCCCGCCCGTTCGACCAGCGCGAACAGCGGGCCGAGTTCCTCCTCTGCCGCGACCAGTGCGGTGAAGCTGGGGCGCAGCAGGCGGGCGGTTCCGGCGATGCTCAGCGCTGCTTCGCCCCGGACGGGATTGGCAACGGACATCAGGCGGCTACTACCGCGCCGGAGCTTTCGAGCTGCAGCGTATAATTGCGCTCGCCGTTGAAATCGCCGGCATAATCGAGCCGCTGGATCAGGAAGCGGCCGCGCAGCTTCTCGCCATCCTCGAATGACAGCTCATAATCGGCCAGCGTGCCGGCCAGCGCATTGGCCCGGATCGAGGTCTCGGCCGTGCTGCCAAGGAAGATTCCGGCCGCGCTGACCGAGACGGAGCGGGTGCCGGCTCCCGACAGCAGGTCGCGCCAGCCGCCCGATTCCTTGTGGGTGATGACTACGGTGTCGCCATTGATCGACATCTGCGTGGTGCGCAGCCCGGCGACGGTCTGGTATACGGGCGGTTGCGCACCGTTGCTGATCTTGAGCAGGAAGGCGCTGCCTTTCTGGGCGGTCATGTCGGTTCTCCTAACAGGATGGTTCAGGCCGCCAGCAGGCGGAAGCGGAATTCGATCAGGGTCGCCCGGGTGTTGCCGGGGCGCTGTTCGGCGCGCGCGCAGAAACAGGGTGGAGACGATGGCGAAGTTGGTCTGGGCGGCAGGCAGGCTTTCAATCCGGGCCTCGATCGCATTGGTGATATTCGCGCTGGTGGCGGGATCGTCGCCACGGCAGTGGAACTCCACCGCCACGCGGACTTCGCGGCCCTTGCGATCCTTGACGCTCCAGTCGGCGCTGGCGCTGGCGACGATGCCCAGCCACGGCAAGTGCGCGCGGGTGGGCGCTTCTTCGGTGACGATGTTGATTTCACCGGCAAGGGCCGGATCGTCCTGCAACCATGCGACCAGCGCCGCGCGAAGGGCGGTTTCCATGTCGTTCAGCCTTTCGTGAATAGCGGCCAGAGCAGGCTCGCTTTGCGCCAGCGCCAGGGATCGGAGCGGGTCTTGCGCAGCCGCTCCTCGGCCTTCGCTTCCGCCAGCGTCGCCGCCTTTTCGGAAAGGCGGCGGACGAGCGTGGCGGGATCGGGGGTGATGCGCGTATCGATCATGCCAGCCGCATCCGACGCCACGGCCGCCATAGCGCGGCAACCGCAGCGGGTGGGGCAAGGTTTGCGGAAGTGTCATCGCGCTGGCGGTATTGATGTGCGGCGAAGCGGATGATCCCGTGGCGCACCGCATCGGGCAGCAGGTCCCATTCGCTGGCCATGCCGGCATGGAAATAGACGCCGACCCGATCGGCAATACCCGCATCGAGAATCCGGACTCTGCCGCCACCGTCGGAGCCGAGGTCGAGTTCGTAGGCGTCTCCGGCCAGGCCAAATGGCTGGCCGCCGACTACCATGCCTTCTGCCTCGACAATCGCCTCGACGGGCCGGGTTGCCAGGTCTTGCCACTCGCCGCAGGCTGGCAGGATTTCCCTGCACATGCAGTGCAACGGAATCTGCCCGGTGAAGGCCTCGAACATGTCGAGGGCTGTGGACAGCAGGGCCCTGAGCGGCGCGTCATCCTTGGTGGAGCTGATGGCGAGCCAGCCCTTGAGTTCGCCGAGAGCCGCCGCCGGGATGATGGGTGGCGTGACGATTGCCCGCTTCATGGCGGTCTCCTTTGTTTGTTTTGCCTCAGGCGCCGGCGGAACCCATCCGGGCTCCTTGGCTTCCGGCCTGATCGGCCGACGCGCGTTCGCGCTTGCGGGGCTCCCGATCGGAGCCCCGAACCACACCAGGCCCCTTGGGCCTGAAACGGTCCGATCCGCCATCGGCGGATCGCAAGGTCGAACGACCGCCCGAGCTTATGCGAGGGAAGCCAAGCGAGCCGGATGGCTCGCGCCCGGCGTTCGAGGCGGCAACGGACTACGCCTCGATCTTGAGCAGCTTGATCGCCGCGCTGTCGAGCACCTGCCCGCCCACGCGCCGGGTGGCGTAGAAGTGGACGAACGGCTTGTTGGTGAAGGGATCGCGCAGGATCGTGGTCGCGTTGCGTTCCGCGATCAGGTAGCCGGCCTTGAAATTGCCGAACGCGATCGGGAAGGCGTTGGCGGCAATCGAAGGCATGTCTTCCGCTTCGACCACCGGATAGCCCAGCAGGCGGTCCGGCTGACCTTCGACCAGTCCCGGCTGCCACAGGAACGCACCGTCGGCGGTCTTGAGCTTGCGCACAACGGCGAGCGTGGCCGAGTTCATCACCCAGCTCGCGCCCTGGCGGTGCCCGGCCTTCATGGTGTGGACAAGGTCGATCAGCTTGGCTTCCGGCGTGGTGCCGAAGCCGGTGGCATTGCCCGAACCGACATACTGCACGGAGCCGAAGGCGCGGGTGGCGTCGCCGGCGATCAACATCGTCGCGGAGAGGAAGCCCTTGGGCTGGTTCACGCCCGTTCCGGCGACGAAGGCGGCCCCTTCGGCGCGGGCGAATTCCATCGCGATTTCGCTTGCCAGCCAGCCTTCGAGGTCGAAGGCGGCATCGTCCAGCATGGCCTGGCTGGCGGCCGGGTTGGCATAGAGTTCCCCGCTCGGCGGGGCGATTTCGGCGAATTTGGGCGCGCTTGTCTCGGGCCGTGCGGCCACTTCGCTGACCCAGCCGGAGGCAGAGCCTCCGGTGGCGATGAGCTTGCGATAGCCCGCGCTGCCGACCTGGACGACCTGGGCGAGATTGCGGATCGGGCTGATTTCCTTCAGCTCGCTGGCGATCATCGCGTCGATCTCGCGGGGAACGGCATAACCGCCATCGGCCGCGACCGCGCCGCTGATCGACTTGATTTCGGACTCGGAGCCACGGCGCAGGTAGCCATCGACGAAGCCCTTGACCTCGACGCTGGCGCGTACGCCGTCGAGCACGGGGCGCGCCGCCGCGCGGGAGACGCGGTCGAGCCGGGCCTTCACTTCATCGACGTCCGAACGCAGCACGTTGATGGCCTTTTCGGCCTCGTCCTGGCGCGACACGATGTCGAACGAGGCGGCCAGCGCCTCGGTTTCAATTGCCATATCCATTGGGGCAGTCACCTTTCTTGCAGAAAAAAGGCCGCCAGAAGGCGACCGGTCGGGGAGGGGAACGGGGTGGAGCGGGGTTTCAGCGAACGAGGTGAACCCGCGCCCCAGGCTGGAGCGGGTGCGTGACGAGGCTTACTTCGAACAATTCGATGTCGTCGAGCAGGCGGCCCTGCGGCACCCGGCGAAAGCCGCGTGCGCGGTAGCCGAAGCTGAGGCCGCTGACCGCGCCGCGATCGAGCTGGGCAGCGGCATAGCCGTCGGGATTGTCGATCCGGGCGATGACCCGCAACCCGCGCTCGTCCTCGGCGATCTGCTCGATCCAGCCGATCCGCTGGTCGGGCCGGTGCTGCCACAGCAGGGGGAGGGGTTCCTTGCGTTCGGCCAGCGTGCGGGCGAAGGCGCCGGGCCGGATGGTGTCATGCGCGCCATCGGCGATATCGAACAGGGCGGCATATCCGGCCAGGCGGAGCGGTGGCGCGGCCGGGGTCACTTAAGCGCCTCCGGCACGCCCAGCCGCACGGCGATGCCGATCAGCAGCAGCGCCAGGATCGCCCGCACGGTCCAGTGGACCACGGCCTTCCAGGCACTGGCCTTGGCATCGCGCCAGGCCTGCAACAATTCGCGCAGCTCGTCGAGATCGTCGGGCGCGCCATCGTCGGCGAGGCCAAGCCGGGCGACCAGGCGGTTGGCACCCAGTTCGCTCGCTTCCTCGACAATGGCGCGCAGGGTGATGAGATCGCCACCTTCGTCGGCGGCCTGGGCAAACAGCCGGGCCAGCATGTCCTCGCGCGTCATGCCTGCTCTCCCTTCGGTTCAAGTCCCAGCATCGCGCGCTTTTCCGCGTCGCTGAGGAAATCGGCGGTGGAGACCTGGCTCCACAGCCGCTCGCGGTCCTCGGCCAGTGCCGGCACCTGGTCGAGATCGACGACAAGCCGTGCATCCGGGAACCAGGCGGCCAGGCCTTCCTGCAGGCCGCCAAGGATCTTGCCGGCCAGCGGCAGCAGTGTCAGCCGCCACGGCGCGCGATTGGCCTCGCGGTAATTGGCATAGGTGGCATCACCCGGCAGGCCGAGCAGCATCGGCGGCACCCCGAAAGCCAGCGCGATATCCCGCGCGGCGGCGGCTTTCAGCTCGGCGAAATCCATGTCCGCCGGGGACAGCGCCATCGATTGCCACTTCAGCCCGCCATCAAGCAGCATCGGACGCCCGGCATTGCCATGGCCGGAAAAGGCTGCGGCCAGCTCGTCCTTCAGCCGGTCGAACTGGTCGGTCGAAAGGCAGCCGGTATCCCCGCCGTCATAGACCAGCGCGCCGGAGGGGCGGGCGGCGTTCTCCAGCAGCGAGCGGTTCCAGCGCGAGGCGGCATTGTGGATCGCCACGGCCTGTTCGGCGGCACTGAGGCAGCCCGCGCCGTAATGGTCGTCGGTCGGGTGGAAAGCCTTGAGATGGATGATGTTGGGCCAGCCGTCCTCGTCCACCAGCGGCAGGGACAGCGTGCGGTCGCCGACCTTGTAGAGGAAGGCAGCGGGCCAGCCGTCGGGACCAGGCTGGATCGTCACCCGCTCGGGTCGCAGCGCGAACAGCTCGACCGGCTTGCCCGCGCCGTCCTTCAGCACCTGGACATAGCCATTGCCATGGAGCAGCAGCTGCGCGGCGAGCGTTTCCAGCAGCGATTGCCCCGCGCTGGTGGCGCAGACCAGCGCCAGCAGCTTCGGATCGGTCGGCAGCAGCGGGGCATTGGCGATGCCTTCCCCCGCCAGCCGGACGGCGCGCTGAGCCACCGGGTTTTCGAGGAAAGCATGGGCCACCCCGGTCCGGTAATCGAACGGCAGGCGGTTCACTGCCGGTTCGAAGGCATAGGCCCAGGGCGAAATGAAGCTGCGCGCCAGCGGCACGCGCGCTTCCCCACCGCCCTTGAAGGCGGCGGCAAGCGTGTCGAGGAAGGACATGGGAGGCCTTTCGGTTGGTGTTCAGACTTGCAGGACGCGCGGATTGCTCCGCTTGCCCAGCATCAGTTCGCTCAGCGCCCAGACAAGCGCGTCGGCCCGGTCGGGCGAACGGCCGGGGCCGTGGTATTCGCCCCCGGACATCAACCCGCACAGCTGGTCTTCCAGTCGGGCGAACATCCCGGCGTGGCGGACCCGGCCAGTTTCATAGAGCGCGGCGACCGGTTCGGCCCTGGCGACCTTGCCATGGCTGGCATGGACCAGCCGCAGCGGCAGGGCGTGATCGGCGGCGCGCAGCACGCTTGCGACCATCGCCCCGCCCTGGTTGGCTTCGGCCACCACCCGGTCTGCCTGCCAGCTCTCCGCCGCCTTGGCGACGGCGCGGGCCCAGCGTTCGGGGCTGGCCCGTTCCACCGTGCAGTCGGCCAGCACCACGGCGACGCCATCGGCCCGAAGCCCGGCAACCACGATCCCGCAGGCGTCGCCATGGGCCGAGACCGGGGGATCGACCCCGATCACGATCCGGGTCAGTCCCTCGCCTGCTTGCTGAGCGCGGCAGCTTTCGAGCAATTCGCGGCTCCACAGCGCGCCTTCGGTTTCGGTTAGCAGTTCGCCGTCCAGTTCCTGGCGGCCAAGCTGCGACTGACCATATTCCCGTTTGACCGAGCGGATGAAGCCGGGCGGCAGATGGGCCTTGTTGTCATAGGTCGAGCCGCGCGTCACCGCGACCGCGTCATGATCGAGCAGCCGCCGGAGCAACGGGACGCTGCGCGGCGTAGTGGTCGCCACCAGCTGCGGATGCTGGCCCAGACGCAGCCCCAGCAGCAGATTGTCCCAGCTGGCGGTGGCGCGGTCGGCGGCGTTGTGCCACTTGGCCAGCTCGTCGCACCAGCCGTGGCTGTGCTGCGGGCCGCGCAGGCTTTCCGGCTCTGCCGCCGAATAGAGCGTGGCCTGCGCCCCGTTGGGCCAGGTCAGCAATTGCCGGGACGGCTGGAAGCGCGGGCGCTTGCCGTGCGGTGCGATCGCTAGCAAGCCACTTTCTCCTTCGACCATGACGCTGCGGGCCTCGCCAAGCGAGGCGGCCACCAGTGCGATCCGCGCGGTGGGGTCGCCCTCCGCAATGGTCCGCACCCATTCCGCCCCGGCGCGGGTCTTGCCGAAGCCGCGCCCGGCAAGGATCAGCCAGGCCTGCCAGTCGCCAGCGGGGGCCAGCTGCCCGGGATGCGCCCACAAATGCCAGTGGTGCCGCAGCGCCCGCCGCTGGCGGTCGCTCATCCGCTCCAGCGCGGCGCGGCGCTCGGCCGGGGGGAGCGCCGCCAGGAACGCGCCGCGATCACTGCGCATCCGGATGAGCCGCTTTTGTCTCGGTTTCCGCCAGGATGGCGGCATTGGCAGCGGCGCGGGTGCGCATCTCGTCGATCATGGCGTCGATCGATTCGAGCACTTCGCGTTCGCTGCGGTTGTCTTCCAGCGCCCGGTCATGAGCCACCGATTCGCGATGCTGGCTGAGCAGGCGGATACCGTTGGCGACGTCCATCTTACGGGCCGGATCGCCGGAGCGCAGGTAACCCAGCAGCTCCATTTCGAGATTGTCGTATCCTTCGCGCAGCGCCACCCGCCATTGCGCCGCGAAATTCCCGTCCTCGCTGCGCACCCGGTAGGCACGGCTGGGCGAAATGCCGGCCTTCTCTGCCGACGCGGTGACATTGGAAGTTTCGATCAGCGCGGTGAGGAAATAGGTGCGCCAGTGCTTGTTCAGCGGGCCTTCGCCGTCCTGGTCGCGGATGGCCTTGGGTATTGTCGTGCCTTTATTGCGGGGGCGGGTTTTGCGGGGCTGGATGCTCGAGGCGCATGGGTCCTCGCACGGCGCTGGGCTCGCCTTGCTCATGGGGGGCAGATCCTGTGTGATGGGGGCGAGGCCGGCGGGGCGGCCCCGACTCGGTCTATCGCGATGTTCCGCTTCTCTAACCAAATAGCGTGACGATGTCAACCATTAATAACCAAATAGGTTATATTAAAGGCCTTGCGGGGCGGAATCCCGTCGCCTAAGCCCGCGTCTTTGCCGCAACCGGACGGGATGAACGATGCTGCGCCGCCTTTATGACTGGACGATCGAAAAGGCCGCCCATCCTCATGCGCTCGGCTGGCTGGCGCTGTTCAGTTTTGTCGAGGCGAGCTTTTTCCCGGTGCCGCCGCATCCGCTGCTGGGGCTGATGTGCCTGGCCGCGCCGCACAAGGCAATCCGCTACGCGTTGGTGGCGACGATTGCCTCGGTCATGGGCGGGATGCTGGGCTATGCCATCGGCTGGGGCCTATACGACACCATTGGCGCGCAATTGCTGGCCGTGCTGGGGATGACCGAAAGCTTCCCGGTGGCCGCCTGCTATCTCAGGGAATTCGGCACCGAAATCATCATGATCAAGGGTGCCACGCCGATCCCGTTCAAGCTCCTGACCATCACCGCCGGGTTCATCCACATGCCGCTGATCCCGTTCCTGTGGGCCAGCCTGGTCAGCCGGACGATCAGCTTCATGATCGTGGGACTGCTGTTCCGGCTGTTCGGCGCGCCGATCAAGCGCTTCATCGACCGCTATCTCGGCTGGGTGACGGCCGGCTTTGTGGTTCTGGTGGTCGGCGGGTTCATCCTGGCCAGCCATCTGGGCGGCGCGGCGGAGCAGAAGTCATCGCGCTGCGAGGCCGCTGCATCGACCTGACCAGTGCAAGTCAGGCGGCCGCCTCCGGGCCGAGCGTCCCGAAGCGGGCAGCAAGGTGATCGGCCATCGAGGGGTGGAGTGGCGAAAGGAACTGGATGCCTACCTTGAGGCCCTCCTTCCAGCGGACGATCGAATCAATCGGACCGATGGTATCGAGCCGGATGGTCAGGCGCTTGCCGACCTCGAGCGCGGAATAATTCTGGTGGAGCATGCAGCCGGAACGCGAAAGGTCAGAGACCTGGACGATATGCGCGAGCCCGCTCCCAGTCCGGTATCGGCTGAGTATCTCCACCGGAATCCTGGCATCCTGCCGTCTCTGCATCACGGGCTCACAACAATCCGGGAAGAATCATAGCGCATGCGTGGTTAAGCGAAGGCTAATCCCGATAGCGAAAGGCTGAATGGGCCACCCGCTTCCACGGTCAGAAATCACACCATTGTAACTAAAGGATTATCCCGACAGCCTTGCCCGCCCGCTCGAACATGCCGATGATCGTCCGGACCTGCTCGGCACTGTGCTCCGCGCAAAGCGAGCAGCGCAGCAGGGTCATCCCCGCAGGCGTTGCCGGTGGCCGGGCGAGGTTGACGTAAAGCCCCTCGTGCAGGAGCGCTTCCCACATCGCCGCGCCGCGTTCCAGGTCCGGCATGATCACCGCGATAATCGCGCTTTGCGGAACCTCGGTCCCGAGCTGGAAGCCGAGCGCCCTCAAGCCGGCGTGGAGCGTACGCGAATTCTCCCACAGATGGGCGCGCTTGTTCGCGCCATGCATCAGCTTGCGGATTGAGGTGGCAGCGGTCGCGACGACACTCGGTGGGAGCGAGGCGGTGAAGACATAGGGCCGGCAGACCAGCCGCATGATCTCGAACTTGGGATGGTTGGAAACGCAAAAGCCGCCAACGGTGCCGACGCTCTTAGAGAAAGTGCCGATGACGAAGTCGACCTGGTCGAGCACGCCCTGGTCCTCCGCCACGCCGCGCCCGTTGGGGCCGATGAAGCCCATCGAATGCGCCTCGTCGACCAGCACCATCGCCCCGTTCGCCTTGGCAATGGCGATCATTTCCTTCAGTGGCGCGATGTCGCCCATCATCGAATAGACGCCTTCCAGCACCACCAGCTTGCCGGCGCCTTCGGGAATGCGCTTGAGGCGCTTCTCCATCGCCTCGATGTCGTTGTGCCTGAACGGCACCACCTCGGCATCGCCCATCTTGCAGCCATCCCAGATGGAGGCATGGCTGTCGATGTCGAGGACGATGTAATCTCCTTTTCCGGCGATGGTGGAGATGATCCCGAGGTTCGCCTGGTAGCCGGTGGAGAAGACCATCGCGTGGTCCATCCCGTAGAATTCCTTGAGCGCCTCCTCGACCGCGCGGTGCCCGGCATAGGTGCCGTTGAGCACGCGGCTGCCGGTGGTGCCCGATCCGAATTCATCGAGCGCCTGCTTGCCGGCCGCGATCACGTCGGGATCGAAGGTCATCCCCATGTAATTGTAAGTGCCGAGCAGGATGGTCTCGCGTCCGTTGCACAGCGCCCGGGTCGGAGAGAGGACCTTCTCCATTACCAGGCTGAAAGGGTCCTGCACGCCGCTGGCGAGCAGCGCCTCGCGCTGCTGGATCAACGGGTCGAACTTGCTGAAAAGGTCCGGCTGGCTGGCGTTTTCGCTCATCGCTCGGTCAATCGCGCTGAAGCTTGCAGACCGCATCGACCAGCTGCCCGAAATTTTCGATCTCGGCCTGCTGGTTCATGCTGATGATGATGTCGAACTCGTCTTCGATTGCGGCGACGAAATCCATCACCGTCAGACTGTCGAATTCGAAGTCGCCGGCAAAGGTCGCCCCGTCGCTGATCTCGATCCCCTTCTTGTTGAAAGGCTCGATAATGCCGCGAATGCGGGCGTCGGTCTGGGCGCGATCCATATTCTTGGGCTCCTGGCAGGGGATTGCGGCGCAAAAGCGGCGCGGAAGAGGGATGTCAAGCGCGCGAGCGATTTGATGCTCCCGTGCATGATGATCAAAGCAGGCTGTTCACGGCCTGGAGGAAAGGCCCGATCGATACCGGCTTGGCGAGATAGCCTTCCGCCCCGGCGCCGCGAATCCGCTCCTCGTCGCCCTTGCCGGCATAGGCGGTCACCGCCAGAACCGGGATATTGCGCAAGATTGCATCGCGCTTCATCTCGGCGATCAGGTCGAGGCCCGAGACATTGGGCAACTGGATATCCATGATGACCAGGCTGGGGACGAATTCCCGCGCCCGGTCAAGCGCAACCAGGCCATCGGCCACCGGCTCCACCGCGAAGCCTTTGGCCACGAGCACGTCGCAGAACAGCTTGCGGTTGAGGTCGTTGTCCTCGACAACGAGGATTCTCTTTGCCACTTGGTTTCCTGTTACCCGATGGCCCGCCGCTGGGCCATGCTGCTGCTCTATGGATTTAGAGGGACTCTGACAATTCTTCGTGACAATCAACCCACGCCCGTCGATCCACTTGCTCTTGCGCTGGGTGCGCTCGGCTGGGTGCTGGCCGATGGCCCGCGCGCCGAACGTCTGCTCGCACTGACCGGCCTGACGCCTGCCGACTTGCGTGCCGGGCTGGGCGATGGCGCGGTGCTGGGGGCAGTGCTCGATTTTCTCGCCGCGTACGAGTCCGATCTTGTTGCCGCCGCCGACCATCTGGGCGTAAGGCCTGAAGCCATCATTGCCGCCCGACGGAGCCTGGAATCATGAGCCGCCCGCTGATCGTGACCGATTGCGACGAAGTGTTGCTGCACATGATCACCCATTACCGCGACTGGCTGGCCGAATCGCAGGAGATTGATTTCGACTTAACCGGGCCGAATTTCGTCAAGGCCATGCGCCGCAAGGACGATGGCAGGGTGCTGGAACCGGAGGAGATATGGGATCTGCTCAACCGCTTCTTCGACACCGAGATGCACCGCCAGACGCTGATCCCCGGTGCGGCGGAGGCGATGGCCGCGCTGGCCGAGGTGGCGGATGTGGTGGTGCTGACCAATCTGGCCGATCACCGCCGTGAAGACCGGACGCGGCAGCTGGCGGGACACGGACTGACCTTGCAGGTCTATACCAACCAGGGACCCAAAGGCCCTGCCCTGAAAGCGATCATCGAGGAGCGCCGGCCCAGCAGCGTGTTCTTCATCGACGATATCGCCCATCATCATGCTTCGGCTGCCGAAATGCTGCCCGATGTCACCCGGCTGCATCTGGTGGGCGAACCTCTGGTCGCGCCCCACGTCCCTTGTGGGCTCAAGCAGGGCCACGCCCATGCACGGATCGACAATTGGGCCGACGCCTTGCCATGGCTGCGCGAACGGCTGAATTAGGTCGCAACAATCTGGAGTCCTGATGAATATCGACGCGAAACTGGCCGAACTCGGCATCATTCTTCCGGCACCCGCCGCTCCGGTCGCGGCCTATGTGCCGGTGGTCATCGCGGGCGGGCTGGCCCATGTTTCCGGGCAATTGCCCTTTGTTGGCGGGCAGCTGGTCAAGGGGCGGCTGGGCGAGTCCGTCACGGTTGCGGAGGGTTATGCGGCGGCGCGCGCTTGCGGGCTGATGATCCTGGCCCAGCTCAAAGCGAAGATCGGCTCGCTCGACCTCGTGGATCAGGTGGTGAAACTGGGCGGATTCGTCAATTCGGCCGCTGACTTCATCGATCAGCCCAAGGTGGTGAACGGGGCGTCGGAGTTGATGGCGCAAGTCTTCGGCGATGCCGGCGTCCATGCCCGCAGCGCCGTGGGCGTGCCGACCCTTCCGCTGGGCGTGGTGGTGGAGGTGGATGCCATCTTCGCCCTGCGAGGCGGCTGAGCCCTTGGCGTTCGGCGCCCCCGCTCGTCGTCAAACTGCATGGCTGGGACAATGGACCTATGCCCATCGCGGGCTTCACGGCGCGGGCGTTCCGGAAAATTCGCCTTCCGCTTTTGCTGGTGCGATCGCGCGGGGGCTCGGGATCGAATGCGATGTCCAGCGCAGCGCCGATGGGCAGGCGATGGTGTTCCATGACTGGGAGCTGGATCGCATGACCAGCGAGCACGGCCCTGTCGCCGCGCGCAACGCGACCGAGCTTGCCGCGATTGCGCTGCAGGGAAGCATGGACCGGATTCCCAGCCTTGCGGCACTGCTCCGGCAGGTCGGGGGCCAGGTGCCGTTGCTGATCGAAGTAAAGTCCAGACGCTCGCTCGATATCGCGGGCATCTGCGCTGCGGTCGCACGCGACCTTTCAGATTATGGCGGCCTTCATGCAGTGATGAGCTTCGATCCGCGCGTTTGCCGCTGGTTCTCCCGTCACGCGCCCGAAGTGGTGCGGGGACTGGTCGTGACCGAGGAACATGACCGGGGATTGGTGGGCTCGGCAAAGCGGCATGTTGCCTTCTGGACATCGGGCGCGGATTTTCTCGCCTATGATTTGCGTGATCTGCCGAGCCGCTTTCCCGCGGTGAAACGTCGACGCGGCGTGCCGGTGCTGACCTGGACGGTCCGCTCGCCCGAACTCGCCGCGCGGGCGGAAATGTATGCGGACGCCGCAATCGCCGAAGGGGCTGGAGTACAAGAGGCACCGAGGGCATGAGCGATCGCGATCCCCCTGTTGCCCGTGTGCTCGGCAGTGTCGGTGCAGTCGATGCGGCGCAATGGGACGCGCTGGCCGGGCCGGGCAATCCCTTCGTCAGCCATGGTTTCCTGACCGCGCTGGAGGATTCGGGCAGCGTCGGGCCGGGCACCGGCTGGGCACCCGCCCCGCTGGTGATTCATGATGCCGAAGGGCGGCTGGCGGCGGCGCTTCCTGCTTATCTCAAATCCCACAGTCAGGGCGAATATGTGTTCGACCATGTCTGGGCCGACGCCTGGCATCGCGCGGGTGGGCGTTATTACCCCAAGCTCCAGATCGCTGCGCCGTTCACCCCGGTCACCGGGCCGCGGCTGCTGCTGCGCGACGAAAGCCTGGCGACTCCGCTGCTGCGGGCGGCGGAATCGCTTTGCCTGAGCCACAAGTTTTCCTCCGCCCATGCGACCTTCATCGCGCCCGAACAGCACGATCTGTTCGAGGCGGCCGGATGGCTGCTGCGCAGCGATATCCAGTTCCACTGGGAGAATCGCGGCTATCGCGATTTCGAGGAATTCCTGGGCGAACTCGCTTCGCGCAAGCGCAAGGCGATTCGTAAGGAACGCGCCGCCGCGCAGGAAGGCGTCGAGATCAGGACCCTGTCAGGCGATGAGATTCGCCCGGAGCACTGGGATGCGTTCTGGGAATTTTACCAGGATACCGGCGCGCGCAAATGGGGCCAGCCCTATCTCACGCGGGAAGCTTTCACCCTGATCGGTGAACGGCTGGGGGACCGGGTGCTGCTGATGCTGGCGTTCATGGGCGGCGCGCCGATCGCCGGTGCGCTCAACCTGATCGGGGCTGATACGCTGTACGGGCGGTACTGGGGCTGCACCGTGGACAAGCCCTTCCTGCATTTCGAGTTGTGCTATTACCGTGCCATGGACGAGGCGATCGCCCGTGGCCTGAAACGGGTTGAGGCGGGTGCACAGGGCGGGCACAAGCTGATGCGGGGCTATGAGCCGGTACAGACATGGTCGGCTCACTGGATCGCAGACAGAGGATTTCGCGAGGCGGTTGCGGAATTTCTCGTCCGCGAGCGCGACGGGGTCGCACAAGACCAGCTTCAACTGGGCAAGCGGACGCCTTTCAGGAAGGGTTAGGCGGCCTTGCGGTCGATTGAGGCGAGCCAGGCGCGGGCGCGACGCTGGGCCTCGGCGATCTCGCGGGCGGTCATCTCCTCTGAGATATCGGCGCGCGACCAGGCGGCTTCCTCGTGGCCCTGCGCAGCGGCGAGATTGAACCACTTGTGCGCTTCGATAAGGTCGTGCCCGATTCCGTGGCTGCCGGTCGAATAGATCACGCCCAGATCGAAATAGGCGCTGATGTTACCGCCTGTTGCCGAAGCGAGGCAGGTTGCCAGGATGGCATCGGCATCGACTGTTGCGGCGATGTCGGCGGCGGCGGGATGCTTGTTCCAGGCCATGTCCATGATCGTTTACCCCCAATTTCGCGCCGAACCCTTTGTCGCCGCTCAAGGGGGAATGTCGGCACTTATGGTCAACAATTGGTTAACGCGATGCAATGGACCTGCCGGTGCCCGTGGCTTGGCTGAACGCCTGTTCCAAATAAGCATATGTCGGGGCGTCCGATTGCCGCTTGTGCGGCGATTGCCGCGCCCGTATAGGCGCGGCCAGTCGAGCCGGACTGGGCCATCGGGGAACAACTCCGGGACCAAGCAGGAGCAGCGCCGGGCATGTGGGGGTAGCTAGGATGCGGAGAACCGGATGGTTGCGGCTGTGAATGATGATATCGATATCCTTGCCAAGGCCAAGCGCTCGCTTGGGAGCGATTATGCGCCTGGCGATGACGAAGAATATATGAACCAACAGCAGCTTGAGTATTTTCGCAAGTTGTTGCTGGAATGGAAGAAATCGATCCTTTCGGCGGCAGAAAACACACTCCAGTCGCTGCAGGACGGCCCGATTCGCGAGCCGGATTTGAATGATCGGGCCTCCAGTGAAACCGACTGGAGCATCGAACTGCGGACGCGTGATCGTCAGCGCAAGCTCATTGCCAAGATCGATTCAGCCCTGCGTCGAATAGACGAAGGGGAGTACGGCTGGTGTGAGGTGACCGGGGAGCCAATCGGACTCAAACGGCTGATCGCCCGCCCGGTCGCGACGATGACGGTTGAAGCTCAGGAAGCGCATGAGCGGCGGGAAAAAGTGTCGCGCGACGACTGATTAGGAGTGCCGGGCAGCGGGAATCCGCAAATTCGGTTAAACGTTTGTTTGCCATTGTCGTGCTAACGACGTGGCCTGTGTGCTGGATGGTTTCAGCAACTCTGTGCATCGGACGCGACGAATCGAAATGGACAGTAGCGAAAGTCGTCAAATAACGCGCGAAAGCATGTTCCTGATGGCCGACCTGCGCGTTGACGGGCAGGACGAGCTTCATCGGGTCAAGGTGCGCAACCTTTCCAACGGCGGGATGATGGCCGAGGGTAAGGTGCGCGTTGCTTCCGGTTCGCCGGTCAGCGTCCATCTGCGCAATATCGGCTGGGTGGATGGAGCGGTTGCGTGGGTCCAGGACAGCCGCTTCGGCATAGCCTTCCGCGAAGAGGTCGAAGCCAAGCTTGCCCGGATGCAGTCAAGCGGCGACATGAACGAACTGCCGCGATATGTCCGTCCGGTACTGCTCGATGATCGGGCTCGCGGTAATCCGCCGCTGCGTAAGATCTGACCTGCCCGCGACTATTCCTTTCTCTGCCGCATGCCGGGACTGAGTGATTTCGCCTGTTCCCAAATTGCTCTAAAAGCTCCGGCATGGCGCTCCGTTACGCAACCATTGCCGTATTTCTTGCCGCCGCTCTGTTGAGTTCCTGCGACAATGGAGCCGACGAGGTCGTCGATGTGGCCGTGATCGGCTCGCCTGAAACGATGTTCGCCAAGGGCCTGCGCCTGTCCGATGCTGGCCAATATCTGCGCGCATCGACCGCCGATGGGCTAGTCGGGTTTGATGCCGATGGGCAGGTCGTCCCGGGCCTGGCCGAACGCTGGATCATTACCGATGCCGGGCGCAGCTACCTTTTCCGGATTTCCGAACGGAACTGGCCCGATGGCAGTCCATTGACCAGCCAGACCGTGACGGATTCCTTGCGCCGAACCCTTAAGGACCTGCGGGGCACCTCTCTCGGCCTCGATCTTGCCAGGATTTTGGATGTTAGGGCGATGGCCGGGCGCGTGGTCGAGATTCGCCTCATCACGCCCATGCCGCAATTTCTTCAGCTGCTGGCCCAGCCGGAGCTTGGTCTGTTCCGCAAGGGCAGGGCGAACGGCGTAATGACCTTGCGCCGGCAGGATGGCGTGGCGATCCTGTCCCCTGTTCGGCCCGACCAGCGCGGTCTGCCGAGCGAGCCAGGCTGGGACATGCGGGCAAGGCAATTGCGTCTGACCGCACTTTCAGCCGGAAAGGCAGTTGAGCGTTTTTCCAGCGGGGAGATGGATGTCGTCCTGGGTGGCCAGATCGAAAATCTTCCGCTTGCCGCAACGGGCCCGCTTTCGCGCCGGACGGTGATGCTGGACGGGGTGCAGGGCCTGCTCGGGCTGGAAGTGGTTGCGCCGCGCGGCTTTCTCGAGAATCCTTCCCGGCGGGAAGCCATTGCCATGGTGCTTGACCGGGACGCACTGATTGCGCCGTTCAATATCGATGGTTGGGTCGCCACCACGAGAGTTGTCCCGCCGGGTCTGCCGGGCGATTTGGGAACCATTGGCGAGCGTTGGTCCGGCCTTTCGATGGATGAGCGGCGGCGCCAGGCCGGGCGCCGGGTTGCGGCGTGGCGCAAGGCCAGCGGGGCGCGGGACGTCGAGCTGTCGATTGACCTGCCTGCAGGGCCCGGCGCGACTATGATCCTTGCCCGGCTGCGAGCCGATCTCGCCGCGATCGGTATCCAGGTGGTCCGCAAGGCCGACGGCCAACCGGCGGATCTGGTCTGGGTTGATCGGGTTGCGCGCATTGCCGACGCCCGCTGGTTCCTCAATCAGTTTCACTGCAGCCTGCGGCAAGGCCCCTGCTCGCCCGCAGCCGATGCCCGGGTGGCCGAGTCCCTGCGCGCGCCGGACGAAGCGGCCAGTGCTGCCTTGCTGGCCGAAGCCGAAGCTGAATTGACGGCCAGCAATGTCTTCATTCCGATCGGTGCGCCGGTCCGCTGGTCGATGGTGCGCAGCGATGTCACCGGCTTCGCGCAGAACCGGCTGGGTTTCCACCCGCTGTTGCCGCTGGCCATCAGGCCCAAGTAGCATTCGGCTGCGCCCCGGTTCAGGTGTCCAGTTCAACGTCCCAATACAGCCAGTCGCGCCAGGTTTCGTGAAGGTGGTTGGGCGGGAACCTGCGGCCGCGTTCCTGCAACTGCCAGCTGGTCGGACGAATCGGCTCCACCGCCAGCGGCATCCGTGCCTGCGCTGGCGTGCGTCCGCCCTTCTTCATGTTGCAGGGCGCACAGGCGGTGGCGACATTCTCCCAGGTGGTCTTGCCGCCGAGCCGACGGGGAACGACGTGATCGAAGGTCAGGTGGTGCGGGCTACCGCAATATTGGCAGGCAAAGCGGTCGCGCAGGAAGACGTTGAAGCGGGTGAAGGCCGGGAACTCGCTGGGCCGGACATATTGCCGCAGCGCGATCACAGACGGCACTTTCATGTCCAGCGTCGGGGAATGCACTTCCCGGTCGTAACTGGCGACGATATCGACCCGTTCGAGGAACACCGCCTTGATTGCGGTCTGCCATGGCCAGAGGCTCAGCGGGTAATAGGACAGCGGGGTGAAGTCGGCATTGAGCACCAGCGCCGGACAGCTGGTCAAGGCCCGAGCGGGGTCTCCTTCCGACCTGCGGAAGCGGGCTACCTGATCGATCAACTCGGCCTTGAACATCAATCGTTCTCGCTGCTGAAGGCAAGGGAGCATTTGCACCCCAAAGCGTCAACCCCGTGACAATCACCGCGATCGCCCGACGCGCCGGAATCCACAGGCTTCTTGCCGCTTCCGGCCGCACAGCTAGAAGCATGAATCATGCGCACCCGCTTCGCCCCGAGCCCCAATGGCCCGCTTCACCTTGGCCATGCCTATGCGGCGATTGTCGCGCATGACCTGGCGCGCGCGGCGGGCGGGCGCTTCCTGCTGCGGATCGAGGATATCGACGGGACCCGTTCCCGCCCCGAACTGGCGGCGGAGTTTCGCGCGGATCTGGCCTGGCTTGGCCTTGCGTGGGACGAGGTGCCGCAACAGTCGCTGCGGCTGGCATCATACCATGCCGCGGGCGAGCGGCTGAAGGCGATGGGCCTGCTCTATCCCTGCCGCTGCACCCGCGCCGAAATCGCGGCGGCGGCCGACCGGGCGGGGCCGGATGGGCCGGTCTATCCCGGCACCTGCAAGGGGCGGGACATCGACCCGACCGACGGCGTCGCCTGGCGGCTGGATGTCGCCGCCGCCCTCGCCCGCTGCGGGCCGCTGCAATGGGGGGATGCGATCGCCGGTGTCCAGCAGGCCCGGCCGGAGCAGTTCGGCGATGTCGTTCTGCTGCGCAAGGAAGCGCCCGCCAGCTATCATCTGGCCGCCACGCTGGACGATGCCGCCGATGGGGTGACGCTGGTCACGCGGGGGCTGGACCTGTTCGCCGCCAGCCATGTCCACCGGCTGTTGCAGGCCCTGCTGGGCCTGCCGGTGCCGCGCTGGCATCATCATCCGCTGCTGGTGGACGCGACGGGCCGCAAGCTGGCCAAGCGACGCGGCTCGCCCTCGCTGGCCGACCGCAGGCGTGCCGGAGAGGATGGGCCGGCACTGGCCGCCGCGCTGCGGGCCGGGGACTTCCCTGCTGGCATTTCGCTGGGCGACCGGGTAAACATGGCAGCATGAACAGCAGCTACATCTTTGTCCCGGTGATCGTCATCCTGATGATCATGGTCGTCGTCAGCCTCGTTCGGGGCGTTGTCGCATTCCTGAAGAGCACCCGGCTCGACCTTGAGCGCGATCCCTCCGCCGGGCCGAGCGAGATGCAGCTCAGGCAGAACCAGATGATGTTCGCCCGCATCAAATACCAGGCGCTGGCGGTGATCGTGGTGGTGATCCTGCTGGCGATCAGCCGCTAATCCCTTGGTCAAGCTCAACAAGATCTACACCCGCACCGGCGATGACGGGACCACCGGTCTCGTCGATGGTTCGCGCTGTCCCAAACATGCGGCGCGGATGGCGGCGATCGGCGCGGTCGATGAAGCCAACAGCGCGCTGGGCCTTGCAGCGGTGGCGCTGGCCGGGGGCGATCATGCCGCCGAACTGGCCCGCATCCAGAACGATCTGTTCGATCTCGGCGCCGATCTCGCCACACCGGGCAGCGATTTTGCCCCGTCGCCGATGGTCCTGCGGATGGTCACGGTCCAGACCGGCTGGCTGGAACAGCAGATCGACGCCCAGAACGAATCATTGGCGCCGCTGACCAGCTTCGTCCTCCCCGGCGGCAGCGAAGCGGCGGCGCGGGTCCATGTCGCCCGGGCCTGTGTCCGCCGGGCCGAACGCGAGATGGTGGCGCTCGCCGCCGCAGAACCGGTCAATCCGGCGGCGCTGAGCTATATCAACCGGCTGTCGGACTATCTCTTCGTGCTGGCCCGCACTCTCAACGACCGGGGCGAAAGCGACGTGATATGGGTGCCGGGGGCGAGCCGCTAGCCACATGAAGCCGCCATCAGGGTGACAAAGGTGACAGTGCGTCCTCCCAACCTTCCCTGAAATCATCTTTCATTTCGATGACTTGCCGCGAGGTGACAAGGTGACACTCTGCCGGAATTTTCGCGGCTGGAGCGGGCGGATATTCGACGATGGAAAGAGCCGCAAGCAGCCTGGCAGGCTTTGGCCGTGTAGGAAAGTCCTTGTAAGCGGAGGCGGAGTCTCACCCATTGCAGCACCCTGGGCCTGATCGGGTTGTGCGAAAAGTTTCTGGCGTTGAACGAACGGCCGGTTTCGGGCGGCAGCTCCAAGGGCTTGTAAGTCGGGCTTGTTGTGGGGAGCCGACTTAACTTACGAAAGTTCCTGCGAGTGGCGGCGGACGGCCTGTTAAGTCAGCAACTCCAGCGGCTGCAATCGCAAGAATCCAGGCATTGAAGAGCCAGCGAGATATGCCGACATCGCTTCACTGATTTCCTCGAATGTAAAGGTGTCGTTCGACTTCACGGGGGCGTCAGTTTCCCTTCCATTCCGGACTGCTTGATAATGTTTGCCGGGACCGCCTTTGCGGACCTCCAAGATGTATCCTTCATCGCGGGAAGCGGTTTGCAGGTAGTCCTGTGGGCCTGACTCGATAATCATGAAGTCTCTGTTGCCCACTCGCATGAGCGCGTCATGGATAGTCTCCTGCGTCACCGGACCCTCAAGGTAGTCGTCGTTCAAGATCAGCCGTAATTTGGTCTGGGCATCCGGGGCACGAACCAACGGTTTGGAGCGATTGGCTGATGGAATGAGGGCCTTGCGCAAGAAGCGCACAAGCGGTTCGGCATCTTTCCGGCCCTTGTGAGCGGACCAATAAACCCATATTCCCCAGATGGACGCGAGATAATCTGGCAATTCTGGGAGGATAGTGTAGGTATATCAGTGTAATAGACGGACGTGAGGGCGGATTTGATGACGCACCTGTCGGGTGAAAGCGGAACGGGGGATTTGCGGGTCGATTTCGAC
>CANJYE010000049.1 GCA_947479055.1 Erythrobacteraceae bacterium
AAGGGCAGATTCCCACGCGTTACGCACCCGTGCGCCACTAGACCCGAAGGTCTCGTTCGACTTGCATGTGTTAGGCATGCCGCCAGCGTTCGTTCTGAGCCAGGATCAAACTCTCAAGTTTGTGTCCCATCTCACAACAGCACAGGCCGAAGCCTGCCATCTGACGTAAAATGAATTCAGGGGTCAATTACCCTGCACTTGTCTAAACGTATGGTTACGTTAGGACATGTAAGCCATTATCCGTCGAGGCGAACCTCTTCGGTGACTATCGGGTAACGACTAATTTAAACTGCCACCCCGAGCCCTGAAGCCCCGGGAGCAGGCGCCGTCGCCCACATGTCCCTTCATCTAAAACCAACAATGTCAAAGAGCCACCGACAAAACGAGGCGGACAACCATTGTTCCCCGATTTTGATTCGGGGGACATGCTGTCCGTCTATGTTGGCGACCGAAGCGTCTGAGCCGGTAAGTGCCGGCAGCGCCGCGTCGGTGAGGGCCATATATGGGCGGTTCCTGAGTCGGTCAACGCCTTTTTCCAATTAATTTCAAATTGGCGTAAAACGGCCGAAATCTGCCGTTTTCAACGCGCCGGCCCAGCGATTAGAGAGATTTGAGGCCGAATCACGCGCCCTGATGGGGGTTCGCAGGGGAATTCAGCGACCATTTGTATCCTGAGCTTGCTGCATTTGCCTTATATCCTGCTCAACTCCCTCTGCAGAGAGCCATACCCCTCTTCCCTCACCCTTTGTTTACCCTGTCTTGCTACGGCAACCCTTGCCTGACGGGCCTGGACGATCGCACAAGGGTAGAGACACGAATTCCATGAACGGACCTGCGATCTCTGTCGCGATGAGCGTCTATAATGGCGAACGCTTCCTCGATGAGGCCATCGGGAGCGTGCTCGACCAGAGCTTCGACGATTTTGAGTTGCTGGTGCTCGACGACGGCTCCACCGACGATAGCCGCGGCATCATCGAGACATATGCCGCGCACGATTCCCGCATCCGCCCGATCATCCGCGAGAACCGGGGACTGATCGTCAGCCTCAACCAGCTGATCGATGAAGCCCGTGCGCCGCTTATCGCGCGGATGGATGCCGATGACATCTGCAAGCCCGAGCGGTTTGCCCGCCAGATTGCGTTTCTCGAGACGCATCCCGATCACGGCGTAGTTGGCTGCTGGACCGAGGATATCGGGGAGAATGGCGATCCCTATCCAATCAAGGGCCTCGATCATCCGCTCGACCACGAGGGCTTTCTCCGGGCAATCGAACGGAGCGAGCCGCTGCTGTGCCATCCTTCGGTGATGTTCCGCCGCGAGATTGTCCGGGCAGCAGGCGGCTATCATGCCGCCTTCCGCCATTGCGAGGATTACGACTTGTGGCTGCGGCTGGCCACCGTCACCCGGATCGCCAATCTGCCCGAGCGACTGATGCGCTATCGTCATTACGAGAGCCAGGTTTCCAGCCGACATTCGACCGAGCAGCAGATCGGCGCTGCGGTGGCGATGCTGGCCTACCGCGAACGCTGCGCCGGACGGCTGGATCCGACCGAGCATATTGCCGCGCTTCCCCCGATCGACCAACTCGACGCGCTGTTCGGCCGCGAGGGCGTGGCGCACTGGGTGCGAGCGCGGGTTGCACCCGGCCTGCTCTATTCGACCCATGGATTGCGCGACAATGGCTTCGACCTGATCCTGCACCACATCCGCGAAGGCGGTTGCCGCGAAGGCATGTGGCGCACAGTCGGACGCCTGCTCAAGATCGGCGAGCCGGGCCGTGCGGCCAGACTTGCAGCAACGCTGGCGCTGCCGGGCTGAGCCCCGCGCCATGACCGATACGCAAGCCCTCCAGCCCGACAGCCCACAGCCCGCCGGACGCGGGACGACCAGCGTCAAGACCGCCGCGCTGTGGGCGATGTCTGGCCGCTACAGCCAGTTCGTGCTCCAGTTCATCACCTCCGTGATCATCTCACGCTACTTTCTGGCACCGGAAGAGGTCGGCCTGTTCTCGGTCGCGTTGGCGACGGCGATGCTGCTGGCAGTGCTGCAGGACTTCGGCCTGACCCGCTATATCGCCGGTCATCCGCAGATGGACGCGGAAACGATCCGGGGCTGTTCGGTTGTGGCAGTCAGCTTCTCCTTCGCGCTCGCCGGGATCATCGCCGGGATCGCCTGGCCTGTCGCGCATTTCTATGGCGAACCGCGGCTCGGCCCGATCCTGTTGGTGATCGCCGCGTCCTATCTGTTCGTGCCGTGGAGCGTGGTGCCAAACGCGCTGCTCGTCCGCGCCATGGATTTCCGCAGCGACTTCGTCATCAACCTGGCCTATGCTGCTGCCAATGCGGCGCTTGCGATCGGGCTGGCCTGGGCGGGCTGGTCGGCTGAGTCGCTGGCTTGGGCCATGCTCGGCGCCTCGGCAGTGCGGGCGATGGTGGCACAGCTGCTCCGCCCGACCCCGCTGCCCTGGCCTCTCCGGGCGGAGGGGCTGAGGGGCATATTGTCGTTCGGTTCGGCCAGTTCGCTGATCTATATATCGGGGTCAGTCGGGGTGCGATCGCAGGACATGGTGATCGGCCGCCTGCTCGGCATGGCCGCAACCGGGCTCTACAGCCGGGGTGCGGGCCTGGCGACGCAGTTCCACCTGCTGGTGATGGGTGCGATCGGCGGAATCTACTACCCGGCCTTCGCCCGCCTGCGCGACGAGGGCAAGGCTCTCGGCCCCTATTACCAGCGGGTCGTGGCGATCCATGGCGCGATGGTCTGGCCAGCTATGGCGCTGCTGGCGGTTCTGGCAAAACCGGTGGTCCTATTACTCTATGGCCCGAGTTGGGGGGGGCTGCGCCGCTGCTCGCCTGCGTGGCGTTGGCCGAGATTTGCTTCATCGCCCTGCCACTGCATATCGACCTGCCGATCCTGCTGGGGCGGATGCGCGCGCTGCTGGCCCGCAACCTGATCGACACCGCGCTGTCGGTCGGAACGCTTGTGGCCGCGGCCCATTTCGGGCTGCATGAAGCGGCGACCTCGCGCATTCTCTATGGTCTGCTGTGGTTCCTGCTTTACGCCGCCTGGTTGCAGCGGATCGTCGGCTTTGCGTGGAGGGCGATGGGCGCAATATATCTGCGCAGTGCGTTACTGGCACTGCTGACCATCACGCCCGCGCTGTGGGCGATCCATAGCTGGCGCAGCGAGGATACGCTGGGATTCAGCGGGCTGGCGGTGGCCGGAACGCTGTCGGGCATGGTCTGGCTGCTGGGGATCATCGTGCTGCGTCACCCCGCCCGCGAAGACCTGATTGGCATGGCCCTGCACATCGTCGGCCCGATGCGCCGCCGCCTGGCCGCAACCGGATCGCACGGGTAAGTACAACGCACCCATTGCCGAAGCGTCGGCAAAGCGCCACATGGGCGCAATGCCACCTGATACAAGCGATGGACGAACGATCAGCCGAGCCGACGGCTGGCAGACGCTGCGGCGGTTCCTGCCCTATCTCTGGCCGCAGGGACGGACCGACCTGAAACGGCGGATCGTGGTGGCGGTGGTGCTGGTGCTTCTCGGCAAGGCGGTGACGTTGTTGCTGCCATATTCTTACAAGTGGGCGATCGACGCCATGACCATCCAGGGTCATCCCGCAGCGATGCTGGCGATGGCCTTCGTCCTCGCCTATGCGCTGGGCCGCTTTACCGGCGTCGCCTTCGACAACATGCGTAATATCGTGTTCGAGCGGGTCGGGCAGGACGCCACCCGCGCGCTGGCCGAGGATGTATTCGCCCGGCTCCACCGCCTCAGCTTGCGCTTCCACCTTGCCCGCCGCACCGGCGAAGTGACCAAGGTGATCGAGCGCGGGACCAAGAGCATCGACACGATGCTCTATTTCATGCTGTTCAACATCGCCCCCACCGCGATCGAGCTGACCGCCGTGGCGGCGATCTTCTATTTCAACTTCGGCTGGGGGCTGGTGATGGCAACCGCTGTGGCGGTGGTGGTCTATGCCGCCCTCACCCGCTGGATCACCGAATGGCGCAATGCCCTGCGCGAACGGATGAACCGGCTGGACGGGCAGGCATTGTCGCGCGCGGTCGATTCGCTGCTTAATTACGAGACAGTCAAATATTTCGCCGCCGAACAGCGCGAGCAGGCCCGCTATGCCCAGGCCACCCGCGCCTATGCCGATGCGGCGGTGAAAAGCGAAAACAGCCTCGGCCTGCTCAACATCGCGCAGGCTTCGATCGTCAACCTGCTGATGGCAGGCGCGATGGCCTATACCGTCTGGGGCTGGTCGCAGGGCAGGCTGACGGTGGGAGACGTGGTGTTCGTCAACACCTACCTCACCCAGCTGTTCCGCCCGCTCGACATGCTCGGGATGGTCTATCGCACCATCCGCCAGGGGCTGATCGACATGGCCGAGATGTTCAAGCTGATGGATACCGATATTGAAGTGCGTGATGTCCCCGGTGCCCCGGCGCTGGTGGTCCGCCGCCCGACGGTGGCGTTCGACAATGTCGTCTTCGGCTATGACCGCGACCGGACGATCCTCCACGGCCTCAGCTTTGAAGTGCCGGCCGGGCACCAGGTGGCGATCGTCGGCCCTTCCGGCGCGGGCAAGTCCACCATCGGCCGGTTGCTGTTCCGCTTCTACGACCCGTGGGAGGGACGCATCCTGATCGACGGGCAGGATATCGCGCAGGTGACGCAAACCTCCCTGCGTGTGGCGCTGGGCATAGTTCCGCAGGATTCGGTGCTGTTCAATGACACCATCGGTTACAATATCGCCTATGGCCGCGATGGTTCCAGCGAGGCAGAGATGATCGCCGCCGCGCGCGACGCCGCGATCCTGCCATTCATCGAAGCGCTGCCCAAAGGTTTCTCAACGCAGGTGGGCGAGCGTGGCCTGAAGCTGTCAGGCGGGGAGAAGCAGCGCGTGGCGATTGCCCGCACGCTGGTCAAGAACCCGCCGATCCTGCTGCTGGACGAAGCGACCAGCGCGCTCGACACCCGCACCGAACAGGAAATCCTCGCCACTTTGCACCGCGTCTCGACCGGGCGCACCAGCCTGTCAATCGCGCACCGGCTCTCGACCATTGCCGATGCCGACACCATCCTCGTGCTCGACCAGGGCCGACTGGCCGAAAGCGGCACCCACGCCGACCTCCTGCGCCGCGACGGGCTCTATGCCGACATGTGGTCGAGGCAGGCGGCGGAAAGCAGCGATCTGGAACAGGCGGCGGAATAGGCTTGCGCGCTGACGGCATCGGCGGCAGCTAGGCGGCTCCTGTCCGTGAGAGCGCCGCGATGCCTGACATCCTCGAAAATTGCCAGGAAGACCGCTTCGGCCACCCCAAGGGCTTTTGGGTACTGAACGGCACCGAATTGTGGGACCGAATTTCCTTCCACGGCATGCAGGCCATGCTGGTGCTCTACATGGCGGGCGAGTTGCTCAACCCTGGGCGGATTGAGCATGTCGTCGGCTTTTCCAAATATCGCGAGGTACTGGAAGGCATCACAGGACCGTTATCCCCCCAGGCGCTGGCGACCCAGACCTTCGGCCTTTATGTTGCGCTGATCACCTTCTTCCCATTGATCGGCGGGTGGCTGGGAGATCGCTTTGTCTCGCGCCGGTTTGCCGTCGCGACCGGAGCGCTGCTGATGACTTCGGGCCATTTTGCTTTGGCGTTCGATGAAAGCTTCCTCCTTGCCCTGTTGCTGCTGATCCTGGGCGCGGGGATGCTACGCGGCAATCTCAAGGCCCAGATCAAGTCACTTTATGCCGATGGCGACAGGCGCCTGGCAGAGGCATTCCAAGTCTATAGCTTGGTGATAAATTTCGGTGCCTTCATTGCCCCGCTCGCCACCGGGGCTGTGGCCAAATATTATGGCTGGCATGCCGGCTTTGCCGTAGCCGGCTTCGGCATGCTGATCGGCCTCGCGGTCTATTTGTACGGATCGCGCCATCTTCCCGTCGATGGAGCCAAGCGCCAGGCCATCGCCCGCGGCAAGCTGACAGCGAGGGAAAGACACAATATCGGCGGATTGCTGATGATGTGGCCGGTTTCGCTCTGCTTCTGGACCGCGCAGGCGCAGATCTGGAACGTCTACAATCTGTGGGTGCGCGACTGGGTGGACCTGAAAGTCGGGACTTTCGAAGTGCCCGTGCCATGGATGCAGTCGCTCGATGGCCTCGCCCCGGCGATGTTCATTCCTTTGGTGATCTGGTACTGGCGGCGGCAGGCGAAGAAGGGAGTCGAACCGGACATCTTCACCAAGATGGGCATCGGCTGCGTGATCTTCGCAGCCGGCGTCGCCTGGCTAGCCGCCTCGCCGCTGGTGGCGAACAGTGCCGGACGCGCGCCGCTGCTCTGGCCGGTCATGTTCCACCTGATCTCGAACCTTGGCGCGGTTTATTTCTCGCCGGTGATGGAAACGCTGTTCGCGTCGCGGGCACCCGCCGCCTATCGCGGGACGATGCTGGGCATCGATGCGCTGGCTGTCGCTGCCGCCAGCCTGCTCAGCGGCTATATGGGTGGCTGGTACGAAGTGATGACCCCCACTACCTTCTGGCTAATCAATACGGCCATCGTCGGCGGCGCAGGGCTCGCGGTTCTGTTATTGCGCGGACCGCTGCTGCGATATTTCGGGCCTGAGTATGACGCGGCAGAGTCAGAGGTCTTTGCCTGAGCCCTTCGCCGCTCAATCCTGTAGCTTGTCCCAGAACCCGCCCCGGTTTTGCACCGGCAGGTTCTCCATTGCCCAGATGCCGCAGGGAACCTGCCGCTGCGCCAGGTCGCGCTCGAAGGCTTCGGCCACCGCTTCGGCAGTCCAGTTGTCGCGGTGGATCGCCGGGATCAGCAGCGCCGGGTGGGTGCAGAGCTGGAGATCGCCCTGGTCGATCCGCACGATCTGGCCGTTGATGGCGCTGGCCCGGTCGGACAGGAGATATTCCAGCACGGGCGCATTGGCTTCGGGCGGCGGGGTATGAGCGATGAATTTCGCCTGGGTCTCGGCGTCGTAATAATGCGCTGTGGTGGTGTAGGTCATTCTGGTGAGCCCCATTGGCGACAGTCCGTTGACGCGCACGCCCGTGCCGGCCAGCTCGACCGCCCAGCTATAGACCATCGAAGCGACTGCTCCCTTGCTCGCGCCATAGACGCCCATCGCCGACAGCCCCATGTGTGCGCCCGAAACGAGATTGACGATCGAGCCGGAACGCTGCGCCAGCATCGGCTTTACAGCATGGGCGGCGCAGTTCATCGGCCCGAGCACATTAACCTCGACCAGCGCCCGCGCGGCGGCAGGGTCATAGTCCTTCAACTCGCCCAGATGGTGCAGCCCGGCGTTGTTGACCAGCCCGTCGATCCGGCCGAATTGTTCGATGCAATGGGCGACAAGGCGGCTGGCCTCGTCCCAGCGGGTGACATCGGCGATGCAGGCGCTGGCAGTGCCGCCCAGCGCCTCGATGGAAGCTACCACATCCCCGGCCAGCCCGGCAGCGATGTCGTTGACCACAACTCGTGCCCCCTCCGCTGCCACGCCGCGCGCAAAGGCCGCACCGATCCCCTGCCCTGCGCCGGTGATGACCACCGCCTTGCCATCCAGCATGCCCATTGCGGCCACTCCTTCTCCGTTGCCTGGAAGGTAACCGGCAGGATGCGCGGGGCCTAGAGGATATATTTCGACAGGTCGGAATCGCTGGCGAGATCGGCCAGCCGTTCCCGCACATAGTCGGCATCGACCGTGATCGTCTCGCCCCTGCGGTCCTCGGCCTCGAAGCTCAGTTCCTCCAGCAGCTTTTCCATCACGGTCTGGAGCCGCCGCGCACCGATGTTCTCGACGCTCTCGTTCACCTGCGCGGCGATCCTTGCCACTTCGCGGATCGCGCCCGGGGTGAAATCCAGCGTCACCTCCTCGGTGGCGATCAGCGCGCGGTACTGGGCGACCAGATTGGCCCGCGTGTCGGACAGGATCGCGACGAAATCGTCCTCGGTCAGCGCCTGCAGTTCCACCCGGATCGGCAGGCGGCCCTGCAGTTCGGGCAGCATGTCGCTGGGCTTTGCGACATGGAACGCACCGCTGGCGATGAACAGCACATGGTCGGTTTTCATCGGCCCGTATTTGGTGGATACGGTGGTGCCCTCGATCAGCGGCAACAGATCGCGCTGGACGCCCTCGCGGCTGACCGAGCCGCCGCGCACGTCGCTGACCGCAATCTTGTCGATCTCGTCGAGGAAGACGATCCCGTTGGCTTCGGCATTGGCCAGCGCGACGCGGGCCACGTCATCATGGTCCATGCGCTTTTCCGCTTCTTCATCGACCAGCTTGTCCCAGGCGTCAGGGACTTTCAGCTTGCGCCGCTTCGTCGCCTGGCGGCCGAGGGCCTTGCCCATCATGTCGGACAGGTTGATCATGCCGATCCCCCCGCCCATGCCCGGGATATCCATCGGCAACGAAGGGCTGTCCTCCACCTCGATTTCCACCTCGGCCTCGTTCATCGCGTTTTCGACGATGCGCTGGCGGAAACTCTCGCGGGTGGCGGCAGAGGCGCTTTCGCCACACAGCGCGTTGAGCAGCCGCTCCATCGCCGCCTTGGACGCGGCTTCGCGCACGGATTCGCGGCGGCGCTCCTTCTCCAGCCGGATCGCTTCCTCCACCAGGTCGCGGGCGATCTGTTCGACATCGCGGCCAACATAGCCGACCTCGGTGAACTTGGTCGCCTCGACCTTGACGAAGGGCGCTTCGGCCAGCCGGGCCAGCCGCCGGCTGATCTCGGTCTTGCCGCAGCCGGTGGGGCCGATCATCAGGATGTTCTTGGGCGTGACCTCGTCGCGCAGTTCGGGGCTGAGCCGTTGCCGCCGCCAGCGATTGCGCAGCGCCACGGCGACCGCGCGCTTGGCATCCTGCTGGCCAATGATATGCTCGTCGAGCGCGGCGACGATCGCCTTCGGGGTCAAGTTGTCGGTCATGTCAGGGCTCAGATCGTTTCGAGCGTCACGCGGTCATTGGTGAAGACGCAGATATCGGCTGCCACCTGCATCGCCTTGCGCGCGATCACTTCGGGATCAGCCTCATAGGCGTCAAGCGCGCGGGCGGCGGCCAGCGCGTAATTCCCGCCAGAACCGATCGCGGCGATCTGCGCATCGGGCCCGCCTTCAGGTTCCAGCACATCGCCATTGCCGGTCAGCACCAGCAGCACCTCTGCATCGGCCACGATCATCAGCGCTTCCAGATTGCGGAGATATTTGTCGGTCCGCCAGTCCTTGGCCAGTTCCACCGCCGCGCGCAGCAACTGGCCGCGATATTGCTCCAGCTTCTTTTCCAGCCGGTCGAACAGGGTGAAGGCATCGGCGGTGGCCCCGGCGAATCCGCCGATCACCTTGCCACCTTCTCCGATGCGGCGAACCTTGCGCGCATTCGGCTTCATCACCGTGTTGCCCATGGAAACCTGGCCATCGCCGGCGATGACGGTCCTGCCGCCCTTCTTCACGCCGATGATGGTGGTGCCGTGCCACTGGATCAGCCCGTGGCTCGCATTGCTGTCGTTCATGCTGGCGATATGGGAGAGCTTGTGCGCCGGTTCAAGCGTCAGCCGCCGGGCGCGCCGCCGCCGCCTGCCCCGGCCCCACCGACACCAACCGCGCCGATATTGCCGAACAGATCCTTGAAGAAGTTGCTGTCACGGCCAAGCGTCGGGGTCTTGTCGCCATCGGGATCGAGCTTGACCACCTTGTCGAGCCCGCTGCGCTCGATCGAGACGACATTGCCGGCCTTGTCGAAATTGACCGCCAGCACGTCATGCTGCTTGATCTTGGGGGACCGGAACGGTTTGCGGGCGGTCATGCTGGAGACATAATACCAGCTTTCATCGCCATAGACGCTGGTGAAGCTGGGACGGCCGAGCGTGCGTTCCACCGACTTCTTGTTGTCGAGACCCGGCTGGACCGCCTGGACCAGCGTCTCCTCGACAATGTAGCCGCGCTTTTCCTTGATCGTGGTGCAGCCCGAGGCGAACCCCGTCAGCACCAGCAGCGCACCTGCCCCGATCACAGCACTGGCCTTCATTGCCACCGTCCTTCTTGTTCCAGCCATCAAGAGTGATTGCCTTGCCAGCAATCGCTCCTATATCCGGCGCGAGCCTTAAGCCGCATGGGCCGCGCGCGCAATGGCGCTTGGACCACGCCACCTGAATTCCCGCTTTACCAGGACCGCGCAGCACCCCCCATGAGCCTCCTTTCCCGCCTGTTTCGCCCGAAACCCGACCCGCGCGAGGCATTGCGCCCACTGTGGCACCGGACTGTGGAAATCGCCCGCGAGCGCGGCTGGTATGCCGATCATGGCGTGGCCGACAGTGTGGCCGGGCGGTTCGACATGATCACCGCCGTCCTCGCCGTGGTCTTGCTGCGGATGGAGCGGGAGGCGATCCTGCTCAGGCATTCCGCCCATCTCACCGAATTGTTCGTCGATGACATGGACGGCCAGCTGCGCGAAAGCGGCGTGGGCGACGTGGTGGTGGGCAAGCATATCGGCAAGCTGATGAGCGTGCTGGGCGGCAGGCTGGGCGCCTATCGCGAGGGGCTGGCGGCCAGCGCAAACGGCAGCGAAGCCGAACTGGCGCAAGCCGTGGCGCGCAATGTCAGCCTGACCGAGGGCGCTTCGCCCGAAGGCGTGGCCGGGGCACTGCGGTTGCTGGCCAGCCAGTTGGCGGCGCTCGAAGCGGAGGCGCTGCTCGACGGGATCATTCCCCGGTGAACGCGCCCGATCTCCCGCCGCCGGAGCTGTCGCGGATCGTCGATGTCAGCCGCATGGGCAGCAACCTGCGCCGGATCGAGGCGACTCCCGATGAACGGGCCGCGCTGGCCCGCCGTTTCGCGCTGATGTCGGTCGACCGGCTGGAAGCAGAGATCGCGCTGGATACCATCGGCGTTGCAATCACCGCCACCGGGCGGCTTCGGGCGGCCATCGTCCAGACATGCGCCGTCTCGGGCGAGCCGTTCCCGGTCAGCATCGACGTCCCACTGGCCCTGCGCTTCGTGCCCGCCCGTCAGCGCGCGCCCGACGAGGAAGTCGAACTGGATGTGGAGGATTGCGACGAGATCGAATTCACCGGCGGATCATTCGATCTGGGCGAGGAAGTGGCGCAAAGCCTGGCGCTGGCGATCGACCCCTTCGCGTTCGGCCCGGAGGCCGATCGGGTGCGCAAGGAAGCTGGACTGCTGGATGAGGGTGCGACGGGGCCGTTTGCAGCGCTGGCGGCGCTCAAGCCTCGCAAATAAGGTTCGACCGGGCCGCCAATCCTCAAAACGGAATATCGTCATCCAGATCGTCGGCGAAGCCGCCTGCGGGCGATCCGCCGCCGGAGCTGCCGCCCGTCGAGCCGCCGCCACCCTGGTTCCAGCCGCCGCCCGAGGACCCGCCTGAACCGGAACTGCCGCCGGAGCCACCCTCGTTCCAGCCGCCGCTACGACTGCCGCCGCCGCCCGAACCGCCGCCGGGCGCGCCATCCAGCATGGTCAGAACGCCCTGGTTGCCGCCAACCGATACTTCGGTCGAATAGCGGTCATTGCCCGAGGCATCCTGCCATTTGCGGGTGCGCAGCTGGCCTTCGATATAGACCTTGCTGCCCTTGCGCAGATAACGTTCGGCCACGCCGACGAGGCCATCGGACTGGAGCACCACGGTGTGCCACTCGGTCCGCTCCTTCTTTTCGCCGCTGTTCTTGTCCTTCCAGCTTTCGCTGGTGGCGATCCGCAGGTTGCAGATCCGTCCGCCGTTCTGGAAGCTCTTGACCTCCGGGTCCTGCCCCAGATTGCCGATCAGGATGACCTTGTTGACGCTGCCTGCCATGCTTGCCCTCTCGCGGATTAAAGTCCGAGCGCCACCGCGCTCCAATAGGTGATTCCGGCAAAGACGTAGGCCAAAGCGAACAGGTAGAGCAACATGAAGGCGGGCCATTTCCACCCGTTTGTTTCCCGCCGTGCCACCGCGATGGTCGAAAGGCACTGCGGCGCAAACACGAACCAGGCGAGGAAGGCCAGCGCGGTCGGCAGGCTCCAGCGCCCGGCCAGCTGGTCGCGCAGGGCCAGCGCTGCCTGATCATCATTGTCCGCCGCCACCGCATAGGTCGTGGCGAGCGAGGATACCGCCACTTCGCGCGCGGCCATCGCCGGGATCAGCGACAGCGCGATCTCGCGGTTGAAACCGATCGGTTCGACTACCACGGCAAGGCCATTGGCGAGATGCCCGGCGATGCTGGCATCGACCTGGTCCTCGCCCGGCGCGGCGCGGGGGAAATTCAGCAACAGCCACAGCGCCACCGTGACCGTGAAGATGATCGTGCCCGCCCTGCGCAGGAACACCCAGGCGCGCTGCCACAGGCCGATCAGCAGGTCCGACAGGCGCGGCATCTGGTATTTCGGCAATTCCATGATGAACCCGCTGGCCGCGCCCTTGGTCAGCGAACTGCGCAAGACCAGAGCCACCACCATCGCCCCCACGATACCCGCGACATAGAGCGCGAACAGCACCAGCCCCTGCAAGCCGACGCCCCCGCCCACGGTGCGATCGGGAATGAAGGCGCCGATGATCACTGCATAGACCGGCAACCGGGCCGAACAGGTCATCAAGGGCGCGATCAGGATGGTGGTCAGCCGGTCCTTGGGATCGGCAATGCTGCGGGTCGCCATGATGCCCGGAATGGCGCAGGCGAAGCTCGACAGCAGCGGGATGAAGCTGCGGCCGGAAAGGCCGACCCCGGCCATCATCCGGTCCATCAGGAAGGCGGCGCGGGCCATGTAGCCCGATGCCTCCATCGCCAGGATAAAAGCGAACAGGATCACGATCTGCGGCAGGAACACCACGACCGATCCGACCCCGGCCAGCACGCCCTCGGTCATCAGGTCGCGGAGCAGGCCCGGCGCCATGAAGCGCGAGACCAGCGCGGAAATCGCCCCGACCCCGCCTTCCAGCGCATCGGCAAACGGCGCCGCCCCGGCGAACACCGCCTGGAATACCACGAACAGCAGCGCGAAAAGGATGACCGGGCCGATCCAGGGGTGCAGCAGCACCTTGTCGAGCCGGGAATGGAGGCGGTGCTTCGCGCTTTCGGACAGGATCGCGGCCTGGGCGATGCTGTGCGCTTCCAGACGCCGTTCAGGCAGGGTTATGTGCGGTCTGTGCGCATCTGTGCACCCTTCAACCACTCTTGCTTCCGCCGCCATGATCGCTGCGTTCAGCTCGGGCAGGCCCCGGCGGCGCACTGCCACCGTCTCGATCACCGGGACGCCGAGCGACTGTTCCAGCGCCTGCGCATCGAGCACCAGCCCGTCCCGCTCGGCGAGGTCGACCATGTTGAGCGCGACCACCGTGGGCCGCCCCAGTTCAATAACTTCCTGTGCAAAAACAAGATGTTGCTCCAGGTTCGAAGCATCCAGCACCACCACCAGAACGTCCGGCGCAGCCTCGCCCGGGAACTCGCCATGGACGACCTTGCGGGTTACTTCCTCGTCCGGGCTGGTGGTGGTGAAGCCATAACTGCCGGGCAGGTCGATCAGTTCCATCGGCTCGCCCGAGGGCAGCACCAGCCGTCCGGCCTTGCGCTCCACCGTCACGCCCGGATAATTGGCGATCTTCTGGCGCGCACCAGTCAAGGCATTGAAAAGGGCACTTTTTCCTGCATTGGGATTGCCGACCAGCGCGGCGATGCGCAACCGGCTCATAAGGCTGCACGACGCTGCACTAACCATGCACCAGCCGGTTGACCCGCGTCACAAGGCGGCAGGAGCGATGCACCGTGGCTCATACCGGCTCCACCGTCATGGCCCTGGCATGGGCACGGCGCAGCGCCACCTGCATCCGCCCGACCATCACCGCCAGCGGATCGCGCCCGCCCAGCACGCCGCGATGCGAAACCGCCACCCGCGCGCCTTCATCCAGCCCCAATGCGCGCAACCGCTGCCCTTCGTCCGGGGCCAGCAGGCTCCAGTCGACGGCAGTGATTCGGGCGCGTTGCCCGACCGGCAGATTTTCCAGGGTCATGCTGGCGGATGTCATGGGATTCACGCTGCCAGATCGAAAGGCTAATTGCAACTGGTTCGCAGTAATGCGGACCAATCAGCGCGCCGGATAGCGCAGGCGCCCGAGAAAGCGGGCCATGCTGAAATGTTCGTCCGCCGATTCACGGGATTTTGGCCGCAGCAATTGCGCCTTGGCCTTTTCGAAGCGGATCACCCCGGCGATCCGGCGATCGAGGAAGGCGCGAGTCTCCGCCTTGCCCTCGCTCGTGTCGTCAACGAACACGGTGAGCGTGGCCGCATAGACCCCGGCGAGAATCGCTCGGCGGGTGTAATGGCTGAAATCGGTGGCTTCATCGCCCGCCAACCGCCACATCCGGTCCGCTCCGGCCCAGCCGAGCGTCAGCGCGCGCTTGCAGTTCTGCGGCATCGCCATGATCGCCAGCGCCCTGCGCAGCGCTTCTTCCCTGCCGGTGAGCGCGTCGAGCCGGAACCGCACGAGGCTGCGAATCCGCTCCCGCACCGAAAGGGCGGAAAGGCTGGCGGCAGGCAGGGCCTGTTCCATCGCCAGGTCGATGCTGGCAATCCAGCCCGCGATCATGTCCATCGCGCCAGCGGGAAAGGCGAGCCGGGCGACAGCGGGGTCGATCCCTTCCGCCGCAGCCGCCACGTTGATGGCGGTTTCGCTCCAGCCATCGAACACCGCAGCTTCGGCGATCCCCGGGCCGAGCACCACGCGGATTTCGTCAAGCGTCAGGTCGGCGCGACTGGCCATGTCAGAAGGACGGCCCATAGACCGCCGCACCGGCCCGCTGCGCCTTGGGCTTGGCGTTCTTGTCGATCTCCGCCACCAGTCCGTTCCCGTCCAGCGCCGCGTAATCGCGGGCCGAGCGGCCGGAATTGTCGCTGCGTTCGGGATCGGCACCCGCTTTCAGCAGGATCCGCATCATGGCGATGTCGCGGCGGTGAACAGCCGACATCAGCGGCGTTTCGCCTGCATCATTGGCTTCGTCCACCCGCGCGCCCGCCTCGATCAGGGCATCCACCCCCTCGATGAAGCCAAGCTGCGAGGCGATCACCAGCGGCGTCACACCTTTCTTGTCGCGCGCGTTGGGATTGGCACCCCTGGACACGAGAAAGCGGATCCACGTATCGTCCCGCCGCGCAGTGACCAGGTGCAGCGCACTTTCCCCGGTGACGAGATCACGAGCGTTGATCACGGTGCTGCCCGGCTCGTTCAGAAGTTCGGTGACCTTGCCGCCGTCCTTCTTCTTCACTGCCTCGAGGAACTTGTACCCGTCGGAAAATTGTGCCTGCGCCGGGCTGGCGAGCATCATCGCCCCCGCCAGCACTGCCAGCACCATTCCGATCCAAGACTTGCCCCTGAGCACCGTGCGATCTCCTCTATTACTGGCCAATAGCGTGACTCGGCCCTTGCCGATTCCGGGTTAGCAGAGCATGAACCGGCGCGCCATGTTGAAGCATTTGATCGCAGCCGTCACCTTGTCACTCGCGGCCTGTTCCGCTGCAACCCCGCCGGAAAAGCCGCCGCTGGCCGGTGCCACCATCGGTGGGCCATTCACGCTGAGCGACAGCAAGGGCCGGACCGTGCGCTGGAACGATTTCGACGGGCGCTACCGGATCGTCTATTTTGGCTACGCCTATTGTCCCGATGTCTGCCCGCTGGATGTCCAGCGGATGATGCAGGGCTATGCGCTGTTCGCCAAGGCCAAGCCGGAGCTGGCGAAGCAGGTCCAGCCGATCTTCATCTCGATCGACCCTGAACGCGACACGCCGCAGGTGATCGGGGAATTCACCAGCGCCTTCTCGAAGGACCTGCTCGGCCTCACCGGCACGCCCGAACAAGTGGCGCAAGCGGCGAAGGCGTTTTCGGCCTATTATGCTAGGGGCAAGGTTGCGCCCGGCGGCGGCGGCTATCTGATGGACCACAGCCGCGCCGCCTATCTGATGGGCCGCAAGGGCGAACCGATCGCGCTGCTGCCGGTCGATGTCGGGCCACAGGCGGTGGCGGCGGAACTGGCCAGATGGACGCATTGAGAACCCGCTTCTGGGAGCTCCCGCTCGAACGGCTGACCCGCGCCGAGTGGGAAGCCTTGTGCGATGGCTGCGGGCAGTGCTGCCTCCACAAGCTGGAAGACGAGGATACCGGTGCGATCGTCCACACCAATGTCGCCTGCCGCCTGCTCGATATCGGCACCGCACGCTGCAAGGATTATCGCAACCGCAAGGCCTTCGTGCCCGATTGCATGCGGCTGACCCCGCGCAATGTCCACCAGGTCAACTGGCTGCCATCCAGTTGCGCCTATCGCCTGCGCGCCGAAGGCCAGCCGCTGCCCGATTGGCATTACCTGCTGAGCGGGAATCGCGACTCCGTCCGGCAGGCGGGTTTCTCCGTGGCCGGAAGGGTCGTGAGCGAGGACAAGGCCGGTCCGCTCGAACACCACATCATCGGCGAACCCACGCTGGAGCGGCGATGATCGACTGGCTGCGACGCAAGGCTGAGCCGCCGGTCATTGCGCTTGGCGATCGCCAGCTGCCGCTGGTGATCCGCCGCCATCCGCGCGCTACCCGGATGACGCTGCGGCTGGCCCCCGACGGCAGCGAAGCGCGTGTCACCCTGCCGCAATGGGGCCGCGCTGCCGAAGCGCTGGCCTTTGCCCGTTCGCGCGCCGACTGGCTGGCGGGGCAGCTTGCGGCGATTCCGCAGATCCTGCCCCCGACCCCGGACGGCACGATCCGCTATCGTGGCCGGGAGCTGAGACTGACCTGGAGCGCGCAGGCACCGCGCAAGCCACTGGTCGAAGCGGGCGAACTTCGCATCGGCGGCCCGGCGCACAGCCTGCCCGGACGGTTGAAGCGCTGGCTGGAGGTGGAAGCGCTGGCGCTGTTTGCGGCGGATATTGCCGATTACTGCGCGAGGGCAGGTGTGGCCGTTCCGGCCCTCTCACTGTCGCGGGCGCAGCGACGCTGGGGCAGCTGTTCGGGAACCGGCACGATCCGGATCAACTGGCGGCTGGTGCAGGCGCCGGATGCCGTCCGCCGTTCGGTGGTGGCGCATGAAGTCGCCCATCTCCTCCATTTCGATCACGGCAAGGCCTTCCATGCCACCCTCGCTGCGCTGTTCGAAGGCAATCTGGCGCAGGCCAACCGCTGGCTGAGGCGCGAAGGCCGCGGTCTCTATGCGCATTTTGGCTGAAACGCTGGCGGTGGCGCGCGCGAGCGACTATTGAGCGGCACGATGAAATTGCTCGAACTGCTCAACCCTGTCCCCGGACTCAAGGATTTCGTGCAGGAACTGGCGCGTCCCCGTCCTTACCGCCTGCAGATCCTCCTGCTGGCTGCGGCAGCGACAATTGTCACCTTTTCCGCGCTATGGGACGATTTTATCGCCCCGCCCCGCGCGCCCGAGATTACCTACATCACGACCTTCTCCCCTGACCGGACCCGCGAGGAAATCATCGCCTCAAACATCGCCAACCAGAAGCACAAGGACGAGCTGGCCGCACAGCAGGCCGAAGGCGATCGCAAGGTGAGGGAAGTCTACCGGACGCTCGGGCGGATGTCCGGCATGGATGTCGACAAGATCGAGCGCGAAGCCGCGGCGGAACGCGCTGCCGAAGCCAGGGCCAGCGATTCCGGGGCCAGTGCTGCAAACCTCCCCGCACCGAAGAACCCGCCGGATGCTCGCGGGCAGAACTGATCGCGACTGGCTCGATGCAGCCGCGCGGCTGGCAGACCGGGCGAGGCCGCTAAGCCGACCCAATCCCGCCGTCGGCGCGATCATCGTCAGGCATGGCGTGATCGTCGGACGCGGCTGGACGCGCGAAGGCGGTCGCCCTCATGCCGAGGCCCAAGCACTGGCGATGGCCGGGGCCGCCGCGCACGGGGCGACGCTGTATGTTACGCTCGAACCCTGCGCCCACCAGAGCGCACGCGGGCCCGCCTGCGCCGATCTCGTTGCCGACTCGGGTCTGGCGGATGTCGTCATCGGCGTCGGCGATCCGGATGCCCGTACGGCCGGTAAGGGGATCGCGCGGATCGCGGCCGCCGGAATCCCGGCCAGACTGGTGCCCAATGCTGCCTGCGAGCGGAGCCTCGAAGGCTATCTGATGCGTCGGCAGGCAGACCGGCCGCATGTGACCCTGAAACTCGCCATGTCGCTCGACGGCTGCATCGCCTTGGCCGACGGCTCCAGCCAATGGATCACCTGTGCCGCAGCCCGCGCCCATGTCCATTGCGAACGGGCCCGGGCCGATGCGATCCTGATCGGCGGCGGCACACTGAGGGCCGACGTGCCCCGGCTCGATGTGCGTCTCCCCGGACTTGAGGACCGCAGCCCCGCGCGGTGGGTGCTGACCCGAGGCAATGCACCTGAGGGATGGAACGCCCTGCCCTCGCCCGTGGCGATATCCGAGATGGCAGATGTGCAATATCTCTTCGTCGAAGGCGGCGCGGGTGCGGCTGCGGCCTTTCTTGCCGCCGACCGGGTCGACCGGCTGCTGCTCTATCGCGCGCCGATCCTGCTGGGCGATGGCCACCGCGCGATCGGCGACATCGGGCTGGTTTCTCTGGACGCGGCGCATGGGCGCTGGACGCTCGCCGACCGGCGCCAGCTTGGCAGCGACACGCTGGAAGTCTATGACCGGGCGAGGCCATAGGGCCGCCCCAGGAAAGGCACTGATGTTTACCGGAATTGTCACCGCCATCGGCACCATTCGCGAAGCTGACCAGCGCGGCGATCTGCGCGCCGTCATTGCCTGCCCGTTCGATCCCGACAAGATCGCCATCGGCGCCTCGATTGCCTGTTCAGGCGTCTGCCTGACGGTCGTGGAACGCGGCGGGGTTGCGGGCGACGCCTGGTTCGCGGTCGATGCCTCGGCCGAAACGCTGGCCCGCACCGTGCCTGGCATGTGGGAACTGGATCGCAGGCTCAATCTCGAGCCGGCGCTGAAGATGGGCGATGAACTGGGCGGCCATATCGTCACCGGCCATGTCGATGCGGTCGGCAATGTGGCGGCCCGCGCCGAGGAAGGCGGTTCCACCCGCCTCACCATCGCCGCCCCGCAAGCAATCGCCCCCTATATCGCCGCCAAAGGCTCGATCACGGTCGACGGCGTCTCGCTGACGGTCAACTCTGTCGAGGACCAGAGCGATGGCACGGTCCATTTCGGGCTGAACATCATCCCGCACACCGGCGAAGTGACCACGCTCGGCCAGCTGGTGCCGGGCGCAGAGGTCAATCTTGAGATCGACGTGCTCGCCCGCTATCTCCAGCGGATGCAGTCCTTGCGCGGCTGATCAGCCTGCCACCGCCGCCAGCGCGTCAATGAATCGGCCGATGTTGCCGGAAGTCAGGCCGGCGATGTTGATCCGGCCCGAACCCGCCATGTAGACACCGTGCTCCTCGCGCAGCCGGAGGATCTGCTCGGGCGTCAGCCGGAGGATCGAGAACAGCCCGTTCTGCTCGCCCAGCGTGGCAAGGCCAAGGCCCGGTGCGCGGTTGTCGGCTGAGGCCAGGGCATCGCGCATCGCCCGCATCCGCGCGCGCATGTCACCCAGTTCGCCCAGCCACAGCGCGGTCAGGCCTTCGTCTTCCATCACGATCCGGGCGGCCGCCCCGCCGTGGTCGGGTGGCTGTGACCAGTTCACGCGGGCCAGCACATAGGCATTGGTCATCGCCCGCGCGGTATCCGCCGAATCCTTGCCAATCACGAAGAGCGCGCCGACACGATCGCGATAAAGGCCGAAATTCTTGTCGCAGCTGTAGGCGACCATCGCCTCGGGCAACCTGGCCAGCACCGCGCGCATGCCCGCCGCATCTTCTTCCATACCCTGGCCGAGGCCCTGATAGGCAAGATCGATGATCGGCAGGACGCCGCTGGTCGCGACCATATCGGCCACTTCGGCCCATTGCGCGGCGGTATAGTCGATCCCGGTCGGGTTGTGGCAGCAGCCATGCAGCATGATCGCATCGCCCGCGCCCGCATCGGCCAGCGCGGCACGCAGCGCCTCCATGTCGGCCACGCCTTCGGGCGTGGCATGGCGGAAATTGGCAGAAGCGACGCCGAGGTCGTTGAGGATCTGGACGTGGTTGGGCCAGCTCGGGTTGCCCATCAGCACCCGACCGACTCCAGCCTTCTTGGCCAGCGCCAGCGCAATCCGCAGCGCACCTGTTCCGCCCGGAACCTGCATCCCGTCCATCCGGCCACCAAAATCGCCGAGCGGCCCGAACACATGCGGCACCAGCGCATGGACAAAGCCCATGTCGCCCTCGGGCCCGAGATAGGCCTTGGAATCCTGACCCGCGACGAGCCTCTCCTCGGCCTTCTTGACGGCGGCAAATACTGGCGTCGCCCCGTCATCGGTGCGATAGACGCCCACGCCAAGGTCGATCTTGTCGGCACGGTCATCGGCGTTGAAGAGCTTGATCAGCGCGAGCAGCGCATCGGCGGGCTGTTGTTCAAGTTGGTCGAGCATGGCCGCGCTCCATGGCGATGCCCGTCGCCGCGATCAAGGCGAAAATGGGCAATGACGGTTCAAAATCGACGCAGCGCCGCAAAGCCGCCCACAATCGCGCGAATCAGAATGGAATCCACTTCTGCGTCTTGCGGAACTTCATGTACCCGGCATTGATCCCCAGCCGCAGCCCGGCGCCCATCCGGATCGGGATCAGCACCGTGTTGCCCCGCCGCAGGTAGCTGGCGTGGAAGCCGCCGACGATATAGGCCTGCCCTTCCGCCGCCGGGAAGCGCTTGTAGATCTCCTCGGTGTCGTAGAGGTTGTAAACCAGCACGAAGGTGCTGCCGGCATTGGCGCCCAGATCGAAACCGATCGAAGGCCCGGTCCAGTAGATCGGGCGCTGTCCTTCGACCTTGTGATAGAGCGTGCCGGAGCCATAGCGCACGCCCACCACCACCGCACCGCCGCCTTCGCGGCCGACAATATACGCGTTGGGCTCACCCTGTTTCTCCAGCCAGGTCTCGATCATCCGCGCCAGACCCTCTGCACCTTTCCCGAACACACCTTCGGCCGCGCCGATCAGATCGTCCTTCTTGTAGGTATCGCCCTGCGCAGCGGCGGCGGCAGGATTGTTCGATGCCTGGCTTGCAGCAGTTGAAGGATCAGTGGAAGTTACCACCGGATCGGCCATCGGCGTGCCATTTTCGGTGATCGGATCGCTCGGCGCGGAGGCATCCTCGCCGGGGACCAGCGCTTCCGGATTGGCAGTGCTGGCGGGTGCAGCGGCAGGCGCCGTTGCAGATTGGGTCGGTTTTGCTTCCGGATCGGGATAGGGGTCGGTCCAGGTGCCCTGCTGGGCGCCGCCGAGATCGCCGTCGATCTTCTGGGCCGCGGCCGGTGCGCTGGTCAAAGCCAGTACCAGCCCCAGCGCCGCGACAGTCAGCGCGCGTCGGCCGATTGCAGTTATAGCCTTCATTGTTCCGTCCCCATCCAGGTCGGGTGGACCTTCGCCGGTGAAGCATGAATCGGGCCTGACTCGCCCTGCAATGGCACTGGCGATGAAGCGAATCGCTTTTACGGCGAAGCGAGACAATCGGTCCGGAAGGAACGCTGCAGAAGGCCCGCCTTGAGACAAATATTGACCACGCCCATTTTTGCGCCCCACCATACTTGCCGGGCCAACTCCCCCTCGCTATAGCGCCCGCTCGCCGCTGCGATCCGGAGACGTGGGTGAGTGGCTGAAACCAACGGTTTGCTAAACCGTCGTACTGGTAAATCCGGTACCGAGGGTTCGAATCCCTCCGTCTCCGCCATACATCTAATGAAATCAGTGGTTTATCGAGGGGTAAAGCCCTCTACCCACCTTTCTACCCACCTTATGGATTGCGCTTGAGTCGCTATTTAGCGGCACCCCCACCCCCATCGAAAATCCTGCCAGACGAGACCCCACCTACCCGGCACCCCCCGTTTTGGTCAGATGGGACCCACGCTTCCTCTATACATACTGTTTTGCTCGCCCGGTGGGGTGTAGCCGGAAACGATGGCCGCCCCGCTGGGGGGAGCAGATATGGAGGCCATCTGGGGGAACCACTCAAGGAGACATGGGTGGCCTAGGTTG
>CANJYE010000050.1 GCA_947479055.1 Erythrobacteraceae bacterium
CACGAGAGAATACGAGAGGAACAGCAAGCAAGATAAGCGAAATACCAAGCCCGATAAAGAGCAAGCGCCCCCAACCCTTCCAGGCAATATCGGCTTTCTTATCCATTAATTCGTATTGCCTAACTGGACCCACATGGTCAACGTCCGCTTTCCAGCCCCCTGCGGACACTCATAAAATCCCTGTCTCGCCCCGGAGTGCATGACGAGTTCCGCTCAATTCCACCTGACCCGGCCTCATCTTAGCTTGCGCCGGGACGACCGCACCCCCCTGTCCCATGACCACCATAAGGACACGCAGCCATGGTCACTCAACCGCCGGGCAAGCCAGACCGGATTGATCCGCAGTCTCCACCCGAAGCGCCGCCGACCCCGTCCGAACCGATCGAGCCCTATCCCGACGAGGCCGAACCGCTTTCGCCCGATTTCGACGAGCCAGGCCAGAGTCCGGAGGAATGGCCTGACGTGGACTGATCGGTCAGATCGACAATCCCGATGGCGGGACAGCCGCCGTTCCTCTATCTCCTGAACAGGACAACGGGACGGGGGCTCGCGCGCGATGATCTTGTGGGCAATGGTGGCCGGGGCACTGATCGGCTGGAGCTTTTCCTACATCGGGCCGGTCGGGCTGGTGCTGGGCGCGATTGTCGGAGCGGTGATGGGGAAATGGCTGCAATCTGCAATCCGCGCGGAGATGGCCGGGGCGATCCGGCAGGCGCTGGAAACCCATGTTCCGGCGGGATACAGGGCCGAACCACCAGCCCCCGTTGCTGCACCCGTGGTCGATGCAGAGGAGCCGAGTCCCGCGCTCCTGCCGGAGCCTGAGCCGGAACCCGCGTTCGAACCAGCACCCAAACCCGCACAGGCCATGCACGATCATGCCCCGTTGGTCCAACAGCCGCGCGCAACCAGCATTGAACCGGGCCCCGAACCGGGCATGGTCGAAGACTGGCTGGGCAAGGCGCGCGATTGGCTGCTGGGCGGGAACACGATTGTCCGGGTCGGTCTGGTGATCCTTTTTGTTGGCCTCACATTCCTGGCGCGGATGGCCGCCTATGCCGGGCTGTTCCCGATCGAGGCGCGGCTGGCGATGGTCGCCACTGCCGGGGCGGCGCTGCTCGCGGTCGGTTTCAGCAAGCGGGAAAAGCGCCCGGCCTTCGGGCTTGCGCTGCAGGGCACGGGCGTGGCGGTGCTGTACCTCACCGTATTCGGCGCGGCCCGGATTTTCGGGCTGATGCCGCCGCTGGTCGCCTTCGGGCTGATGATCGTGTTCGCCGCGCTCGGCTGCGCGTTGGCGCTGTTGCAGGATGCGCGGGGCATGGCCTTTGCCTCGTTCCTGGGCGGCTATGCGGTGCCGCTGCTGCTGGGTGGAGAAGCGCGCACCCCGACCGGGCTGTTCAGCTATTTCACCATCCTCAACCTCGCCCTGCTGGCGATTGCCTGGCGGCGATCCTGGCGCGAGCTCAATCTGCTGGGCTTCTTCGCTACCTTCGGCATGGCGAGCCTGTGGGGCCTGAGCGGCTATGGCACCCAGCATTATCTGGTGTGCCAGATCTTCCTTGGCCTCTCGGTTGCGATCTATCTGTTTGCCGCCGTGTTCTATGCCCACAACACCCCCGGCCGGCTGGGCAATGCGGCGGATACCACGCTGCTGTTCGGCCCGGCGATGGCCGGGTTCGGCCTGGAAGTGGGGCTGGTGCACGATCGCGCTTTCGGCAGCGCCTTTGCCGCGCTGGCGTTCGGTGCGGGTTATCTGGCGGTCGCGGCCTGGACGCTGCGGCAGCGGCGCGACGAGATGCGGCTGCTCAACGAATGCCTGCTGGCGATCGGGGTCGGCTTTGTCACGCTGGCGGTTCCGCTGGCTCTGGACGCGCGGTGGACCTCCTCGGCCTGGGCGCTCGAAGGGGCGGGGGCGTTCTGGGTCGGCGCGCGGCAGGTGCGCTGGATGCCGCGCGCCTTCGGGCTGCTGTTGCAGACGATCGCCGCTGCGGTGCTTCTGTCCAGCCTGTCGGCCAATGTCTCGGCGGTGCCTTTTGCCAACAACGGCTTCATCGGCGCGGCGCTGGTGGCGATCCCGTTCCTGCTGACGGCATGGTGGATGCGCCGCGAACTGCCGCACAGCGGCTCGCGCTGGGGCAAGGCCTATGCCGCTGCGGAATTCGACCTGCGCCAGGCGATGTTCATGGCCGGCTTCCTGCTGGCCTGCATCGGGCTGATCCAAGAAGTGACGCGCGAACTGCCTGCGAAGACCTCCGACCAGTTCCCGGTTGCGGTGTTCGAGTGGCACGTACAGGCGCTGCTGATCATGCTCGCGCTGCTGGGCGCGGCAGGGCTGGCCGACTGGTTCGGACGGCGCAAGGGCTGGGCGGTCGCCTGCTGGCCGGCCTGCGCCAGCCTGCCGCTGCTCGGCTTCACCTTGCTCATCACCCTGGCGATGGGGCGGCATGTGCTGTTCGGCCCGGACTGGATCGCCTGGGTGCTGGCGCTGAGCGGGCACATGGCCCTGCTGCGCCGCCGCGATCTCGGGCTTACCGGCACTGGCGGTGCGCTGGGAACATGGAACCGCGCCTGCCACGCCGGGGGAGCGTGGCTGCTGGCGGCGATGCTGGCTGACAGCCTGCAACTGGGGATCGACCGGGGGCAATTGTGGGACACCTCCTGGGCCGGGGTGATCTACCTCGTCAGCGCGGTGGCGATCCTTGCGCTGCTGACCCGCTGGGCCGGCCGCGCCGCTCCGCTGGCCGATACCACCGGGTTGCGCTGGCCGCTGAGCCATGCGTCCCGCGCCTATTGGTGGGTGGCGGCGGTGCCGCTGGCGCTGCTGGCCTATGGCGGCGCGCTGGTCGCCGCGCTGGTGGCCGAGGGGGTGACCGATCCGCTGCCCTACCTGCCGCTGGTCAACCCGGTCGATCTGTCGGTCGCGTTGGCGCTGGTGACGCTGGCGCTGTGGCGGCGGATGCTCGGCACGTCCCATCGCAAGACCGCTGAGGTCGGCCCGCAGCCCGGCAAGCTCGCGCTGGTGGCGGGGGGGGCGCTGGCCTTTGCCGGGGTCAACGGCATCTGGCTGCGCACCGCCCACCACTGGCTGGGGGTGGAGTGGAGCGGCCAGGCACTTGGCCAGAGCGGGGTGGTGCAGACCGGCCTTGCCATCCTGTGGACCTTGCTGGCGATGGGGCTGATGCTGTTCGCCCACCGTCGCGCGCTGCGTGCGTCCTGGCTGACGGGGGCGGGGCTGCTGGTGGTGGTCGTGCTCAAGCTGCTGCTGGTCGACATGTCCAAGGCGCAAGGGTGGGAACGGATCGTCACTTTCATCGCGGTGGGTGTGCTGATGCTGGTGATCGGCTATTTCGTCCCGCTGCCGCCCAGGAAACGGGCTGAGGAGAAACCTGCATGATCATCCGCAAGGCGGCGCTGGCGCTGGCGCTGTTCGCAGCCGCATCCTGCCATTCCGCTGGGCCGGACGATCCGGGCAAGCCGGGTTCCTACGCCGTGAATCTGGCGCTGGAACCGGCGGCCGGGGCGGCCCCGCTGCAACGGCTGGCGCTGCCCGCCCCGGTGCTGGTGGCGGTGAAGCGCCCCGATCTGGGCGATATCCGCGTGTTCGATTCCACCGGGCGCCAGGTGGCGCTGGCGCTCGCTGGCAACAGTGCTGAGCGCGCGCTCAACAGCGCCAGCGTGCCGGTCTATCCCGTGGTCGGCCCGGCCGCCACGCTGGGCGAGAGCGCTCTGTCGATCCGGATCGAGAACAACGCCATCGCCCGGGTGGTGACGGTCGAATCCGCTGCTGGGCCAGCCACCACCGCCTCTCCCACGGCGTCGTTGCTCGATACGCATGACTTGCGCGAACCGGTCCACGCCATCGCGCTCGATGCCGATTTCCCGGCCGACCGGCCCGTCACGCTGGCGCTCTATTCCAGCGCCAATCTCAGCGACTGGCAGCCGCTGGCCGAAAAAGTGCTGTTCCGCCCAGCCCACGGCCCGGCGCTGCTGGGCGGCGCGCGGATCGAGCTGGCGGGCGTGGATCTGCATGGCCGCTATGTCGGGATTGTCTGGCGCGGGGCTAAAGGCGTGGCCTTGAATGGCGCGCGGGCGTTCACCGCCGTAACCGCGCCGCCTGCCCGGATCGCGGTCGGCACCACCGGCGCGGCGCTGGCCGATGCGCATGTGCTGCGCTTCGATCTGCCCGCGATGGCCCGGCTGGCCGCGCTGCGCCTGACCGAAACCGGGCCCGACGGCGTTGTCCCGGTCCGGCTCTTTGGCCGCAACCATGCGGAGGAACCATGGACTGATCTGGCCGCCACCACGCTCAGGCCCGGCGCGAGCGGGGCCACGCTTGACCTGCCGGGTCCGCCACTCGCCAGCTACCGGCTGGTGGCGGACCGGCGCACCGCTGGATTCACCACCGCGCCGAAGCTTGAATTGCTGTTCGATCCGGTCGAGCTGCTGGTCACGTTCAGCGGCACGCCGCCCTACCGGCTTGCCGCCGGGCAGGCGACCGCCAGGGCCAGCTACCTCACCCCCGGCGAGATCGCACCGCAGATCACCCCCGCCGCTCTCGCAGCGCTGCCGCAGGCCAGGCTGAGCGCGCCCACCGGCTCGCCGCCGCTGGTTACACTGCAACCCGGTGCTGCCGACGGCGAGCTGGAGCCGCGCAAGCTCGCACTGTGGGCCGCGTTGTTGCTCGGCACGCTGGTGCTGGCCTTTGCGGCGATCCGGCTGCTGCGCAAGACCGGGGTGGAGGGGGAGTGACCCGACGCGCGCATTGGCTCTGGGCGGGTTCGTCTTTCGGTTGTTTCGGGGTGTCGCGAGTTGAATGCTTCAACGTCTGGCCAGCTCGATACGGCGCTCCTCGGCCATCCGGTCGAGCTCTTCGAGATATTCGTGGCCGATGATGAAATTGTTGGCCGGGTTGCGATTTTCGCCCAGCACCAGCCAGATCGGGCGGCCCGCCCGCATGGTATGCGCGTTGCCGTAGACGGTGCTGAAGTTCCGGTCGAACGCGTCGCGCGCATCGAGATAGCGGAAGGTCAGGGCAATCCGGCGGCGATCGGAGGTGTTCGGGCGCGAACCATGCACCGCATAAAGATCGTGGATCGAGAAATGTCCGCCCGGCAGGACTCCATCCACCGCGGTATCGAGTGGGAGGCCTTCCAGATTGAGCGTGAACGGAAAGGAATCCATGCTGGTGGGATCCTTCTGACTCAGATTATGGTCCAGCAGGCCCCGACCCGACGTTCCCGGGACAAATTGCAGGCAGGCATTCCCGGCATCGACGTCTTCGACCGCGATCCAGACATTCACGCCGCGCAGATTGTCGCGCGTCCTGCCCGGTTCCGGCCGCAGCGTCTGGACGATGCAGTCCTGGTGCCAGTCGCTGGGCCTGCCGGAGTGGGGTGCCTTGTGCAGGATTTCACCGCCCCACAGGATGACATCCGGCCCCAGCAGATCGCGCACCGCCTTCAGGACGGTCGGATGAATGGCGAACTGGAACAGCGCTTCCCCGCCATGCAGCCCTTCGGTCGCGATCCCGCGATGGGGCGTGTAGGGCACCACCGCGACATCGCACAGGCCGGGATTGTCGCGCAGGATGTCCTCGACAATCCGGCGCAGGTCTGTTGCGGCCTGCGGGTCGAGTGCCGCTGCGGGAAACACGAAGCCGTCCCGTTCGAAGGATTGCACTTCCTGCGCGCTCAGAACCGTGTCGGGTGCCGTTGCAGCGATGCTGTCCGTGGCCATATGCGCGTCCTCTCCCATTTCTCGCCAGCGTGTCTGCGGGTTCTTGCCGCCAGATCGCCTTGAGGCTGGCTAGGCCTCGGCAAGATCGGGCTGCAACGGCAAGGATCGGGAATGGGCCCAATGGAGTAAGGAATGGTTCCCTCCTGACCAATTTCCTGTAGCTGTCGATGGCTCGCGCTGGGATAATGCCGTCGGGCGACTCGGGCGCAAGCGGATGACGCGCCCGTTGCTGTTGATCGGGTTGCCCGCGCCGGGGCGAGCGTTCGGCGGGAGAGCAGGGCATGGGCCAGATTGTCTACCGATTCAGCGGATCGACCTTCAATTTCCTGGAAAGTCCGTTTGGCGAGGTTCTTGGCGAGGAAATCTACGGCGGGGAAATCGGCGCGCGAAGCAATGGCGAGATGGGCGATGTCCTGCTCGAACGCGGGACCAGGCTGCCTGTCCCGATCCTGGCGCTTCGGTCAAAAATCACGACCACCATGCGCCGGACGCAGCGGCATGTCCGCGAGGGCGGCAAGCAGTTTTACGTCGTCTGGCTGATCGAGAAGGGCCAGGTGAGCATTTCCTGCGCCAATGGGACCAAGATCGTCGCGCCGAACCACATCATGATCACCAATTCGGGCGATCCCTTCTACATCGAAGCCCTGATCGGCAACGACAAGGAGCATCGCAACAAGCTGGCGCTTGTTCCGGCTCACCTGCTGCACGCCAATTTGCCTGAACATGGCCAGCTGAACACGATGTCGTTCTCGACCCTGGGCGAAGACGGGAAGGTCGTGGCCGGCCTGATCAATCTATTGTTCGAGACGGGCGATGGCCTTGAACGCGATGATGCTTCGGCCATGCTGGGATTGCTGCTGCGTGCGCTTGGGCGGCTGGTGGGGGCTGAAACCGGCGGGGAGCGGGAGCACCGCAGCATGCTGCAAGTGCGGCTGGCACAGATCAGGGCCTATATTGACCTGCATCTGGCCAACCCGCAGCTTACGCTGGCCGAAGTTGCCCGAATGTGCGGCATTTCCACCCGCTATCTGGCCAAGATCATGCGCAATTCGAGCACAAGCTTTGCGGATTTGCTGAGGGAGCGGCGGATCGAGCAGGCCTGCCAATGGCTTTCCGCCCCGGACAAGCGCGAATATCCCATCGCCGAAGTGGCCAGGATCGTCGGCTTTGGCAGCGGCGCACAGCTGAGCAAGACCTTCCGCTCACGCCTGGGCTGCACCCCCCGGGACTATCGCAGGCGCGCGGCGGAACCACCGGGGATCGGCTGACGGGCCTCTGTCCTGCAAGCCCCGCTTGTGCCAGACAGCCGCCATGCCGCATCCGATCGCCCGATTCCGCCCTTTTGCGGCTCTCGCGCCGGGGACCTCGGGCAGGGGCGGAGATTTTTTCAGGGCTGTGTCAACTGTGTCAACCTGTTCAGCCAGCCGGCCCGCCGGATGAACGGGGGCTCGCTGGCGGGGCGGACTGGCTGCGGCGGGCGAGCAAGTCCCAGCAGAACACCGCGATCGCCGCCCAGATGGCGACGAAGCTGGCCAGCTGCACCGGCTCGAGCGGGGTGTGGAACACGGTCAGCCCGAGGATGAAGGTCAGCGTGGGTGAAAGGAACTGGACGAAGCCGAGCGCGGAAAAGGCCATCCGCCGCGCCGCCACCGCGAACATCAGCAGCGGCGTCGCGGTCAGCACGCCCGAGAGCGAGACCAGCGCGCCTTGCGACAGGTCATGAGCAAAGACAATGCCTTGCGGGGTCTGCATCTGCCACCAGATCGTGCCGATGGCGGGCCCGGCAAGGAGCAGCGTCTCCACAGTCAACCCCGGCAGCGGCCCGACCGGCACCAGTTTGCGGACGAGGCCATAGCTGGAAAAGGTCAGCGCCAGGCTCAGGCTGACCCACAGGGTCGACAGCGCCCCGGCAAACAGGATCGCCACGCCCAGCCCGGCGAGAGCGACCGCCAGCCACTGCCGTCGGCCCAGCCGCTCGCCCAGGAACAGCGTGCCGGTGAGGACGTTGAGCAGCGGGTTGATGTAGTAGCCAAGGCTCGCCGCATAGACATGATCGGCTATGATCGCGTAGATGTAGATCATCCAGTTGCCGCCGATCAGCAGCGCGCTCAGCGCCAGCGCGCCTGCTGCGCGGGGAGTGCGCAACACCCGTCCGATTTCGCCCAGCTGGCCGCGCAGGGTGGCGAGGGTGAGGCACACCGGCACGGTGAAAATGATCCGCCAGCTGACGAATTCCACCGGCGGCACGGCTTTCACCAGCATCAGATAGGCCGGCAACAGCCCCCAGATGGTATAGGCACCCATCGCATAGGGCAGGCCGCTTGCATGGTGATTCTGCCGGGTCATGCTGACGCCATAGCCCAAGCCACACCGCGTGCCGCGCGGAATCTCGCCGGGCTTAAGCTCCGTTCGCCGAAGCTTCCCGCAGCGGGACAGGGAGAAAATTAACCATTTCCCGCAACAATCGGTTAACCCTGACAGCCCCACGCAAGTGCCGGATCGACGAATGAGGATTGGAACGATGTTGCCCCAGTTGCGCCTGACCGCCCTGCCACTGGCCTGCGCTCTCGTGCTGACCGCCTGCGGCGGCGGCGGCGAAGAGAAGAAGGCCGCGCCGGGCGATGCCGATCCGGCGTTGACCGGCGCGCTGGCCGACCAGATCATGGTCGATCCCGATCTGGCCGGGCAGAACGAGGCGGGTGCGGCGGGGGCGATCGCCAGCCAGAGCGGCGCGCTGCCGCCGGAGGACAATTCGCCAGCCGCAATCGCCGGGGCGCGGACCGATGCGCTCGCTCTGCTGGGCGGGGCCGGGGGGCTCAGGCATGCCCCGGGGGCGCGCGAAGTGGCAGCGGATGGCGCGACCGGGGCGATCCTGACCGCCGCCGCGCGGGCTGCGGCCTCTCCCGTCAGCGGAGCGAAATGCGCCGACCTGGTCAGCTATACCGCTTCATGGGCGACAAAGCTTCCGGCCGAACTGCCGGTCTATCCGCGCGGCAATGTCCAGGAAGCGGCCGGCACCGATACCGATGGATGCAAGCTGCGGGTGATCAACTTCACCTCCCCGGTCGCGCTGGGCGAAGTGATCGACTTCTATTACAGCCGCGCGCTTTCTGCCGGTTTCAAGCCCGACTACATCCGCCAGGGCGGCGACGATGTGCTGGGCGGGCGCAAGGGCACCGCGTCTTTCATGATCTATGCGCGCAAGCTGCCGACCGGCCGGACCGAAGTCGATCTCGTCACCAGCGGCTGACGGGAGGAGTGGCCGTCAGCCTTCGCTGAAGCCGACGCCGACCGTTGCGCGCGGCTGTTCCAGCTCGGTCGAGGCGACCGGATAGGCACAATAATCGGTGGCGTAATAGGCGCTCGGGCGGTGATTGCCCGAAAGCCCCAGCCCGCCCAGCGGCATGGAGGAGGCGAGCCCGTTGGTCGAGCGGTTCCAGTTGACCAGACCGGCGCGGATGTTGGCCCAGAACCGGTTGTAGTCCTGCGGCGTGCCACCGATCAGCGCGGCGCACAGGCCGAAGCGGGTATTGTTGGCCTCGGCGATTGCCTCGTCGAGTTCGGTTACCCGGATCACCTGCAACAGCGGTCCGAACAGCTCGACATCGGGACGTTCGCTGAGCGCGGTCACATCGATGATGCCCGGGGTGAGAAACGGCAGGTCGCCGCGCGGGCGGGTCATGTGCTTGATCGCGCGACCGCCGTTGCTCAGCAGATAGAGGAAGCTCTCGCTCAGCTGGTCGGCGACCTGGTTGTCGATCACCGGGCCCATGAACGGTGCGGGCGCGTCGAATGGCGCTCCGACGATGATCCGGTCGGCGAGCCGCTTCACTTCGCGCATCAGCGGTTCGTAAATGCTGTCCTTGACGATCAGCCGCCGGGCCGAGGTACAGCGCTGGCCCGCGCTGGTGAAGGCCGACTGGACGATCAGCACCGCCGCATCGGCAATCACCGGCGTGTCCCAGGCAATCAGCGGGTTGTTGCCGCCCATCTCAAGCGCGCAGAGCTTGCCCGGATTGACCGCCAGCTTGCGGTTGATGGCAATGCCGTTTTGGGCCGAGCCAGTGAACAGCACTCCATCGATGTCGGGATGGCCCACCAGTTCCTTGCCGGTGTCCGGTCCGCCAGCGATCATCTGGAGGATCGCGGCCGAAACGCCGGCGCGGTGGAAGCAATGGGCGAGGAACTCGCCACTGGCCGGGGCTTTTTCGCTGGGCTTGAATACCACCGTGTTGCCTGCGATCAAGGCCGGGAGAATGTGGTTCATCGGTAGAATCGCGGGCGAATTGAACGGTCCCAGAACCACCAGCACGCCATGCGGCTTGTGGCGCACGGCAGCCGTGCCCTTGAGCGCGCTGTTGAGCTTGCGCTGGGCCGAACGTTCCGCATAGGCACGGATCGAGACTTCGACCTTGTTGATCACACCTTCGACTTCGGTGCGCGCTTCCCACAGCGGCTTGCCGGTTTCGCGTGCGATCAGTTCGGCGAATTTGTCCTGTTCCTTGCGCACTTCATTGGCGAAGCGGCGCATCAGTTCCATCCGGGTGGCAAGTGGCTGGGCCGCCCAGGCCGGCCAGGCGCGGCGGGCTCGGTCCACCGTCGCAGCGACATCTCCGGATTTGCCGCGCCACAGCTCTTCACCGGTGGCCGGCTCATAGGAAATGATCACCTGGCTGCTCACGCGCGAAAACAAACCCTTCTGCCTGCCGGATTTTGGCAATGCTCATCCCATAGCGGCAAATGGTTAATAGGAGCTAGCGCTGGGACTAACCAACGTACTCCGGCAAGCCTCCCCGGGTTCGGGCGCTTGCCTTTGCATGGCACCTTGCCCAGAATGCGAACGCACATCGCCGGTCCTGGCGGGATGAAGGAATTGGAAGGCAAGATGCGAGCACGCCATGGCATTGCGCTGGAACGCAACCTCTGGCGCGCCTGCGCGCTGGCAGGAACGGTCCTGCTTCTTTCGACCGGCGGGAACGCGATGGCGCAGGTCACCCGGCAAGCTTCGCCCGCCCAGAAACCGCCAGCCCCGCCGCAGGGGCCGGGGCAGCTCGAACTGCTCAAGCTGGTCTGGTCGACCATGGTTGCTGTAGACAATGCCAATACATCGGGGAATTATTCGGTGTTGCGGGACAACGCCGCCAGCGGTTTCCAGATGGCCAATGACCAGGCCAGACTGACCGAAATCTTCGCCGGTCTGCGTGGTTCGCGGCTGGATCTGGCGAACGCGCTGCTGGTTGCGCCCACTTTCACGGCCGAGCCGCGCTTTCTCCAGCCGGATGTGATCCAGTTGCAGGGCGTGTTCCAGATCCGGCCCAATCCGATCCGGTTCGACCTGATCTATCAATGGGAACAGGGGCGCTGGAAGCTGTTCGGGATCAATGTCGGCCCGCTGGAAGCGGCACCTCCGCCCCAGCCGGCACCGCAGCAACCGGACAGCGGCAAGCGCGGGAGTCGATAGCCGCTCAATGCCCGGCGGGTTGCGGCGGTTCGCCCAGCGCATCGCCCATGGCGCGTAGCGCAGCAATCTTCGCTTCGAGCGGGGACCAGTCGTCCATTTTGGCGATGGCTGACCAGATGTCCTCCACCTCGCCGATCAGCATTGTTTGGGGCGCCACGCCTGACCAATAGGGATGGCTCGCATCGAGCGGCTCGTATCCCGCCAGTGCATCGGCGAGGGGGCCGGTTGTGCCCCGTCCTCCGCGATGGGTGAAGAAGAACGCGTCGGGTGGGACATGCTGTTCGCGCATCATGGCTTCGCCTGCGACGACCACCGCCATGTCGCGCTCCTCCCCGCGCGAAGCCACGCCCAGCCGCCACAGGAAACGACGCGCCAGATTGTGCTGGTAGAGCGGACCGAACCGCTCCAGCGCGGCGACCAGCGGCGGGGCTTCCACCAGCGGGCGCAGGGCAATGGCCAACTGCGCGCAGTTCCATGACAGCGCTTCGGGCTGTCGGCCAAAGGCGTAGAGCCCTTCATGGTCGAAATAGGCGGCGGTAAAGAACTGGTCCCATTGCGGCAGCCAGCGCCACGGACCGTAATCGAAGCTCTCGCCCGAAATGTTCATGTTGTCGGTGTTGAGCACGCCGTGGACGAAGCCCGACACCATCCATGACGCGGCAAGATCGGCCAGCCGTTCCACCACCTGATGGATCAGCACGACTGCGGGATGATCCCGCCCGGGCGCGCCTTCGGGTGGAGGCGGACCGGGGTAATGTTCGAGGCAATAGCCAATCAGCCGTTCGAGATTGTCGGTCTGGCCCAGCGCGGCAAGCCGCTGGAACGTGCCGATGCGGATGTGGCCGTGGCTCAGCCGGACCAGCGCGGCCGAGCGGGTGGGAGAGGGTTCGTCATGCCGTTCCAGCGGCTCGCCGGTTTCGATCACCGAGAAGGTCTTGCTGGTATAGACGCCCTGCGCTTCGAGCATTTCGGTGGCGAGAATTTCGCGCACCGCGCCTTTCAGCGTCAATCGCCCGTCGGCGGTGCGGCTCCACGGGGTCTGGCCGGTACCCTTGGTGCCGCAATCGAGCAGACGGCCAGCATCGTCGCGCATCTGGGCAAACAGGAAGCCGCGCCCGTCGCCCAGTTCGGGATTGTACACGCGGAACTGGTGGCCATGATAGCGCAGCGCCAGCGGTGAAGGCAGGTTTTCCGGCAGGGGCTCGAACCGGCCGAAATGGCGGACCCAATCCTCGTCTGACAGCCTGTCGAGGCCGACGGCCTTGTCCCAGCGACGATTGCGGAAGCGCAGTCGCGTCATCGGAAAATCGGCCGCGCTGACCTGATCGCCCAGCCAGTCCGCCAGGGCGTCGATTTTCGTGTCGGGACGATAGGGGGCCGCTTGCGGTTCTGCGCGCATGCCGCGATAGTGGGGGCGAAGTGGCCGCAAGGCAAGTCGCAGACACAATTGCAGGAGCAGAGCGCCCCAGCCATGCCCGGTTATGCCGACAACTACTGGACCAGCCCCGACGGGCTTCGCCTCCACTATCGCGATTATCCCGTTCGCGAAGGTTCCGGCGGGGAAAATCGCCCGCCGATCCTGTGCATTCCGGGGCTGACCCGCAACGCCCGCGATTTCGAGCCGGTTGTGGGCGCCTTCGCCGGCGATTGGCGGGTGATCTGCGTCGATCTGCGCGGGCGCGGCAACAGCGAATATGCCCGCGATCCGCAAAGCTACAATCCGCGCACCTATGTGGCGGACCTCAACGCGCTGTTCGCCGAAGCCGGGCTGACCCGCTTCGTCGCGATCGGCACGTCGCTGGGCGGGTTGCTGACCATGCTGCTGGCGGCAGGCGGGCGGGAACGGCTGGCGGGCGCGGTGCTCAACGATGTCGGCCCGGTGGTGGAGCGCGAAGGGCTGGCCCGCATCCGCGACTATGTCGGCAAGGGCAGCACCTTCCCGACCTGGATGCACGCCGCCCGCGCGCTGGAAGAGGTCATGGGGCATGCCTTTCCCGACTATGGGGCGGCGGACTGGCTGGTGCTGGCCAAGCGAATGCTGGAACTGGGCGGCAACGGCCGGATCGCCTTCGATTACGACATGAAGATCGCCGAACCTTTCGCCCGTGCCAACGATGGGCCGCAACCCGATCTGTGGCCGTTCTTCGAGGCGCTGTCGGGTTGTCCGGTGCTGACCCTGCGCGGCGAGCTGTCCGATATCCTCTCGGTTGAAACCCTGGCAGAGATGCAGCAGCGGATGCCGACGATGGAAGCGGTGACCCTGCCGCGCATCGGCCATGCGCCGACCCTGGCCGAACCTGTGGCGCTGGAAGCGATCGCGCGCCTGCTCGCAAAGGTCGCCTGAGCGAGCATGCCATGAATGTCCTGCATCTGCATTCTACGTTCGATGCCGGCGGCAAGGAACTGCGCTGCGTCCGCCTGATCAATGCCTTCGGGCCGGATGTGCGCCATACGATCATCTCGGCCGTACCCCACGCCATGGCTGCCGCGCGGGGCATTTCCCGCGAAATTCCGGTGTTCTACCGTTCGTCCTTTCCCTCGCTGACCGGCAGGCCCACGCCCTGGCGGCTACTCCGGCTGGCAAAGGCGATGAAGCCCTACGATCTCATCCTGACCTACAATTGGGGGGCGATGGACGCGGTCATGGCGCATACGATCTATGCCGCCTCGCTCGGCCTGCCACCGCTGGTTCATCACGAGGATGGTTTCAACGCCGACGAGGCAGAGCGGTTGAAGCCGGGGCGCAATTTCTACCGCCGCGTGGCGCTGGCGCGGGCATCGGCGCTGGTGGTGCCGTCCAATGTACTGGAACAGGTCGCGCTCGAGGTGTGGCAGCAGCCGCGCGAGCAGGTCCACCGGATCGCCAACGGCATTGCTACCGTCGATTACCGCAGAAAGCCGAAACCCGATGTCTTGCCCGGCCTGATCAAGCGACCGGGTGAATTCTGGGTCGGGACCATGGCCGGGCTGCGTGCTGTCAAGAACCTGCCCCGGCTGGTGCGCTGCATGGCTGATCTGCCCGACAACTGGCAGTTGGTGATCATGGGGGAAGGGCCGGAACGCGAGGCGATCAGCGAGGAGGCGATCCGGCTCGGGATTGGCCACCGCGTCCACTTGCCTGGCTTCGCGCCCGATCCGGCGGCGGTGATCGGGCTGTTCGATATCTTTGCGCTGTCTTCCGACAGCGAGCAGTTTCCGATCTCGGTGGTGGAGGCAATGTCTGCCGGCCTTCCAGTAGCGGCTCCGGCGGTGGGCGATGTCGCCCGGATCGTGGCGACGGAAAACGCCCGCTTCATCACCCGGCCGGGCGACGAAGCCGGGCTGACCAATGCGCTTGAAGAACTGGCAGCCGATCCAAAATTGCGCGTTCGGGTGGGCGAGGCAAACCGCGTTCGCGCGCTGGCCGAGTTCGATGAGAAGGCGATGATTCAGGCCTACCGCACGCTCTATGGTTCGGTCCTGGGCCGACCGACCTTCCCTTGAGCGACGATCGGGCTTAAGCGCCAGTTCACTGTGTGGGGGACAGGCTGGGATTGCCCGTTGAATTGAGCCTGCTATCCGCTAAACAGCCCGCATTTGCCATCTTAGCCTGAAGAAAGCGCCCGCTTGGCTCTCCCACCCGACAACAGCCTGAACCGTCCCGAGAAGACCGCCGATCGCGCCGCGGCCCAACAGGACGTGCTGCTGCGCGAAATCGACGAAGCCGTTCGCCAGGATCAGCTTGCCGACGCGGCCCGGCGTTATGGCCGACCGGTGCTCGCCTTCGTGGTTGCGGGGCTTGCGGCCTTTGCCGGCTATCTGTGGTGGCACGAGCGGCAGGAAACCCGGCTGGAAGAGGCATCGGAAGGCCTCGTTCGCGCGCTCGACCAGGTCGATGCCGGCAATCTCGATGCCGGGGTCAAGGTGCTTGTCCCAGTGGCGGACGGCGGTGACGAAGGGGCGAAGGCGGCATCGCACCTGCTCAAGGCCGGCATTGCGCTGCAGCAGGGGCGCAAGCCCGAAGCAATCAAGCTCTATGCGGCAGTTGCCGCCGATGCTGACGCACCCCGGCCCTACCGCGATCTGGCCGCGATTCGCGAAGTCGCTGCCAATTTCGATGCGATGAAGCCGGAAGAGGTCGTCTCCCGCCTGAAGCCGCTCGCCGTGCCGGGCAATCCGTGGTTCGGCAGCGCCGGTGAACTGGTGGGGATCGCCTATCTCAAGCAGGGCAAGACCGAGCTCGCCGGGCCATTGTTCGCCGCGATCGCCAAGTCGAAGGACGTGCCCGACAGCCTGCGCAGCCGGGCACGCCAGATGTCCGGCCTGCTCGGGGTTGATGCAGTCGGCGATGTGAACGAGATCGTGGGCGCGGCCAGTCAATCCGGCAACCCGGATGATGCTGAGGCCAAAGAATAATTCCAGGAGGAAGCCTGTCTTATGAACCTGTTCCAAGCATCGCGCCGCACCGGGGTCCTGCGGACAATCGGGCTGCCGCTGCTCGCGCTCGCGGCGGTTTCCTCCCTCGGCGGCTGTGGTATCGTCGGCGGCAAGAAGAAGGCGGTCACGCCAACCGTTGGCAACCGCATGCCGGTACTGTCGCGGATCGAGGCAGGCACCAAGGTCGATCCGGCGTTGGCCAGCGTTATGGTGGTGGTGCCCACGGCCGAGGTCAATCCGGAATGGGCGCAGGCCGGCGGAACCGCCGCCAAGTCGCCCGGCCACCTTGCCCTGGCGGATAATCCGGTCCGCATCTGGTCCGCTTCGATCCCCGGTTCCAGCAACCAGCGTCGCCTTGCGGCCGCACCGGTGGTGGGCGCAGGCAAGCTGTTCGCGATGGACACCACTGGCGTGGTCCATGCTTTCGATGCCGCCAGTGGCAGGGCGCTGTGGGAACAGCGGCTGGAGATGGAAGGTAACCTCAAGAATTCGGCCTTCGGCGGTGGCGTCAGCTTTGCCGATGGCAAGGTGTTTGCCACCAACGGTGTTGGCGAAGTGGCCGCGCTCGACGCGGACAGCGGACGCGAATTGTGGAAGGTCAAGCCGGGCGGTCCGTTGCGCGGTGCGCCGACCATCGCCTTCGGCGCAATCTATGTGATGACCCAGGACAACCAGATCCACGCGCTGAACATCGTCGATGGTTCGCCGGTCTGGCAGGAATCGGGCTCGCTGACCGGGGCCGGAGTGTTCGGCGTGGCCGCACCGGCTGCCGGGCAGGGCACCGTGGTCGCCGGCTACAGCTCGGGCGAGCTGGTGGCCTATCGCTATGAAAATGGCCGCACCTTGTGGAACGACGCGCTGGCGCGCACTTCGATTTCGACCGAAGTCGGCGCGTTGACCGACGTTGATGCCGATCCGATCATCGATTCGGGACGGGTCTATGCGCTGGGCCAGGGTGGGCGCATGGCCGCCTATGAACTGGTCACTGGCCAGCGGCTGTGGGAGCTCAATCTGGCCGGGATCTCGACCCAGGCGATCGCCGGTGGCTGGATATTCACCCTGACCGACGATGCCCGCCTGCTGTGCATCGCCCGCAGCAACGGGCGGGTCCGCTGGATCAGCCAGCTGCCCGAATGGAAGGACGAGGAAGACAAGAAAGGCCGTATTTTCTGGACCGGCCCGGTGCTGGCCGGAAACAAGCTGTGGGTCGCAAGCTCGCGCGGCAAGCTGGTGGCGGTGGATATTGCCGACGGCACCACGGCGCGGGCTCAGGACATCGGCTCCTCGATCTCGCTCGCCCCGATCGTCGCCAACCAGACGCTTTATGTGCTGGATGATGACGGGCACATTCAGGCGTTCCGCTGAGCGCAGGCAGCGTGATCCGGGCCGCTGAGTTGTCGCGGATTTTACCCGGCTGTTAACCCCTTTCCGCTACGGGAAAGGGCGATGTTGAGGAAAAGCTCTGGCGCCGGCACCCTGCCGCGCAGCGATGTCTCGGCCTGGGTAGGGCTTTCGGGGCTGTTCGGCCTGTTCGCATGGGTACTGGTCGCCCGCAAGTGGCCGGCGATTGCGCCGTTGCTTGGCATAGCAGGGCCACAGGACCGGCTGAGCGGGCCGACCGCCGCGCTGGTGGCGGTGTTGTGCTCTGGTGTGCCGATGGTGCTGTGGTCGGTTCTGGTCGACAAGGTCCATCGCCGCGAATCCACCGGCATCGCCTGGGACAAGGCGCGCCCGGTATCGACGATCATCGACGTCTCGGTGACCAAGCTGGCCGGGTTGTGGGCGACCTTCGCCATGATTGGCTTCACCTACTGCCTGATGCGCTATTACTGGGACGGGGCCTATCTGTTCTCGATGGAGATGATGGGGCTGGCGGCGATCCCGCTGCTGGTGATCTCGGTGCCCTATGTCATCTGGCTCGACCGCTATCTGGTCAATCCGCGCGATCATGCCTGGCATTTCGGGGCCTTGCTGCTGGGGCGCGAGCCGTTCGATGTCCACGAAGTGCAGCACCATTTCCGCACCTGGCTGGTGAAAGGCTTCTTCATCGCTTTCATGGTCTCGATCCTGCCGGGCGGGTGGTATGCAATCACCACGCGCGAGATGTCCGACGTGCTGGCCGGGCCGGTGCCGTTCTGCAGCTTCCTGATCGAAGTCGGTTTCCTCGCCGACGTCCAGATCGCGATGGTTGGCTATCTGCTGACGATCCGGCCGCTGGATTCGCAGATCCGCTCGGCCAACCCCCATCTGGCCGGCTGGGTGGCCGCGCTGATCTGCTATCCGCCGTTCATCCTGATGGCGGGTGGGCCGCTCGACTATCATCCCAATACTGCCGACTGGACCGTCTGGCTGGATGGCCATGTCGGCCTGCTGTGGGCCTGGGGGATCGTGCTGGCGGTGCTGACCGCGATCTATGCCTGGGCGACTGTGGCGTTCGGTCTGCGCTTTTCCAACCTTACCTATCGCGGCGTGCTGACCAACGGGCCCTATCGTTACACCCGTCACCCGGCATATCTGGCCAAGAACAGCTTCTGGTGGCTGTCGACCCTGCCGTTTCTGGCCACCACCGGTTCACCGGTTGATGCGATCCGCAACACGGTGCTGCTTGGCCTGGTCAGCGCAGTCTATTTCTGGCGGGCCAAGACCGAAGAGAAGCACCTGCTGGCCGAGGACGCGAAATATCGCGAATACCATGCGTGGATGGAACAGAACGGGCTGATCACCGGCCGGCTTTCGGCGATTGCCCGGTTCCTGCGTCAGCGTCGTCCCAATCTCCAGCCACAACCGGCGGAGTAGTTGGGCGTCAGGTCAGGTCAGAAGCTTTCTTCGTAGACCCTTGAAATATCGCCACCCCAGTGGCCGTTATAAAGGTCGAGCAGGCGCTGGGCCGGGACGCGATTTTCGGCCACGATCTCGTCCAGTGGGGCGAGGAAGCCGGTTTCGTTGTCGCCGCTGGCGTTGCACTGGTTGCGGGCGGACAGGCCGGAGCGGGCGATCGCCAGCACTTCGGCGGCAATGTCCTTGAGCGTCCCTCCACCCGGCAGCGGCGCGTCGAGAGCCAGCTTCGGCACCGCGTTGCGCAGCGTCTCGCGCCCTTCCATGTCCCAGCCCTTGACCAGGTCCCAGGCGGCATCGAGCGCGCCCTGATCGTACAGCAGGCCGACCCAGAGCGCGGGCAGCGCGCAGATCCGGTTCCACGGCCCGCCATCGGCACCGCGCATTTCGAGGAAGCTTTTCAGCCGCACTTCGGGAAAGGCTGTCGAAAGATGGTCGATCCAGTCGCCTTCGCGCGGCAATTCGCCGGGCAGGGCGGGCAGTTCGCCCTTCAGAAACGCGCGGAAGCTCTGCCCCGCCGCGTCGATATATTTGCCGTCGCGGAACACGAAATACATCGGCACGTCGAGCATGTAATCGACATAGCGTTCATAGCCGAAATCATCGTCGAACACGAAGGGCAGCATGCCGGTGCGGTGTGGATCGGTGTCCGACCAGATGTGGCTGCGATAGGACAGGAAGCCGTTGGGCTTGCCTTCGGTGAAGGGCGAATTGGCGAACAGCGCGGTCGCCAGCGGCTGCAACGCCAGGCTGGTGCGGAACTTCTTGGCCATGTCGGCTTCGGAGGAATAGTCGAGATTGACCTGGATCGTGCAGGTCCGCAGCATCATGTCGAGGCCCATCGTGCCGACGCGAGGCATGTGGCGCAGCATGATCTCGTAGCGGCCCTTGGGCATGATCGGCAGTTCTTCGCGGGTCTTGTCCGGCCACATGCCCAGGCCGAGGAAGCCGATGTCCAGCGCATCCCCCACTTCCTTGACCTGCTGGAGATGCCGCCCGGTTTCGGCGCAGGTCTGGTGCAGATTGACCAGCGGCGCGCCGGAAAGTTCAAGCTGCCCGGCCGGTTCGAGGCTGATCGCCCCGTCGCTGCCTGACATGGCGATGATCTGCCCGCCTTCTTCCACCGGCTGCCAGCCATACTGGCCAAGCGAAACGAGAATCTGGCGGATGCCGGCCGGCTCCTCATAGGATGGGGCGTGCTTGTCGGACCGGGCAAAGACCAGCTTTTCATGCTCGGTGCCGATCCGCCAGCGTTCACGCGGCTTTTCGCCAGCCGCCATGGGCGCGACCAATTGGTCGCGGCTTTCGATGATGGGATCCTCTCCATCGGACGCCGTTCGCGTGCTCATGGGCAAGGCCGTTAGGGACAAGATCGTCCCTGCGCCAGTGCTATTTCACCCAGTCACCATGCCCAGTCACCATTCTGGGCCATCCACAGGCAAGTTCCCGCGATGGCAGCCGTTTCGCCCCGCAGGATGCGCGGACCCAGCGAAATCGCGGTTGCCCGGGGATGCGCGCGGATGCTGGCCCGCTCGGCATCATCGAAGCCGCCTTCTGGCCCGACCAGCAGCGCGGCGGGGCCGGAATGGGCTGAAAAGGTGGCAAGCGCGGGTGCTCCGCCGTTCTCGTCGGCGAAGAACAGGGCGCGGTTGCTGTCCCAGCCCGCCAGCAGCCGATCGAGCCTGACCGGTTCGGCCAGTCCGGGCAGGGCGGTGCGGGCGCATTGTTCCGCCGCTTCGACCAGGATCGCGCGGGCGCGCTCCGCATTCAGCTTGTCGGCCACGCAGCGGCGGGTCAGCACCGGCTGGATCACCCGCACACCCAGCTCGGCCGCCTTTTCGAGCACGAGATCGAAGCAATCCTTCTTGAGCAGCGCGGCGCAGAGCAGAAAATCGGGCACATCCTCGCGCCCGCGCAGCATCGCGCCGATTTGGACCGTCACTTCCCTCTTGCCGCTGCTGGTGACGCTGGCGGCCCATTCGCCGGTCTGATCGTCGCACAGCACCACCGCGCCGCCTTCGGCCACTCGCATTACCCGCGACAGATAATGCGCCTGCGGCCCTTCCAGCGCCAGCATGGCCCCTTCGGCCAGCGGGCCGGGGACAAACAGGCGCGGTGCGCTCTTCGGCGGCCATGCGGGGGTGGCGGGCATGGCCTTGCGATAAACGCCATGCAGGCTAGGAGGCAAGCATGTCGAACGCCATCGTCCCCGACAGCGAGCATCGCGGCCTGGTTGCGGGCCTGCCGCAGCGCTTGCGCGATTATGCCCTATTGGCCCGGTTCGATCGACCGATTGGCTGGTGGCTGCTGTTCTGGCCCTGTGCCTGGGGCCTGTGGCTGGCGCGGGGTGGGGGGCAATGGGCGCTGCTGGGCTGGCTGCTCGTCGGCAGCATCGCCATGCGCGGGGCGGGCTGCGTCTATAATGACATTGTCGATGCCGATCTCGACCGGCAGGTGGCGCGCACCGCCCAGCGCCCTGTGGCGAGCGGCCGGATCGGGCGCAAGGCGGCGTGGCTCTGGCTGATCGCGCTGTGCCTCGTCGGGCTTGTTGTCCTGCTGCAATTGCGGTTGCAGGCTCAGGCGGTGGCGCTGGGCAGCCTCGCGCTGGTTGCAGCCTATCCCTTCATGAAGCGGATCACCTGGTGGCCGCAGGCCTGGCTGGGCATGGTCTTCAGCTGGGGCGCGCCGGTCGGCTGGATCGCGCTGCGCACGGATCATTGGGAGGTATTGGCAGCGCTCTATGCCGGGGCGATCTGCTGGGTGATCGGCTATGACACGATCTACGCCCTGCAGGACCGCGAGGATGATGCGCTGGTCGGCATCCGTTCCAGCGCGCTGCGGATGGGATCGCATGTCCGGGGCGGGGTGGGGGGCTTTTATGTCGCCGCGCTGGCGCTTTGGGCGCTGGCCTTCTGGCTGTTGCGACAGGATGGTCTGGCGCTGCTGGCGCTGCTGCCCGCCGCGCTGCATCTGGGCTGGCAGGTGTGGACGCTCGATCCGGTGGACGGGGGCAACGCGCTTGCCCGCTTTCGGTCCAACCGCCTGACCGGAGCACTGGTGGCGGCGGCCTGCTTTGTGGTCGGCAACGCCTAGGTCCAACGCCTTGGGCGCTTGGACAAATTCCGTCGTGGCCGGTGCGTTAACACTCCGCCATTTTTCCTGGGAAACGGACTGTCCGGATACGACAAAGTTGCGGACATTCGCGGCTGGTGGAATACCGTCGCTATGGATATGCCTCTACCTGACCGCCATTTGCTGACGTTCGTCATTGTCGCAGGACTTGTACTCGCATGTGGCGCTGTGTTTCTCGCGGTGACGCAGGGTGATCCCTTATACCAAACTGCGCTGTGGGTGACTCACATGGGGGGATTCCCTGTCGGCTGAAAGTCTGAATCTATGAGGTTGTGCTTTGGAGGGCGCGATCATGGGTTCAGCGATTGGCTTGCGTGATGATTTTGACGGCCCTGCATTGAGGC
>CANJYE010000051.1 GCA_947479055.1 Erythrobacteraceae bacterium
CTCCAACCGGGTCTTCACATCCCACGACAACATCATCGACCACTGCTGCGAGGCGTGGAACAAACTCATCGATCAGCCGTGGCGCATCATGACCATCGGACGCCGCAAATGGGCGCGTGGGTTGTAGTCAGTGCAGGTTGGTATTATGCCGTCCGAGCACGCTAACGATGTAGTTGCTTGGCCGGACCATCAGGCTCGCGATATATTCTGCCTTCTCTGTGGGGCCATTTGCGATCAAATATCAGGGGGCGGGACCGTCAAGGATATTCGCAATTTACAAACTATGATAGATTACATTCGCGCCCGCGTAAGGCGTCCGCCGTCGGCCGGTCAATCGTCGACAATATTAAGCTAAATTCGCCCTGCAAATTCCCGGGACAATATAGTTATTGGGCCCTACCTCACCGTCGCGCCTGCGCAGGCAGGGGCCTATCTGTGCTCGTCGCGTCGTAACAGCCTTGCGCTGGTCGGTAACGTCAAGTGGACCCCTGCCTGCGCAGGGGTGACGATGGAGTTACGGAGTTACGGTGACACTTTACTTAGGAGTTACGGTGACACTTTGAGTTACGGTGACACTTTACTTAACCCCCAAATAGCCCGCCCGAAATCGCCGCTTTCCTACAAGCCTGCGGCCTGCCATGATCTGCGCGGCTCTTTCCAATCGGTGGCTTTCCCCTGCGCCCTGCCAAATAATTCCGGCAAAGTGTCACCCTGTCCTCATTCCCGCAACATCCTGAAAACGCGTCAGATAGCTGCCCGAAAGCGCGTGACGGGGTGTCACCTTCGTCACCCTCGCAGGCGCAACCCCACCCGCTTCAGCCCCCTCGGGCTTTGCTTCCCGGCCTCTGCGCGCCTCTGTGTCCAGTCGCTGCCTCGGACGGGGACACGGAATACCGTGTCCCCGGGGTGACTGCGAAGCTGCTTTCCTACAGGCCCCCGACTGCCACCATCCTCGCGGCTCCTTTGGATTGCTGGATTCCGTGAAGCGTCGCCCTGGTTCACCCTGGCGATGTGTCACCTTTGTCACCCGTTCAGCGCTGGTTCCCCGCCCCTTCCGCAATCGCGTTGGCGGCGATGAAGCCGAAGGTCATGGCCGGGCCGATGGTCGCACCGGCGCCCGGGTAGGACAGGCCGCTCATCGAGCCGGAGGCATTGCCGGCGGCGTAGAGGCCGGGGATCGGCACGTTGTTCGCGTCCAGCACGCGGGCCTGCGCATCGGCTTTCAGTCCGCCCTTGGTGCCAAGGTCCCCCAGCACCAGCGGCACGGCGTAGAACGGCCCCTTCTCGATCGTGTCGATGCAGCTGTTGGGCTTTGAGCGGGGATCGCCGAAGAAACGGTCATAGGCATCGCTGCCCCGGGCGAATTCCTCGTCCACGCCGGTCTTGGCGTAGCGGTTGTTGTTCGCCACGCTTTCCACCAGCCCGGCCGGATCGACATCGATCTTGGCGGCCAGTTCCGCAATCGAATTGGCACGGTAGATATAGTGGTCCCACCATGCGCGCGGCACCTTGCTGTCGGGCATCAGCGCTTTCAGCATGAACCCGCCGGAGCTGTATTTGTCGCGAAACTGGTCGTCGAAGATGTGCCATACCACCGCGCTCGAGCCGGTCTTCTGGTGGTCCGCGATCATCGCCTGGCCGAACCGGTCGTAGGAGGCGGTTTCCTTGACGAAGCGCTGGCCCAGCCGGTTGACGCAGATCGAGTGCGGGCGGCCATGGTCGAACGACATCTGGTGGGTCATGTCGGTGTTGGGCACGCCCACGGTGGGCATCAGCATGCTGGGAATGAACCAGCCCTCTTCCATGAACTCGACATCCGCGCCCAGCGCCTGCGCGGCGAGAGTGGCCTTGCCGTCGTTGGCGCGTTCGGGCGAGGTGGCCCAGTTGGCCGGAGTGGGCACGGTGAAATAGCGGTCGCGCATCGACTGGTTCCATTCGAACCCGCCCGAGCCGATCACGACCCCGTGGCGTGCGGCCACGGTGAAGCGGTGGCCGAAACGCTCGACCTCGACCCCGCTGACCCGGCCGTTGTCAGTGGTGAGGCCGACCAGCCCGGTTTCCGTCCAGATCTCGCCGCCGAGCTTGTCGAAAGCGATGCGCAGGCCGCCCATCAGAGCGTTGCCCATGGTCAGCCGCCGGTCGCGCCGGGTCTTTTTGCGCCATTCCCGGTCGGTCCAGTAGCGCCAGAAGATCTTGGCCATGATCATCTGCCAGCCGCGCGCCTTGGTCGCCAGCGCGAAGGCCTCGTCGAGGCCGAAGGCGTAGCGGTTGAACAGCTTGCCCCGGATCGGGGCCTCGCGCATGGTGTGGACGGGTTCACCGACATCGCCGGAATTGATCTCGTAGGGGAACAGCGAACGCGAGGCCTTGGCGCCCCGTTCTTCCGAATAATAATCAGGGTAGCCCGGCAGGACATGGAGCTTCACGCCCACTTCCTGCAAGAAAGCGACCATCTTGGGGCCATTGTCGACAAAGGCCTCGATCCGGTCGGCCCGCACCGGGCCTTGCGCAATCGCGTTGATATAGGCCAGCGCATCCTCGCGCGAATCCTCTTCGCCCTGGTGGAGCCCGTGATTGGGGATCCAGATGCCGCCGCCGGATGTGGCGGAGGTGCCGCCCCACTGGTGTTCCTTTTCCACCACCAGCACTTTCAGGCCGTGGTGAAGCGCGCGGGTGGCCGCAGCCATCGCGGCTGAACCCGAACCGGCGACGATCACGTCATAGGTTTTTTCCATGGTCTTGGCTCCTTAGGGGCGGATCGCTGCGCCGCCGTCGATATAGAGTTCCGTGCCGGTGGTGAACCCGGCTGCGTCGGATGCGAAATAGAGCGCGGCGTCGGCGATTTCCTCCGGCACGCCGAAGCGGCCGAGCGGATGGGTCGCTTCCCACAGCGCGCGGGCTTCCTCGTATGGCATACCCATGTTGCTGACGGCGCGTTCGAGCATGTCGGTGAGTATGCCGCCGGGGTGGAGCACGTTGACGCGGATGTTGTAGCCGCTCTGCGCGCAATGCAGCGCAATCGACTTGCTCAGCGCCACCATCGCCCCCTTGGATGCGCCATAGGACGTCATGTTGCCGGTCGGCTTGGCCTGGATGATCGAGCCGATGTTGACGATTGAGCCCTTGCCGCGCTGGCGCATCAGCGGAATCACCGCCTGGCAGCCCAGCAGCACGCCTTCGGCATTGATGCCCATGAGATAGCGGAATTCATCGAGATTGGTCTGCTCGATCGTGTTGGGGATGGTTTCGCCCATGGCGTTGACCAGAATGTCGAGCCGCCCGGTCTGGCTACCGATCTCGGCAACTGCCGCTTCCCATGCCTGCTGGCTGGTGACGTCGAGCGCGATGGGCCGTGCGCCGCAGCGCTCCGCCGCCACTGCCGTCTTGTCCGGATTGCGCCCGCCGAGATAGACTGTCGCGCCATTATCGACGAACTTCCTGGCGATCGCCTCGCCGATGCCGCCGGTTCCACCTGCGATCAATGCGACCTTTCCGGCCAGATTCGTCATTTCTGTCACCCACTCCCTTTATCAGTTGCACACTGCACCGGGGGGACAGGAGATTGCAATGGCAAAGCCGTTCTCCCGCTTGATCCGGATCGGGAATTGCCGCACGATCATCGCTCCAACGATAAAGAGGATGAGACGATGCCGAATTCGCTGATGCTGGTTTTTTCCAACCCCTCCAGTGCGGAGCAGGAGGCCGAATACAACGATTGGTACACCAACAAGCACCTGGCCGATGTGGTGGCGCTGCCCGGCATTGTCGGCGCGACCCGCTACAAGCTGGAAAAGGCGGTAGGCCTCGAAGGCATCCCGGTCAGCGCTAATTCCTATCTCGCCATTTACGAGATCGAGGGCGATACGCTGGAGGCGATGGAAACCGCCAAGCAGGCCCTGGCCGATGGCCTTGCAAAGGGAACGGTCGATGTCTCGCCCGCGCTCGATGCCAGCGCCCTGCAGACCGATTTCGCCCGCCAGATCACCGGACGGGTAGTCTGAAGGCCAGCCAAGGGGGGCGATTACCGTGACATTGCAAAAAACCGCGCCTGTCGCGGAAATCGCCGCCCTGATCGGTCAGGAACTCGGCGTGTCCGAATGGTTCCTGGTCGACCAGCCACGCATCGACCAGTTTGCTGATGCCACTGCCGATTTCAATTCGATCCACGTCGATCCCGAAGCGGCCCGGGCCTGGGGCCTCGAAGGCACGATCGCGCATGGCTTCCTCACCCTGTCGATGATCCTCAAGCTTCAGGAAGGGCTGGTGCCGATCCCGGACAACCTGACATCGGGATACAATTACGGGCTGGAGAAGGTCCGCTTCCTCAGCCCGGTGCCCTGCGGCAAGCGGATCCGGGGGCGCTTCACTCTCAGCGATTTTCGCGAGAAGGAACCGGGCGCGTGGCGCACCACGGTCGATACGCTGATCGAGATCGAAGGGCAGGAAAAGCCCGCGCTATCTTGCCAGTGGCTGTCTGTGATCTATGTCCCGGTGAACTGAGCGAGCTGCTGAATTTCGAGGAGTCTCCATGTATACCGGTGAGCTGGACAAGAACCCCCACGGCTTCAGTGACGAGCAGGTCGCTTTCGGGCAACTGGCCTATCGCTTGTCCAAGAAGTACGAGAGGTGCAGCTTTTCCGATCAGGATGCGCTCGATGCCTATTGGCGTGATCTGGTCGATAACGGCTTTGCCGGCATCTACATCCCGGAGCAGTTCGGCGGGCTGGGGCAGGACATGCTGACGATGTGCATCGTCACCGAACAATCCTCCGCGGCCGGCTGGCCGGCCCAGAAGCTGGTCCTGACCCAGGCGATCTTTTCCACCATCCTGCTGCGCAATGGCACCGAGGAGCAGCAGAAATTCTGGCTCCCGCCGATTGCCCGGGGCGATCTCAAATTCTGCTTCGGGCTGACCGAGGCGGAGGCCGGTTCAAACGCCCCCCGGATGCGGACCACCGCGCGGCGCAAGGGCGATAACTGGGTGCTGAACGGCCAGAAGACCTATATCAGCGGGGTGGACGATTCCCACGCCATCCTGCTGGCCGCTCGCACGCCCGAAGCCAATGACGGGATCACCCTGTTCATCGTTGAAAACCCGTTCGAGCGGATACCCAACCAGCGCGTCCAGCTGTCCGGCATGCGGATGTATGAGCGCCAGTTCACGCTCTACATCGAAGATCTCGAAGTTCCGGCGGAAAATGTCGTCGGCATCCCCGGCAAGGGCATGCGCGCGCTGTTCGACGGGCTCAACCCGGAACGCTTGCTGGTGGCGGGGCAATCGGTCGGACTGGGCCGGTGGGGCGTAGCCAAGGCTGCGGCCTATGCCCTCCAGCGCAAGGTGTTCGACGACGTGATCGGCACTTTCCAGGCAGTGCAGCATCCGCTGGCCGAATCCTATGCCCAGCTGGAGGCAGCCTGGGCGCTGACCGTTTCGGCTGCGCGCGAATTCGACAAGGGCGGGCAGGCCGGCGAGGAATCCAACATCGCCAAGTTCGTCGCCACCGACGCGGCCTTCGCGGCGATGGACCGCTGTCTGCAAACGCACGGCGGTAGCGGCTTCACCGACGAGACGGTGATCCTTGATCGCTATCTCATCACCCGTCTGCTCAAGTCTGCGCCGGTCAGCCGCGAAATGGCGCTGAACCATATCGCACAGAACGCGCTGGGCCTGCCCCGCTCCTATTGAGCGGCTGCGCGTTGGCATTCCCGGGCGGGCGCGATAAGTACAGCCTCGATCGGCGGGAGATTTCGGGGCGTGCCTTTTCACATCATTGCCAGCACCGGGCGCACCGCCACCACATTCCTTGCCGCGGCGCTCGATACGATCGAGGGAGTGATCGCCTGCCATGAAGGCTATGGCGGGGCCGACAAAGAGGCAGAACCAATCCTGCCGCTGATCAACCTCGAAAACGCGCTGGCCTATCAGGATCCGGAGAACGCGCGAAGGGTGGTGGCGGAAAAGCGCAGTCCGACCGTGATCGAAGCTGCCACTCGCGCCGCCGGGGCGGAGATCCTGGTTGATGTCGCCTATTACAATCCGACGATCGGGGCGGCGATCCTCGAACTCCATCCCTCCGCCCGCATGGTCGGGATCATCCGCGATGGCGAAAGCTTCGTGCGTTCCGCCACCCAGCTCGAAGGTGAGGATATGCTCCCGGTCGGCTGGCCCGATCCGGCAAAGCCGCTGACCGACCGGGAGAAGTTCATCGGCTTTGGCCGGATCCGTCCGGCGCGTCGATCGGCTGAAGGGGCCCAATGGAAGGACTGGTCGGCGATAGCCCGCAACATCTGGCTGTGGCGCGAGACCAATCTCCTCTTGCTCGCCGCGCGCGACCGTTTCCCCGATCGGGTCGCACTGATCGAATTCCGGGATATTAAGGAGCGGTCCGAAGCCTTCTGGCAGGGCATTGCTACCACTCTGAATTTGCCTTCCATCCCCATGGTTAGCGAGATTTTAACCACAAGTTTCGCAAACAGGAAATCGACAGGCTACCAGATCGGTCCCGCAACGGACTGGACCGGGGCCGAGCGCGCTTTCCTGGCTGAAGCGCAGGCGCTTGTGGAGGAACATTGGGGCAATGGCAGAGGACATCACAGTTGAGCGGGTCTGCGCGATCGTCGAACAGGCGATCCTGGTCGCGGCCAACAAGGATACGCTGTCTGCGCCGGTAGGGCCGCAATCGCGTATGGGCGAGCCGCGAGAATGGGATTCGCTGTCCTTCGTGGTGGTGTTCAACGCCATTTCCGAAGCCTTCGACGTCGAGCTGGAAGATGACGACGCGATCCATCTGACCAGCATCCCGACCATGGTCGAACTGCTGCAGGATATCGCTGCCTGATGAGCGAGCTGCACCGCTCCATCCTCGCGGCGGCGCGGGCGGAACCCGGGCGGCTGGCAGTCGATGCCGCGCGGCAGGGCGCGTTGAGCTATGCCCAGCTGCTCGACGCGGCAGTGGCATTGCAGCCGGTGGTGCGGGGCAAGGCCTCGGTCGGGGTGCTCAGCAACCGCCGGGCGGAAACCTATCATGCGGTGCTGGCCCCGTTCTTTGCCGGCATTCCCTTCACCCCGCTCAATCCTTCCTTTCCGATCGGTCGCCTTAGGACCATCGCTGTGCTGTCCGGGATCGACCTGGTACTGTGCGACAGTTCGACCGAGCAGCTGGCCACCGAACTCGGCCTGGCGTTCCATCGCGTCGAGGATGCGAAGACTCTCGCGCAGGTGCCTTCGCACTCGCACGACTGGACGGAATTGGAACTGGAATGGGCCGGAGCGGACGAGGATATCGCCTATCGCCTGTTCACTTCGGGCAGCACTGGCGAGCCCAAGGGCGTGCCGATTCCCTATCGCGCGCTGGCGCATTACGTGCGGGAAATCCGCGCGCTGCTCGATATTCCTTCGGCCGCGCGGCACAGCCAGTGCTTCGATCTCAGCTTCGACCTTGCCATGCACGATATCTTCGTAGCGCTGGCCAGTGGCGGGACGATCGTTCCGGCTGGCGACGTCAATCTGCTGATGCCGCATTCCTACATTGCCAAGCGCGCGATCGATGTGTGGTTTTCGGTGCCGATGCTGGCGATGGTCGCCGCGCGTGGGCTGGGCGCGACCTTGCCGGAACACCGGATGAAGCTGGCGCTGTTCTGCGGCGAGCCATTGCCGATGGATTACGTCCGCCGCTTCCGGGCCTTCCTGGGCGAAGGCGCGCCGTTGTGGAACCTCTACGGGCCGACCGAGGCAACCATTGCCTTTACCGCGCAACGCGTGGGAGGCGATGACGAAGGCTTCACCATCGCTCCGCTGGGCGACGCCTTCGGCGACAACCGCATAGCCGTGCTCGATGTGAGCGGGCAGATCCGGGCGATCACCGAGGGGGGTGAGGGCGAATTGCTTCTCGGCGGGTCGCAGGTATTTGCCGGCTATGTGCCGGAACGCAGCGACCCCTTTGTCGATGGCGCGGGGGGCCGCTTCTACCGCTCGGGCGACCGGGTGCGGTTTGCGGGTGGCAAGCTTCATCACCTTGGGCGGATCGACACCCAGGTGAAGCTGCGCGGCCATCGCATCGAACTGGCGGAAATCGAGGCGGGCTTCCGCAACCTGCTGGGCTGCGATGCCGCTGCTGCGATCGTCTATGGCGAGCTCGATGCCGCCGAAGTGCGCGTTGCCTATGTGCGGGCAAGCGAAATCGATGACATGTCGCCGCTGGCGCGGGCGATGCCCGATTACATGGTGCCGAGCCGCGTCATGCGGCTGGCGGAGCTGCCGCTCAACGTCAACGGCAAGGTCGATCGCAGGAAGCTCGGGGAAATGGTATGGCCCGAAAGCCGATAGCTCCATTTGTCGTGCTCGCTGTGCTGATCGGGCTGGCGTTCGCAGGTTCGCGGGCACAGACCTATGAGTTGAACGAGCACATCCAGTGCAGTTACGAACTGGCCCGGAAAAAGGCACCGGCGGCAGACGTCCTGTTCGCCGGCAACAGCCGCACCGGTTCGGCCATCGACCCGCTCTATATCGAGCAGCGCCTCGCCCATGATACTGGCGGGAAACTCTCCGTAGACCGATTGACTCTGGCGCTGCCCGATGTTCCGCCGATGCGAGTGTTGACGCGCGAATATCTGCGCGAGCGGGGCTTCCCCAAAGTGGCGGTGGTCCAATTGCTGGTCAATTACGATGCTACCATGCAACCGCTTGTCGGTAAGCCGATTCATCCCTTGCGCAGCATTGCCTTCGGGCGGCTGGACGATCTTGTCATCGTGCAACGCGAAACCGAATTCGAGGACAGCGGGCGTGTGATCCCGCGCTGGCTGGAGCAGGGGCATCTTTCGCTTCCGGCTGTCGCTTTGGCCAAGATGACTACCAATATCTATGCCGCGCTGCGTTATCCGGCGCGGGTAATGGGCCATACCGTGGTCGATTGCTCGGGACCAATGACTTACCGTCAGAACGAGAACTGGCGGTATGGTGACATCTCTGACAGCGCCAATTACGGCGAGGAAGTGGGCACGCCCCAGCAGATGGCCGCATGGAGGCGGCTCTCGCTGCGGCACTACATGACCTACGATCCGACCGATCCTGCGCGCGCCTTCGAAAATGACCAGATGCACCGCTTGATTGCCCTGTTCCGGCAGGGTGGTTCGAAGGTCTACCTCACTGTCTACCCGCAATTTTCCATCAAGACTTCGCTTGCCGAGCGGGCCGCGATCCAACGGGAGTTCCCGGAAGCTGGCTTCATCGACAGCTGCGTGATGCTTGACGTGGCCGGTGGCCCGGACAACGCTACCCATTACCGCGATGAACACCACGTCAACCGTGCCGGCGCGCTGGTTATTTCGCGGGGTATGGCAGATCGGCTGGCGAGAGACTTTCAGTGACCGATCCGCTCGCCCAGTTCATTGCCATCCTTGGCGGTTGGGGAATGTTTCGCCTGCTTGGCCGGGCCAGCGCCGCCCCTGTGCTGACCCTTGGCGGCGTGCTGTTCATGCTGACCTATGCGCCGGTCGCGGCGCTGTGGATCGCTTTCACCGCAATCGAGGCGACTGCGATGTTCCTCGCCTTCCGCGGACTGGAGAGGGATACCGCCTGGCGGAAATACGGGGTCTACCTGCTGTTGCCCAACTTCCTGTTCGTCGATCTCCATCCGTTGGGTTTTGGCGTCAATGTCGAGACACTGGCGATCTCCTTCTCGACGATCCGCATTTTCATGACGGCCAAGCAATTGCTGAGCGCGCGCAAGACCCGACCGGTTCGCGACGCCCGGTGGATATTCGTGGCCGGCTTCTTCCTGCCTGCACTGGTGGTGGGACCCGTCTTCTCGGGCACCGACCTGCAGAAGCAATCCGAAGCGGAGGAACCGGATGGGGTGACCCTTCGCGATTACCGCATGGTCCTGCAGGGACTGGTGCTGGCGATCCTGGTCAATCCCGCGCTGGGCCTGGTGATTGACCTGGTTAAGTTGCCCAAAGTGGCCGGCCTGCCCGATGCGGGCGCAGCGCCGCTCTATTTCCTCTCGCTGTTTGCCGCCTTCTGGGGCCAATCGCTGGTGGCGGAGCACACATCGCGGTTCTTCGGCTTCCGCCTGCCGGTCAATTTCGATGCGCCATGGAAAGCTGCCAATATCCGCGAGTTCTGGAGCCGCTGGCACCGCTCGATGGCGGAGTTCGTGACGCAATATATCTTCCTGCCGCTCAACCTGCGCGGGCTGTCGCCCCGGCTGGCGACCGTCACCGCTTTCGTCTTCATGGGGTTGTGGCACAATCTTTCGGTCGGCTATGCCGTCTGGGGGATCAGCCACGGGTTGCTATTGGCGTTCTGGCCAAAGCGCGACTTCACCGGTGCCACGGGCCTTGCGGCAGGGATTGGCACCTGGGCGGCGGTTATCGGCCTGTCCTACATCGCCAATTATGGAGCGCTTGCATGAACGAGAGTACCCGCAAGGAAATCCTCGCGATCGTCAAATGGCTGCTGCTGGCCGCGATCCTGCTGATGTATGTCGCACCGGGCCTGCATGAATCGCCCTACAACAAATTCTGACAGTCACAGCGTCTTGATGATCGCCGAGAAATCGAGCCCGCCGTTGCCGGCCTGGTCGAACGCCTCGTAAAGTTCCTTCGCCCGCGCGCCCATTGGCACTGTTGCCCCGGCACTGGTCGCGGCTTCCATCGCCAGCTTGAGGTCCTTCAGCATCAGCGCGGTGGCGAAACCACCCTGGTAATTGTTGTCGGCGGGCGTCACCGGGCCGACACCGGGGACCGGGCAATAGGCCGTCATCGACCAGTTCTGCCCGGACGAGACAGAGCTGATGTCAAAGAACTTCTGGAGATCGAGCCCCAGCTTCTCGGCCAGCCGGAACGCCTCGCATGTGCCGTTCATGTGGATGCCCAGCAGCATGTTGTTGCAGATCTTGGCGGCCTGCCCGGCACCCGCGCCACCGGCATGGATCACCGCCTTGCCCATCGCCGCAAGGATCGGCTCGGCCCGGGCGAAGGCACTGTCGCTGCCGCCGGCCATGAAGGTCAGCGTCCCGGCATTGGCAGCGGCGATCCCGCCGGAAACGGGGGAATCGACCATTTCGTAGCCGGCAGCGGCAGCGGCTTCGCCTACCTTGCGGGCAGTATCGACGTCGATGGTCGAACAATCGATCAGGATGGCTCCGGTTGGCGCATGGCCGATCACATCCGCGCCATAGACGCTATCGACGATCGCGCCATTGGGCAGCATCGAGACCACCACATCCACCCCGGCCACCGCTTCGCGGACCGAGCCGAAGGTCGCACAGCCACTGTCCTTCGCGCGGGCAAGCGCATCGGCGGAGAGGTCGAAGGCGCTGACGGCGTGGCCGGCCTTCACGAGATTCGCGGCCATCCCGCCGCCCATGTTGCCCAGGCCGATGAACGCGATCTTCATGATTTCCTATCCCTACAATCCGGTAACAATTCCAAGTCCCACAAGACCCAAGAAAAGGCCAAGAACCGTCCAGCCGATCAATTCCATGCCCTCGATGATCCGACCCATGCTCGACTTAGGGTCCCTCTCGGCAAATTCGGTGCCTTTCCTACCTTTCAGGAATGGTGGCTGTCCGGTTCGCCAACGGAGCCATTCCACGATGTTCAAAACTGCAATGGCCGACCCACCAACCAACATGGCATAGCCGATCAGGACAGTCTTCATTTCCCTTGCCAATTGCCCGGCCGCTTCTCGATGAACGCGGCCATGCCTTCGGCCTTGTCTTCGGTGGCGGTCAGGATCTGGAACAGGCGGCGTTCGGTGACCAGCGCCTGGCCGAGATTGCTCTCGAACGCGAGATTGACCATCTCCTTGTTGATCAGCGCGGCCATCGGCGGCATCGCGGCGATGCTGGCGGCGGTCTTCAGCGCGTCCTCCAGCAGATCGGCGGCGGGCACCACGCGGGCGACGAGACCGGAGCGTTCCGCCTCCACCGCATCCATCATCCGCCCGGTCAGGCACATTTCCATCGCCTTGGCCTTGCCCACCGCACGGGTCAGGCGCTGCGATCCGCCCATGCCGGGGGCGACACCCAGCTTGATCTCGGGCTGGCCGAATTTGGCGGTGTCAGACGCGATGATGAAATCGGCCATCATCGCCAGTTCGCACCCGCCGCCAAGGGCAAAGCCGTTGACCGCCGCGATCCACGGCTTGCGCGTGGCGTTGACGATGTGGCTGGTCCATCTGGCGAAGAAATCCTGCGCGAAGAATTCGGCCATCGGCTTGTCTGCCATTTCCTTGATATCGGCCCCGGCGGCAAAGGCCTTCTCGCCGCTGCCGGTGAGGACCGCACAGCGCTGGCTGTCATCGGCCTCGAATGCGGCGAATGCGCCGATCAGATCGTCCAGCACCTGGCTGTTGAGCGCGTTCAGCGCCTGCGGGCGGTTGAGCGTAATCAGCGTGACCGCGCCGCGCGTTTCGGTGAGGATCGTTTCGTAACTCATAGCGGGTTCCATTCCTCATTTTCCGGCAGCGGGGCGAAGATTGCGTCGAGCAGGTCTTCGCTCACCCCTTCGGGCGTCGCCGGGTTCCATTGCGGGGCATTGTCCTTGTCGACGATCACCGCGCGGACGCCCTCGGCAAAATCGGGGCGGAGCAGCACGCGCGATCCGATGCGGTATTCCATCCGCATATTGTCGGCAAAGTCCGCGAGCCTCGCACTCTCCGCCAGCTGGCGCAGCGCGACCTTGCAGGTCTGCGGGCTTTTTGTGGCCAGCGTCGCCAGTTCCTTGGCCGCCCATTCGCCGCCATCGGCCCTCAGTGCTGCGAGGATATCCTCGTAACGGTCGGACGCGAACAGGCGGTTGATTGTCTCGAAATTGGCGGCCAGCCGCGCGGGCGGCGGTTCGACCGACAGCGCATCTAGAAATACCCCGATTTCCTCCGGATGCTGCGCGATCCGTGCCTTGGCCTCGGCCAGATTTTCGTGCGGGAGGTAATGGGTCGCGAGGCCAGACCACAGGCATTCCGCCCCGTCCAGCCGCGCGCCGGTGAGCGCGAGGAATGCCCCGAGCCGGCCCTTCAGCCGCGAAAGATACCAGCCGCCGCCGACATCGGGGAACAGGCCGATCCCGGTTTCCGGCATGGCCAGGCGTGTATTCTCGGTCGCCACGCGATAGCGCGAAGGGCCAGCCAGGCCCACCCCGCCGCCCATGGTGATCCCGTCCATGAAGCACACCACCGGCTTGGGGTAAGTGAAGATCAGATGGTTGAGGCGGTATTCGTCGAAGAAGAACTTGCGGCCTGACACGGCATTGTCGGTAAGCGCTGAATTGCGCAGGAAAGCGATGTCGCCCCCGGCACAGAAGCCACGGCCTTCGGCGTGGTCGATCATCACTGCCTTGATGGCCGGATCGTCGCGCCACTTGAGCAGCGCTTCGGTCATGGCGTGGTCCATCTCCTGCGTCAGCGCATGGATCGCCTTGGGCCGGTTGAGCGAGATATGGCCCGCCCCGCCATGGGTGTGGGTGTGGACGTCCTGTGTGGTCATTTCAGCAGATCCCGGCCAACAATCATCCGCATCACCTGGTTGGTGCCTTCAAGGATCGAATGTACCCGCAGATCGCGCCAGAAGCGTTCGATCGGATAGTCGCGCAGATAGCCATAGCCGCCGAACAGCTGGAGCGCGTCGTTGACGATCTTAGAGCCATTGTCGGTCGCCAGCCGCTTGGCCATGGCGGAAAAGCGCGACTTGTCGGGCGCGCCTTCGTTGACCTTGGCGGCGGCGAGGTATAGCAGCGCGCGCGAGGCTTCCAGATCGGTTGCCATGTCGGCCAGCATGAACTGGGTGTTCTGGAATTCGGCCACGCTCTTGCCGAACTGCCTGCGATCCTTGGCATAGGCGATCGCCTCATCAAGGCAGCGCTGCGCACCGCCCAGCGAACAGGCGCCGATGTTCAGCCGCCCGCCGTCCAGCCCGGCCATGGCGAACTTGAAGCCATCGCCTTCCTCGCCCACGCGATTGGCCACGGGAACGCGGCAATCCTCGAAAATGACCTGCGCGGTGGGGGAAGCGTTCCAGCCCAGCTTCTTCTCCGGCGCGCCGAAGGACAGACCCGGCGTGCCCTTGTCCACCACCAGGCAGGAAATGCCTTTCGGTCCGTCATCCCCGGTGCGGACCATCACGACATAGACATCGTTGTACCCGGCGCCGGAAATGAACTGCTTGGTGCCATTGAGCACATAATCATCGCCATCGCGCACCGCGCGCGTCTTGAGCGCGGCTGCGTCGGAACCGGAACCCGGTTCGGTCAGGCAATAGCTGGCGATCCTGTCCATGCCGATCAAGTCGGGCAGGTAGCGCGACTTAAGGTCGTCATTGCCGTAAGTCTCCATCATCCATGTCGCCATGTTGTGGATCGAGACATAGGCGCTGGTCGCCGGGCAGCCATAGGCCATGGCTTCCATGATCAGCGCCGCTTCCAGTCGGCCAAGCCCTATCCCGCCGTTTTCCTCGGTGATGTAGATCGCGCCGAAGCCCAGTTCGCCCGCCGCCTTCCACACCTCGACCGGGTAATGGCATTCCTCGTCCCACCTTGCGGCGTGGGGCGTGATCCGATCGGCAGTGAACTTGCGCGCCATGTCCTGGATGGCGAGCTGGTCTTCGGTCAGCTGGAACTGGTGGGTCATCGGCGGGATCGGCCTTTCAGCAGCGGGTGTATTTGAACGGGCCGGGTTCGGCTTCCTTGCCATATTCGCGGCGGATCAGGGTTTTGCCACCATCCTGCGCGTCGAGCACGACATCGCGCTGCCAGTTCATGCCTTCGCCCGAAAAGTCGAAGCTGCCGCGCATCTGGGTGTCGCTCGTTTCGGCGACGCTGGTGAGGCGGCCGACCGATTCATAGAATTTGAGGCTGTTGCTGTCGATCACCAGCAGGCCCTTGGCATCGCCCTTGGTCGAGGTGCAATCGGCGGGAACGAGGCCCCACCGGCCGCGCACGGCGGATGGGATGATCTTGGCCGGGGTCGTGCCGTCTGTCGCAGTGTCAGGAGTGGTGGGCGCTTCAGTGCCAGGCTCGGCTAGTGGTGCCTCGGAAGCATCCGGGGCTGAATCGAATGTTGGCAAGGTGGACACGTCATCGCTCGCAGTGTCGCGCTCGTCCTTGCCGGAACAGCCGGACAGCGCCAGCGCGGTAGCGAGGCCAAGGGCGGCGGCGGCGAAGCGCGATCGGAACATACGGTAGTGCATCTCAATTCTCCTACAACAGGGGGGAAACGAGACAACTCCTTCCCACCCGCCGAGGTTCCGGGCTAAATTAACCCATCGTCGGAATGACAAAGGCATTCCCGCCGTCCTGGGAACCGTCCGGCCAGCGCTGGGTGATGGTCTTTACCTTGGTCCAGAACTTCACCCCTTCCATCCCGTGCTGGTTGGTATCGCCAAAGGCCGAACGCTTCCAGCCCCCGAATGTGTGATAGGCCACCGGCACCGGGATCGGCACGTTGATGCCGACCATGCCGACATTGACCCGCGCGGCGAATTCGCGCGCGGCGTGGCCGTTGCGGGTGAAGATCGCCACGCCATTGCCATATTGGTGCTGGCTGGGCAGCGCGAGCGCGGTTTCGAAATCGGCGGCGCGTACGATCTGCAGCACGGGGCCGAAAATCTCGTTGTGGTAGCTCGACATCGCGGGCGTGACATGGTCGATCAGCGTCGGGCCGACGAAGAAGCCGTTCTCATGCCCCTGCAGGGTGTAGCCGCGTCCATCGACCACGATCTCGCCGCCTTCCGCTTCGCATGTTGCGATCCAGCCTTCGATCTTTTCCTTGTGCGCCTGCGTCACCACCGGGCCGTAATGCGCCTCGGCATCGGTCGAGATGCCGACCTTGAGCGCGTGGATCGCGGGGATCAGCTTTTCCTTCAGCCGTTCGGCCGTGCCTTCGCCCACTGGCACCACCACCGGCAGCGCCATGCAGCGTTCCCCGGCGGAACCGAAGGCGGCCCCGGCCAGATCGTTCACCACCTGGTCCAGGTCCGCATCGGGCATCACGATGCCGTGGTTCTTGGCCCCGCCCATCGCCTGTACGCGCTTGCCGGCGGCAACGCCCCGGTTGTAGACATAATGCGCGATGTCGGACGAACCGACGAAGCTGACCGCGCCGATCGCCGGATGATCGAGGATCGCGTCGACCATTTCCTTGTCGCCATGCACCACCTGGAAGATGCCTTCGGGCATGCCCGCTTCAAGGAACAGTTCGGCCAGCCGGTTGGGCACGGACGGATCGCGTTCTGAAGGCTTGAGGATGAAGGCATTGCCCACTGCCGTCGCCACGCCGCCCATCCATAGCGGGATCATCGCGGGGAAGTTGAACGGGGTGATGCCCGCGCCGATGCCGATCGGCTGGCGCATGGAATAGACATCGATGCCGGGGCCGGCGCCGTGTGTATATTCGCCCTTCAGCACATGCGGGATGCCGCAGCAGAATTCGATCACTTCCAGCCCGCGCTGGATATCGCCCTTACTGTCGGCAATGACCTTGCCATGTTCGGCGGACAGCATCAGCGCCAGTTCGTCCATATGGGCTTCGACCAGCCGCTTGAATTCGAACATCACGCGGGCGCGGCGCTGCGGGTTGGTGGCGGCCCAGGCCGGTTGTGCGGCCTGCGCGGCGGCCACGGCGCGTTCAAGCACGGCGGCATCGCCCAGCGCGACCTGCGCCTGAACGCCGCCGTTGTTGGGGTCGAAGATGTCGCCCTTGCGCGCGGGCGTACCGCCAGTGCCGCCAGCAATGAGATGATCGATCAACCGCATCAGACTCTCCTCTTGTCGCCATGTGCCATGCTCCGGGCGGGCCACGCGATCAAGGGCTAGATTCGCTGGCCAAAGCTGCATAAATGCAGGTCATGGATTGGGGTGACCTGCCATTCTTTCTTGCCGTGGCCGAACATGGCACGCTCGCCCGGGCAGCGCTGGCCTTGCGCACCGATCCGACCACGGTAGGGCGGCGGGTGCAGAAGCTGGAACGGGCGCTGGGTGCGCGCTTGTTCGAGCATACACCGGGCGGGCATGTTACGACCCCTGCGGGCGAGCGGCTGCTGGCCAAGGCACGTGGGATGGAGCGGCTGGCCGCCGAGGCGCGGGCAGCAGGCGGCGCGATGGCGGGCGAAGCGCCGGTCAAGGGCACGGTCAGGCTGAGCGTGGCCGAAGGCTTCGGCACATGGTTCGTTGCCCGGCGGATCGCTGAACTGGCCGACCGCCATCCCGGCCTGACGCTGGACCTTGTCGCCAACAGCGGCTTTCTCAATCCCACCCGCCGCGAGACGGATCTCGCCGTGGTTCTGGCCCGCCCCAGAAAAGGCCCGCTCGTCTCCCGCAAGCTGACCGATTACACGCTCGGCCTCTATGCCGCGCGCGATTATCTGGAACGGCACGGCACCATTGCCAGCAAGGCGGAGCTCGCCGGTCACCGGATGATCGGCTATATCCCCGACATCGTCTATGCGCCCGAACTGCGCTATCTCGATGAACTGTCCAATGCCGGGCAAGCCAGCCTGCGGTCCTCCAGCATCAACGCCCAGCACCGGATGATCGCTGCCGGGGCCGGGCTGGGCGTGCTGCCGCATTTCATCGGCGCGCTCGATAAAAGCCTCGTGCCGGTTCTGCTGGAATTGCGCATCGCCCGCAGTTTCTGGCTGGTCACCCATCGCGAAACCGCCGCTTTCCCGCAGGTGCGCGCGGTGATGGACTGGCTGGTGGAAGCGGTTTCAGCCGAGAAGCACTTGTTTCAGGCGGTCTGATCGCCAAATTTGGGTTTGAGGCCTTCGCCCTTGCGCGTTAGGGCGTGGCCAGACAGAATATCCAGGAGCAGACCATGGGCTATGAAGAACCACGCAACGCATGGCGCCAGCGCACGCCGGGTCCGGCCGATTGGGCCGAGCGGCTGAAGGCGGGTGCCAGGGACAAGTATTTCATCGTCTCCTGCGATACCCACATCAGCGAACCGTTCGATCATCTTCAGGCTCATATCGACCCGGCCTATCGTGATCGGCTGCCCTATCTGCGCACCGATGCCGACGGCACCCAGTGGCTGATCAGCGATGGCTGGGAACCGCAGCTGATCAGCGTGCCGCCCGAACGGGCCGATCTGCTGCCGGAACAGGCCTCGTTCGAGGATAACGAGGTGATGAGCCCCTATACCGATAAAATGGAACCGGAGGATGTGCTGCGCAACGCCTCCGGACGTTCGCTCGAACAGCGCCTCGCCCATTCCGAGATCGAGGGGACCGATGCCGAGATCATATTCCCGAACAAGGGTTTGCTTGGCTTCGCCACGCCCGATCAGGACCTCTCCACCGCGATGACCCGCGCATGGAACCGCTGGGCGAAGGACTATTTCGCCCCGGCTTTTGACCGGATGCTGCCGATGGCGCTGATCGCGCCGGGCCATATCGACAAAGCGATCGAGGAGGTGCAGTGGGCCGCAGCCAACGGCTTCCACGGGATCGAGCTGCCGTGCCGCCCGATTTTCAACCGCGGGCACGAACCGCGCAGCCCGATCCACTACAACCACAAGATGTTCGACCCGCTGTGGGCCGCCATCCAGGAAACCGGCCTGCCGATCACCTACCACATCGCCACTGGGGAAGACCCACGCGCGGTCAAGGGCGGCGGCGCGGCGCTGGTCGCCTATGCGCTGGCGATGTCGACCGGGATCGAGCCGGTCGTCACCATGATCGCCGCCGGGGTGTTCGAGCGTTTCCGCCAGCTGAAGATCGTGACGATCGAGACCAATGTCGGCTGGGTTCCGGCCACGCTGAACCACATGGATCACGGCTGGCGCGCCCAGCACATGTGGCAGCGCCCGGAACTGCCCCGCCCGCCGAGCGAGTATTTCCGCGAGAACTGCTATACCACCCTGCTGGAAGACACGCCGATGCTGAAGACGGTGGTGGACATGGGCTTCGAGGACAACATCCTGTGGTCCAACGACTATCCGCACAACGAAGGCTCGTTCCCGCATTCGCAGGCCAATATCCAGCGCCAGATGGAAGGGCTGACAGAAACGCAGCGGGCCAAGATCCTCGGGCTCAATGCGGCCAGGCTGTTCAATCTCGAGCCCAGGGCGCGGTGAAGTTTCGCGCAGGCCGGGAGTCAGCTGGCTTGCGGCGATGGCATGGCCCAACTGAACTGTCAGTCATGCCTTTCGTGCTGGCAGGGCTGACTCCGCAGATGCAAGCCGCAGTACGGCTGGCGCAACGATAACTCCGCTGGTTACCGTGCTGGTCTGACGACTGGCAGGTTGCGGCAGCCTGGCCGCGTTCCTCATGCCCGGATTTGCCGCTTTTCCCGCGTCCGGCGCATCGCTTGCAAAGTCCCGGAAGCATCGGGGATTCGCGCCGCATTGCGTGATGTGGCAAACTCCCTGAGCCGGATGATTCGGCAATGACGGCGTGCCGGGGCATAAACCCCGGAGATGGCACAACAGTGCCTTTGCAGCGGGACTTGCGATCATGACCGGCTTTGCACTGTTTTCAGGAATCAGCCCAACGCAAACGCTGCTTGGTGGTGAAACCGGCTACGTCGGACGCGATGCGGTTGTTGCGGACCTGATCGCGGGGGTTGGCAATCAAATCGACCTCCGGATCGATGGTCTGGTGGTTGCGGGCAACAACGCGGTCTACCTGTCCGGGACTGAAATTACCCTCATGGTTGGCTCGACCGGCCAGGTGCGATCGGTCTCGGCTTTCAGCGAATTCTATCCGGGTGTGCGATTCGATGTCAGCTACGGCTCCGGGGCAGGGATCGGGCGGCTGGTCAATGCGGGCGAGATATCCGGCAATGTCAAGGCTGTCGCTGCCTACGCGGTGGATGCGGACGATGTCGCCCGGATCAGCAACAGCGGCACGATGGTGGGCGAAGTCGATGGCGTCTACGTTGGAGGCGCAGGCAGCGTCGTTATCTCCAATCGAGGCACGATCGAAGGGTTCGTTGACGGCATCACGAATCTGTGGGGTCTGGACGCGCCCAGCAACACTATCGTCCAACTGACAAATTCAGGGCTGATCCGTGGCGGCGATGCGGCGATCCAGCTTGGCGGCGGGGCGGACACGGTGGTCAATCTTGGTCGGCTGGAAGGGGATGTCCACCTTGGTGGCGGTGTGGATCTGTTCGACGGGCGCGGGGGTATCGTGCTGGGTTCGGTCCAGTTGGAAGCCGGCAACGATCGGTTCGTCGGCAATGTGGCCTTGGCGGAAGCGGTCGATGGCGGAGCGGACAAGGATACGCTCGATTTTCGTGTGCAGGGCGCGGCGACAGTGGCGCTGGATGACAGCTTCGGTAACGCCGGAGCGGCGCTTGGCGACAGTTATGCCGGTTTCGAAAACATCATGGGTTCGCGCAGTGGCAACGATCAGCTGCGCGGCGACGGCGGCGCCAATACCCTGCAAGGCAACGGCGGTGCCGACGAGTTGGACGGGGCGGGGGGCAGCGATTTCCTTCAGGGCGGCACCGGGAACGACGTGCTTACCGGTGGCAGTGGCAACGACAGCTTTGCCTTCGCGACACTCACCGAAATCGGTGACACGATCAATGATTTCAGCAGCATTGCGGCGGGGAACAACGACCGCTTCGTGATCACGGCCAGCGCGTTCGGCGGCGGGCTGGTGGCGGGTGCACTGGCGGCGAACCAGTTCCAGAGCCGGGCCGACAATGTCGCGCAGGATGCCGACGACCGCTTCATCTTCAACACCAGCGACAAGACGCTGTGGTTCGATGATGATGGCACCGGCGCACACACGGCGGTTCTGGTTGCCCACCTGCAGGCCAGTGCGACGATGACTTCGCTGGATATCGTGCTGGTGTGACGTCGTCGCCCCCTTGGTATTATGAAGCAGGAGAATTTGTGCCATGGCAATTCAGATCGTTCTTACCAGCTCGACGACCGCCGGGGTCAATGTCATACCAAACTGCGCTGTGGGTGACTCACATGGGGGGATTCCCTGTCGGCTGAAAGTCTGAATCTATGAGGTTGTGCTTTGGAGGGCGCGATCATGGGTTCAGCGATTGGCTTGCGTGATGATTTTGACGGCCCTGCATTGAGGC
>CANJYE010000052.1 GCA_947479055.1 Erythrobacteraceae bacterium
GGCACTTGATCGAAAACCTGTTCGCCAAAATCAAGGACTGGCGGCGCATTCACACCCGATATGATCGCTGCGCCCACACCTTCATGTCCGCCATCGCAATCGCCGCTACCGTCATCTTCTGGTTGTGATCAATGAGTCCTGACCCTAGCTTCCTATCGCCCGTTGCTGTGATGGCGTGCGAAATCGTTGTATTGCAGCGACTGGACCTCGCCGATGCCTTTGCGGCCATTGCAGGTCCAGTTCATCCCGCAGATCGGCATGCGGCTGTTGGGCCAGGGGATGAACGGCACCGACGTGGTCCGTTCCCCTTCGATCCTGTATTCGCGGCCCTTTTCATCTGTGCAATGGATCAGGATGGCATTGGCCACCAGATTGGCATCGTAATGGGTCAGCGTGCTGGCGCGTTCGACCACCAGCTTTTCGCCATCGACGATCATCCAGCCAAAGCGCAGCCGCTTGTCTTCGGGGATATCGAACTCTTCCTCCCACAAAGGTCCGCGCGCCGGATCGTCGATCGCCACGATGCAGAAGGCGAAATCTTCGCCGAACACACCGCCCGACCAGGTGTTGGGCGGGATCGGCAGGCCGCCTTCCATCCGGTATTCGCCGAAGGAACGGTCGCGCAGCACCAGCGAATCGACCGGATGGCGCTTGCCGCGCAGGGTGATCTCGCCCTTGGCGTGCATCACTTGCTCGAAATGGTGGTTGCTCGGCCACATCAGAACCTCGCTTGCCGGGGTCTGGACCACGTCGAAGCTGTTGCCGCGTTCTTCGTCGGCATAGGTCAGCCGGAACGCGCCGGTCGCTTCGTCCATCGCCACCGAGAATCCGCAATCGAGCGAATAATTGGTGAAATTGTCGACTTGCGTCCCATCCATGAAATTGCGGAAATCGAGCAGCTCGCACGCCACGTTGAACGGCTTCACGCCCTGCCACGCCATCACCCCGCCGCTGACGACGTTCAGGTTCGGGTGGAACCAGGTCCACATTGTGCACTGCACCCGCTCTGCCGGGGAATAGAAGGTGAAGAACTGGGTCTCGGTCAGCGAATAATGCGGCATCTGGGTGCGCCGGGCGGGATCGGGAACTTCCGACGCCAGCGTGTAGCTGCCGAAGCGCTTGTCGAAATTCTGGACGAAAAATCCGCTGTCCTTCATGTCGATGGTCATTGCCTTATCCTTCTCCTGCCGGTTGCGCCGCTTCAGGGGCAAGCCGGAGCGATCAGCCGTTCGGCCCTGAGAGCATCCCAGAACCCTTCTTCGATTGTCTCGTTCATGGCCGCGACGTTGTCATTCACTTGTGCGACCGTGCGCGGGCCGGGCACGCTGGCCGCCACCGCCGGGTGGCGCAGCGGAAATTGCAGCGCGGCGGCGCGCAGCGATATGCCGAAATCGGCGCAGATCGCTTCCATCCGCGCCACTTTCGCCGCGATTTCCGGCGGCGGCGGCATATAGTGATAGGTCGCGCCGGAAGACGCACCGCTAGACAGGATCCCCGAATTGAACGGCGCGCCAGCCATGAAGCTGATCCGCCGCTCGCTGCAAACGGGCAGGAGCGTGTGCAGGATCTCATTTTCCAGCAGGGTGTAACGCCCGGCCAGCATGAAGAAATCGAACTCGCCGTCGCTTGCATAGTCCATCAGCAGATCGGCCTGGTTGATGCCGATGCCGATGCCGTCGATCACGCCCTGTTCGCGCAAGGAATTGAGCGCGCGGTAAGTGCCGTTCATCACCTCGCGATAGACTTGCGCCGGCGTGCGGCCCGATGGCGGCTGGAACCCCTGCGCTTCGTCGGGATCGTGAATGGCGACCAGTTCGATCCGGTCGAGGCCCAACCGGTTGAGACTTTCTTCCAGAGACCGCATCGCGAAATCATAGGAGAAATCGAACACTGTCTTCATCGGCGGGGCATCGATCCACACCTGCGACGGCGCTTCCCCCGGCCCCAGCGGCACGGTGCGATACCCGACCTTGGTGCTGACCGCGAAACGTTCGCGCGCCACGCCCCGCAGCGCTTCGCCGACCCGCCGTTCGGCCAGACCGAAGCCATAGACCGGGGCGACATCGAACAGTCCGATCCCGCCATCCAGCGCTGCGGTGACGACATCGTGTGCCTGCTCGTCGCTGATCGCGCGAAAGACATTGCCCAGCCCGGTCGCGCCCAATGCCAGCGGCGGGATAGCCACGCGGGTCTTGCCGACCAGCCGGGTTTGGGCGCAATCCATCAGCTAAATCTCCCCCGGGCCACGGTCCTATCATGCCTTGGAGGGAATTCACCACGACTTGGCGCGCTTGTCATCCGGCTGCGCGCGATTGGCCGGCCGATTACCCGCCCGCTACATTCGGCATGCACCGGCCCGAAAGGCCGGGTAGATTTGCCAGCAATCAGAACAGCGTGGTGATGCCGTAAAAGATTGCGCCGACTGTCGCGGAGGCAGGAATAGTTATCAGCCAGGCGATGATGACATTCTGCGCCACACCCCAGCGGACGGCCGATGCGCGCCGGGCCGTGCCCGCGCCGATGATCGAGCCGGTGATGGTGTGCGTCGTCGACACGGGAATGCCGAGCGCAGAGGCGCCGAACAGCACGGCCGAGCCTGCCAGCGAAGCGCTGAAACCCTGATGTTGCGACAGCTTGGTTATGCGCGAGCCCATCGTCTCGATGATCCGCCAGCCACCAGTCATGGTGCCCAGCGCAATTGCGGCATAGCAGCTCAATGCTACCCAGTGCGGCACCTGGAAATCACCGGTCAGGTATCCGGTCGAATAGAGCAGGACCGTGATAATCCCCATGGTCTTTTGCGCATCGTTAAGTCCGTGGCTGAGTGAATAGGCAGCCGACGAAATCAGATGCAGCACCCGGAAGTTGCTCTCCGCCTGCCGGGCGGTGGCATTGCGCAGCGCCCAGCTGCTCAGCAACATGACGATCATGGCGAGCGCCATGCCGATCGTCGGGGACAGGACGATCGCGATCAGGGTCTTGTTGAGCCCGCCCCACTGGATTCCGGCAAGGCCGGCATGGGCGATGCCCGAACCGATCAGCCCGCCGATCAGGGCATGGCTGCTGGATGAAGGGATGCCCTTCAGCCAGGTCACGACATTCCAGAACATTGCCCCCACCAAGGCACCGAACACTACCGCCGGGGTAATGAGGTCCTTGTCGATCAGGCCCTTGCCGATCGTGTCGGCCACCGCGTGGAGGCTCGGGAACAAAATGGTCAGGAAATAAGCCGCGAAATTGAACACGGCGGCGAACAGCACGGCCTGCAATGGAGAGAGCAGCCTGGTGGCGACAACCGTCGCGATCGAGTTGGCGGCATCGTGCAGCCCGTTCAGATAATCGAACGCCAGCGCGACGCAAATCAGGCCGACGAGAAGCGGGAATGCGAGGGAGTGCATGGGCTGCGTTTCTGTCAGGAGTGATCGATCACGATGCCGTCGATCTCGTTGGCGACATCCTCGAAGGCATCGACGATTCGTTCCAGGTGCTTGTAGATTTCGCGCTCGACCACGAAGCGGAGCACGTCAGTGGCGCCATGGTCCTTCAGTGCGCGCTTTAGCCCCGAAGCGTGAAGTTCGTCGCACCGGCCCTCGATTCGCACCAGCCGCTCGGTCAGCTCGTGCAGCCGCCCACCGTTGCGGGCGACGTCGCGCAGCAACGGCATTGCCTCGACCGTCAGTCGGGCAGCATCGACCACGAGAGTAGCCATGTCGCGCATTTCGGGACTGAAGCTGGTGGATTCGTAGAGATCGATCGCCGCCGCAGTGGCTTCCATTTCATCGACCGTATCATCCATTGCCCCGATCAGGCTGGAGATTGCACCCCGATCGAACGGGGTGAGAAAGGTCTTGCGCACGGTCTGCAGAACGGTTCGGGTGACTTCGTCGGCATCGTGTTCGCGTTCGATGATCTCGCGGATGTACTCGGCCTGCTTGTCGCTTCCCGCCAGCAACAGCTCGGTCGTCGTGGCGGCGGCAAGGATCGTTTGCGAGTGCGACTCGAACAGCTCGAAGAAATTCCCCGATTTCGGCAGCAGGCGTTGGAACCAAGCGAACATGCAATTCATCCCTGTCTTTTCACCGTGCCCCGCTGGCGCGAGTGCCGGGCCCCTTTGCGCCCAATATCGCGCGCCCCGTATATGACAAGCTTGTGACAGTCCGGGCGCATCGCAGCTGTGGACGAAGCTGGCGACAACTGCCTGCCCAGGGGCAGCGATCGGCCGATTGCCTGTGGTTGGTCGATGGCTTTTCAGTGGCTTGCCGCTGGCAACCTGCGAGCAATCGGCGTAGCATGCATGCTATGAGGATTGGGGAGGACTGGCACATGCGCAATCTGGCGGTGATTTCCGGGCTGGCGGTTTCGGGGCTGGCCCTGCTGGCGCTGCCGACAGCAGCGATGGCCCAAACCGCTCAGGGCCATTCCGCCCAGGGCGATGTCGCGGTGACGATCTACAACAACGACCTGGGCCTGATCCAGGACACCCGCCAGCTTGCGCTCCCGGCGGGGCGGAGCCGACAGGAATTTCCCGATGTCTCGGCCCAGATCCGGCCCGAAACGGTGACGCTGTCCGCCGCAGGGACCGGGATTGTCGAACAGAATTTCGATTATGACCTGCTCACCCCCGATGCACTGCTCAACAAGGCGGTGGGGCAGACCGTCACCGTGGTGCGGACCAATCCCGCCACCGGCGTCGAAACGCGTGAGGCGGCGCTGGTGCTGGCCAACAATGGCGGCACCGTGGTGAAGATCGGCGAGCGGATCGAGGTTCTGGGCGATTATGGCGCGCGGATCATCTATCCCAGCCTGCCGCCCGGTCTGCGCGCCCGGCCGACCCTGTCGGTCACGCTCGACACCACCAGCGCGGGGGCAAGGCCGGTAACGCTGAGCTACCTGTCGCGCGGGTTCGGCTGGAAGGCGGACTATGTCGCGCTGTTCGATGAAGCGGCGGGCAAGATCGACGTGCAGGGCTGGATCACCCTGACCAACTCCAGCGGCACCACTTATGACAATGCCCGGCTGCTGCTGGTGGCGGGAGCGGTGGGGCAAGGTGCCGACAATGGCTATGAAGATAATTCCTGGCGCAGCGCCCGCCCGCGCCAGCCTTCCGGCAACATGCCCGGGATGGAGAGCGCGGATCGCGAGCGGCTGGGCGATTTCTACGTCTATCCCATCGCCGGGCGGACGACGGTGGCCAATGCCCAGCAGAAGCAGGTCGGCTTTCTTGATGTATCGGGCGCACCGGCCAGCAAGGGGTATTACTTCCGCAACAACTGGCTGGGGGCGCTGGACACCCCGCAAAGCTTCGCCACGGTGCTGCGCTTCTCCTCCTCCCGCCAGGGCGGGCTGGGCGATGCGCTGCCGGCGGGAACGGTGCGGGTCTATATGCGCGATGCGCGCGGGCAGCCGCAGTTCATCGGCGAAAACAGCATCGATCACACCCCGATGGGCTCTTCGCTGGCGCTCAGGACCGGGGAGGCGTTCGATGTGAAAATCCAGCCGCTGGTCGACAAGCGCGAGCGGATCGCAGTGGATGAATGGGAACGCTCGGTCCGCTACCGCATCACCGAGGACGGCAAGACCCGCGACATCACGGTGGACAGCCAGGTGACTTACTGGCGCACCACCATGAGCTACAAGCTGACCAACGCGCGCGCCCAGCCGGTGACGGTGGAAGTGGTGCAGGGCGGGCTGGACGGCTGGTGGCACGATACCCGCGTGCCGTCGGAAAGCATCAAGGGCACCCAGCGTTCGCCCGACGAGAGGGCATGGATGGTCACCGTCCCCGCCAATGGCGAGGTGGCCTTCACTGCCCAGTTCGACACCCGTTACTGATCGAGGACGCGATGGGCCGGGCGTTCTATCCTGCGATCTGCCGCTGCCTGATCGCGGCGCTGCTGGCGTGCGGCGCGCGCGGCTCTGCCCAGGAAGTGATCACCTCGTCCGCGCCGGACAGCGTGGCGGTGACGATCTACCGGGCGGAGGACCGTTCCGCCGATAGCGCGATGGATCTCGGCTGGCTGGAAGGCTACGCGCTGATTACCGAAAAGCGCACCGTCACTATCCCGGCCGGGCGCGCGACGATCCGGTTCGAAGGGGTGGCGGGCGGCATGCTGCCCGAAAGCGCGCTGGTCACCGGCCTGCCATCGGGCGTGCGCGAGAAGAACCTCGATGCCGAACTGCTTTCGCCCAAGAGCCTGTATGCGCGGTCATGGGGCCGCCCGGTGATCCTGCGGCGGATGCATCCCGGAACCGGCAGGCAGACGGAAGAACGCGCCATCATCCGTTCCGCGCCCGATGGCGCGGTGATCGTCCAGACGCGCGAGGGGTTCGAAGTGGCGGATTGCGGCCCGCTGGATGACAGCCTGGTCTATCCTGCCGTGCCCGAGGGGCTGTCGGCCCGGCCTACCCTGTCGGTGGAAACCGATTCGCCCGAACCGGCGCGGGTGACAGTGGCGCTGTCCTATCTCGCCTGGGGGTTCGACTGGCAGACCAACTACATTTTGCGGATGCACGAAGACGGCAAGCGCGCCGACCTCACTGCCTGGGTGACGCTGGCCAGCAGCGATCCGACCAGCTTTGCCGATGCCGAAACCGCGGTGGTTGGCGGCAAGGTCAACCGCGAGGATGAGCGGGGGTATGAGGGCGGAGAGGGTGATGAGGAGCTGGTGTTCCGCTGCAATTTGCGCGGGGGGCCGGTGCCGGCGCCAGTTCCGCCGATGGCGGTAGATGCTCCCATTATGATGGCGGATGCTGCGGCGGGGGAAATCATCGTCACGGCCCAAAGGCGGTCGGAGAACATGATGACGGCCGTGACCGAGGAGCAACTCGGGGACCTCAAGCTCTACCGGGTGCCTTTCGCCACGACTGTCGCCGCCCGTGCGCAAAAGCAGGTGGCGATGCTTGACAAGCCCGGCGTGCCATTGTCGATCATCTATTCGGTCGGCATCGCCGATTCCAATCCTAGCGGCATGAAGGTGTTGCTGCGCGCCCGCAACCGCAAGGAAGACGGGCTGGGCGTCGCCATGCCGGGTGGCCCGGTGGCGGTGTTCGAGCCGCATGGCAAGGAATGGCTGCTGGTTGGGCAGGGCGGACTGTTCGACAAGGCGGTGGGCGAAGAAGTCGAAGTGGCATTTGCCGCCACCGAGCAGGTGGGAATCCGGAGCGAGGAACTTGCTAGCGGCGAGGGCTGGCAGGATATTCAACTGACCGTCAGCAACGCCAATCCCTGGCCCGTCCAGTTCGAGGGCGACCTGTTTATCGGCGAGGAATACAAGCTCCAGAATGTCTCCTCCGCCCTGGCCCGCAAGAACGGCCGCCCGCTGTGGAAGGCGCACGTACCCGCCAACGGCAGCGCGACCCTGCGCTATCGCCTGCGCGAGGTGGACGGGGAGTGAAGGGTGCGCATCTGGGAGAAAAGGACATGAGCAGCAACACCGATGACCGCCTCAGCATCCGCGAATTGATCGATCTTTATTGCGACGTCATCAACCAGCGTGACTGGGACCGGTTCGAGCGGTTCTGGACCGAGGATGCGGTGTGGGAAGCGCTCGATCCGTTCACGTTCCGCGCGGTCGGGCGCGAGGAGGTGTGCCGCACCATTCGCGAAGGGCGCAATCGCAACGGCTTTGTCGCGCAATTGCCGCATGCGATCGTCATCGACGCGATCGAAGGCGACAGCGCGCGCGCGCATCACACGCTGCACATCGTCTCGCAGGCGGACGCGGGCAGGGGCTTCAGCTCGATCGGGATATATCATGACGAGCTGCGCCGCTGCGCCGACGGCTGGCGCTTCAGCAAGCGCAGCCTCAGGCCCTATTGGCACGATCCCGAGGCCCCCGGTGGCTTCGCAATGGAAGTGGCCCTGCGCGACAAGAGTCCGGGGAAGTTCTGACGCGTTACTTGCCTGCCCCCTGCGCGCGCCACGCGGCGGCACGGGAGCGGATATATTGCCGGATCGCGGCGAGGTCCGCATCGCTGATATCCGTGAAGCGCGGCATCCCTGCCGCCACCAGCCCGCCTCCCTCCACCACCTGCGCGAAGGCGGCTTGCTCGAGCGGGACGGGCGATGCGCGCAGGTCTGGCGCGGCCCCGGCGCCCACTGCGTCCACCCCGTGGCACATCAGGCAGCGCGTCGCGAACAGGAAATAGCCGCGCGGCAGCTGCGTGGCGTCAGCCTTGAAGCCCGGGTCGGCAAATGGCGCGAGAGCAGCGGGTTTCGCCCCCGGCAAGGGGGCATTGCCATCCAGCGCAAATGTCAGCACGCGGCGCGGCTGGGTGCGGTAATCCATCGCCAGCCGGGCCATCGGCGGGCCGATGAAGGCCACGCCGGTTCCCGCGCCCGACAGCACGGTGACATATTGCCGCCCGCCGACCGAATAGCTGATCGGTGGTGCCTGCACCGGGGCATGGGCGTCGAACGACCACAGCAGATGGCCATTGTCGGCCTGATAAGCGTTGAACCTGCCGTCAAGTCGGCCCTGGAACACCAGATTGCCGCCGCTGGCCATCACTCCGCCGCCAAGCGGGCCGGGCGTGGGCTGCGACCACGCGATCCTGCCGTTGACCACGTCGAAGGCAAGCAGCTTGCTGGTGCCGTCCAGCGGATCGCCGGTCTTGGGATAGAGGTCGAACATCGCGGCGGTCTGGAGATCGCCCACCGGCATGTCCTTGCGCCATGCCGCCCCGGCCAGGCCATAATCGGCCCAGCTTCCGGCCTTCTCGTTCACCGGGATATAGGCGAGGCGGGACTGCGGGCTGTAGGCCATCGGGCTCCAGTTGTGCGCACCGCGATCGCTCGGCCACACCACTGCGGTCGATCCGGCCGGATAGCGCGCTTCGGGGCTTTCGACCGGCCGGCCGGTGGCGAGGTCGATCCTGGAAGCCCATGTAATCTTGGCGAAGGGTTCGGCCGAGATCAGCTTGCCGTTGGTGCGGTCCAGCACATAGAGGAAGCCGTTCTTGGGCGCGGTGATCAGAACCTTGCGCGGTTTTCCGCCAGTCTTGAGCGTCGCCAGCGCCATATCGTTGGTGGCGGTATAGTCCCAGGTTTCGCCCGGATTGACCTGGTAGTGCCATTTGTAGCTGCCGGTCCTGCCATCGAGCGCGACGATCGAGGCGAGGAACAAATTGTCGCCCTTGCCGTCACTGCGCGCCTTGTGGTTCCATGGTGAGCCATTGCCGGTGCCGAGGAAGACCGTGTCGGTTTCCGGATCATACGACATCGCGTTCCATACCGTCCCGCCGCCGCCGAGCTTCCACCACTCGCCTGCCCAGGTCTTTGCGGCCATTGCCATGGCCTTGTTCTCGAAGCCCTTGGCGGGATCGCCCGGAACGGTGAACCACTGCCACAGCTGCTTGCCGCTGGTGGCGTCATAGGCAGTGACATAGCCGCGCGCCGGGCCGACGTCGGCCCCGCCGAAGCCGATCAGCACCTTGCCGCCAAACACGCGCGGCGCGCCGGTGATGTAATTGCGGCTGCCTTTGGAAATGGTCTGGACGGCCCACACCTCCTTGCCGGTCGCTGCATCGAGCGCGATCAGCCGACCGTCCATCGTGCCGACATAGATCCTGCCATCGTACCAGACGAGGCCGCGCGTGCCCCAGGCGTAGCGCATCTTGAAGCCGGCGGCCTCGCCCACCTTGGGGTCGTGTTCCCACAGGGGTTTGCCGGTCGCGGCGTCGACGGCATGGACGATCGCCTGGCCAGTGACGAAATAGAGCGTCGTGTCGACCTTGATCGGCTGGCTGACTGTATTGCCGGCGGGAAGATCGAGCGACCAGGCGAGCGAGAGCCGCCCGACCGTCCCGGCGTTGATTTCATCCAGTGGGCTGAAATGCTGTTCGCCGAATGTGCGGCCATAGCCGGGCCAGTCGGCGCCGTTGCTGCTGTCGGCAAAGCGCTGGTCGCTGTTGCTGCCGCCGGAACAGGCCGCGATGGCAGCCAGCGCACCCGCCGCCAGCACCTTCATCCCGCACCTGATCCACGCCATTTGGCTTCCCCCTGCCATCAGAGTTGCACGAACACCGACTTCGATCGCAGATAGATCTCGATCCCCTTCCAGCCGTATTCCTGCCCCCATCCCGATTGCTTGAAACCGCCGAACGGGATCGATGGATCGAACGCCACCGCGCAATTGACCCAGACCGTACCGGCATCGAGCTTTCTGGTGATGCGATGAGCGCGGCTGACGTCGCGGGTCCAGACTTGCGCAGCCAAACCGTATTGGGTGTTGTTGGCCTCGGCGATCGCCTCGTCCTCGTCGTCGAACGGCATTATCGTCACAACCGGGCCGAAGATTTCCTCGCGGTAGAGGCGCATGTCGGTGCGGACATCGGTTATCACGGTCGGGCGATAGAAAAACCCGGCCCGGTCGAGCGCGGCACCGCCCGTGACGATGGTCGCGCCCTGATTGCGGCCATCTTCGACCAATTCGTTCACCCTGGCGAGCTGGCGGGCGCTGATCAGCGGGCCGAGATCGACGTCGGCCTCGTCGCTGCCGCCCAGCCGCAGCGCATCGGCCGCCGCTGCGATCCCTTCGACCACCCGGTCATAGACCGCGCGGTGGGCAAAGATGCGCGAACCGGCGGTGCAGGCCTGGCCCGAATTGGTGAAAATTCCGGCTGCCGCGCCGGGAATCGCCTGTGCGAGGTCGGCATCCCCGCAGATCAGGACCGGCGACTTGCCGCCCAGTTCCAGCGTGACGCGCTTGAGATTGCCGGTGGCGGCGCGGGCGATGATCTTGCCGACTTCGGTCGATCCGGTGAAGGCGATCTTGTCGATCCCGTCATGGCCGGACATCGCCGCGCCCACCGTCTCGCCATAGCCGGTGACGAAATTGACCACCCCGTCGGGCACCCCGGCATCGCGCAGGATATCGGCCAGCATCAGCGCGGTCAGTGGGGTTTCTTCGGCCGGCTTGAATACGCAGCTGCATCCCGCCGCCAGCGCCGGGGCCAGCTTGACCATGGCGCACAGCAGCGGCCCGTTCCACGGCACGATCAGACCCACCACCCCGATCGCTTCAAGCGAGGTGTAGGCGTGGTATTCATAGCTGCTGGCCGCATCGGGACCGACCCTGAGATCGGTCGACTGGCCATGGATCTTGGAGCACCAGCCGGCGTAATAGCGGAACATCTCGGTGCCGATGTCGGTGAAGGCCCGCGCCAGCCCCCGCGACATGCCGTTGTTGCGCGCTTCCATCGCACACAGCTCGTCGATTCGCTGGTCGATCAGATCGGCCACCCGCCACAGCACCTTGGCCCGCTGCGCGCCAGGCATGTGTCGCCAGACGCCGGACGTGAAACTGGCCCGGGCGCGGCGTACGGCCTCGTCCACGCTGGCGCCGCCGCCGTCGGGGACCTGACCGATCTCTTCGCCGGTTGCCGGGTCGAGCACGCTGATCATCGTGCGGTTGTCGTCCATCCCACCCCCTTGTCGCCGCTCCGGGGCATGCCCGGCGGCCTGTTTGCAAGATTAAACATTCTAGAAGGAGGCAAGGCAAGGGCGGGCTCGAATGATGTCATCGGAGGCAGAGGGTATCGTTTGCTCAACGCCTGCAAAGCGGTCTATACAAGTCGCGGTACAACGAGAATGGGAGATGACGATGTCGGGAGACGAACTGGGTGCCCTCAAGCAGCGGCTCGAAGCGGTCGAGGCCGAACTGGAAATCCGCAATCTGGTGGCGCGCTATGCCAGGGTGATGGACGATCGCGACATGGACGTGATCCCTTCCCTGTTCACGCGCGATGCGCATGTCACCAGCGGCGATGGCGTGATGGACGCCAAGGGCCGCGATTTCCTGATCGATTTCTACGAAGGTCGGTTCAAGCTTCTGGGGGCGACGCATCACTTCGTGTACGGGATGGAGATCGCCATTGATGGTCCGACCACGGCACACGGGCTGATTTCCGGCGCGGCCGAAGTGTTCCGCAACGGCATCCAGCAGGTTGTCGCTTTGCGTTACGAGGACAAATACGAGAAGGAAGACGGCAGCTGGCGGATCGCGCATCGCCACATGCTCTATTGCTATTACGTGCCGGTGGACCAGTTCCCCACCATTCTCGGCAAGCTCGAACGCAACCTGACCTATGGCAAGCCGATCGCGGCGGACTTCCCGGAGAACACTGCAGCCTTCAAGAAGTACATGTCGCGCCATCCTGCCTGAGAGGGCCTGGCCAAAAGCCAACAAAAAAGCGATCCGAAAGCCAGTTGCTTCCGGATCGCTTTTTTTAGGCTGTTTGCCGGAGCCGGGCGGTTACTTCCGCGGTGGGCCGCCGCGCCCGTCGCCGGGCATCTTGCGCGAATCGTGGCTGGCGGTGACCGACACCACCTCGACCTTGAAGATCACCCGGTTTTCGCTGTCGAGCAGCTTGATGAAGGATTCCGGTTCACTTGGCGCGAGCCGCTGGGCGAAGCGCGGGAAGAAATAGGCCTTGGTCGCATCGTCGCGCAGCACGGATGCCTTGCCCCGCACCGAGAACATCTGCCTCCCGACCAGATCTGTGCCCTTGCCGGATACCATGATCGACACGCGCGGATCATTCTCGATCGCCACCGTCTGGATGCGGCCGTCCACCGCCGTCAGCCAGAAACAGTCGTCCGCGAACAGGAAGCTCATGATCACCCCCCGCGGCCAGCCGTCCTTGCCGCAGAAGATGACGGAACATTCGGTCTGCTTGTCCAGCAGTTCCGCCTGCTCATCCGCCGTCAGCTTCAACCTGCTGAGGTCTTCCAGGTCCTTGCCTGCTTCAACGCCGCCCTTGCTCATATTCTTGTCCTCTCGCCGTTAGGGTTCCGTCAGCCGTAGAGCCGCACCGGATAGCTGCCGAAGCAGCGGAAGCGGGTGCGCAGGTGGCGGGTCGGTTCGCCGTCACGGCACAGCTTGGGGAAATCGAGCACCAGCCGCTCCAGTGCGATGCGCGCTTCCAGCCGGGCCAGCGGCGCGCCGAGGCAGACATGTATGCCGGTGGCAAAGGCGATGTTCTTGTTGGCGTTCTTCCGGCCGACATCGAGCACGTCGGGGTTGGGGAACATCCGCTCGTCACGGTCGGCTGCGCCCTGCACGGTCCAGACGATCACGCCAGCGGGAATGGTGCCGCCCGAAACCTCGATAGGCTTCAGGGTCTTGCGGGTGCCCATCTGCACCGGCGCGTCGTAGCGCAGGAACTCCTCCACCGCGTTGGTGAACAGCGAGGGGTCATTGCGCAGCCGCTCCGCCTGTTCGGGGAAGTCGAGCAGATTGTCGATCCCGTTGGAAATCAGCGCGGTGGTGGTTTCATGCCCGGCCGACAGCAGCAGCGCGATGTTGTGGATGATGGTTTCGTCCGAGAACGGCTCGTCCGCAGGCTGGTTGGCCAGCAGCATCGAGATCAGATCCTCACCCGGGTTCTTGCGGCGATCATTGAGCTGCGCGCCGAGGAATTCCTTCCACTCGTTCGCATGTTGGTCAGCCAGAGCGATGATGTCCGGCCCGGCGGCGGGATCGAGGCTGGTGGTAATCGAACCGGCCCAGGCGCGGAACTTCGTCCACATGTCGGTCGGGACGTTCAGCATCTTGCAGATCACGGTCAGCGGCAGAGCGGCCGAGAAGTCTGAAATCAGGTCCATCTTGCCGGTCTTGCGTGGTTCGACCAGCAGATCGTCCACCGTCTCGGCGATCATGGCTTCCCATGTCCGCATCGCGCGCGGCGTGAAAGCCGCAGCCAGCGCGCCGCGCAGTTTGCCATGGGCCGGCGGGTCCCAAGTGGTCATCGCCGAAAGCTGGAATTCCAGGATCGGGCCATCGCCCATGATCTTGCGGTATTCAGCTGATTTTTCGACGGAAACATCGTTCGACGTCAGGATCTTGTCGACATCCTCATACCGCGTGACGACATAACTGCCATCCGGGTTCTGGAACAGCGGGCGCTGGTCGCGCAGCTGCTTGAGCATGGGGTAGGGGTCGCGCCGGTAATCATCATCGGAATCGCGCAGATTGAACGTTTCGACTGTAAGTGCCATCCTAAATCCTCCCTCGTGCGCTGCGGCACAGATATGGACACAACTTAGACAGGCTCGTCGTTCTTGTCTAGACATGTTTGCGGGGCCGGTTTATGACCGCCGACACCACAAGACCACATACGGAGAGACGGCAGCCATGTCGAAATATTTCGAGGACCTCAACCCGGGCGACACCTATGAGCACCATCCCCACCGCACGGTGACGGATGTGGACAATCTGTTGTTCACCACCCTGACCCACAACACCCAGCCGCTGCATCTCGACGAGGAATTCGGCAAGACCACTATGTGGGGCGGGCGGATCGTGCACAGCCTGTGGACGCTGTCCTATGTCAACGGCGTGTCTGTGACCGACCTGACGCTGGGCACCACGCTGGGCAATCTGGGCTATGAGGAAATCCGCTTTCCCAACCCGGTCCGGCTGGGCGACACGCTGCGCAGCGAGACGACGATCCTTTCCAGGCGCGAAAGCAGCAAATACCCCGATGCCGGCGTCGTGATGTTCGAACACCGGGGCTACAACCAGCGCAACGAATGCGTATGCATCGCCAAGCGCGCTGGCCTGATGATGAAGCGCCCGGTGGACAAGGCCTGACACAGGCTTTCGGAGAGACAGGGATTCGGAGAGAAATGACATGGGCAGGGAACTGACCGAAGACCAGCGGGCAATCCAGGAATCGGTGCGGGCGATGATGACCCGCTTCGATGATGATTACTGGATGAAGAAGGACCGGGCGCATGAATTTCCCTGGGAATTCTACAACGCTTTTGCCGAGGCCGGTTATCTCGGCCTGGTCATGCCTCCCGAATATGGCGGCGTGGGCCTGGGCCTGACCGAAGGTGCGATCGTGCTGTCCGAAGTGGTGGCCAGCGGTGGCGGGCTTTCGGCCTGCACCGCCGTCCATGTCAGCATCTTCGGCCTGACCCCGGTGCTGAAGTTCGGTTCCGAGGAAATGAAGCAGAAATACCTGCCCAAGGTCGTTTCGGGCGAGCTGCATGTCTGCTTCGGCGTGACCGAGCCCGATGCCGGCACCGATACCACCAGCATCACCACCATGGCCCGGCGCGACGGCGATCATTACGTCATCAATGGACGCAAGGTGTGGACGTCCAAGGCCGAGCAATCGCAGAAATGCCTGCTGCTGGCCCGCACCACTCCGCTGAAGGACTGCAAGAAGAAGACCGACGGGATGAGTTTGTTCCTGGTCGATATCCAGAACCCCAATGTCACTATCCGTCCGATCCCCAAGATGGGCCGCGAAGCGGTGGGTTCGTGCGAAGTGTTCTATGACGATCTGCGGGTCCACGAGAGCGACATGGTCGGCGAGGAAGGCCGGGGTTTCCACTACCTGCTCGACGGGCTGAACGCGGAACGCATCCTGGTGGCTTGGGAAGCGACCGCGCTGGGCCGCGTGGCGCTGAAGCGGGCGGTCAACTACGCCAACGAACGCAAGGTGTTCGGTCGCATGATCGGCCAGAACCAGGGCGTCCAGTTCCCGCTGGCCGACAGCTATGCCAAGCTCGAAGCGGTGCAGCTGATGTGCGAGGAAGCGGCCTGGCTCTATGAGCAGGACCTGCCCTGCGGCGATCTGGCCAACATGGCCAAGTACCTCGCCACCGAATGGGGCTTCGAAGCCTGCGACCGGGCAGTGCAGACTCATGGCGGCTATGGCTATGCCGCCGAATACCATGTCGAGCGCTATTTCCGCGAATCGCGGGTGTGGCGGATCGCGCCGATCTCGCAGAACCTGGTGCTGTCCTACATTGCCGAGAAAATCCTCGGGCTGCCGCGTTCGTTCTGAGGAGCGGGATTGATGAGTGTTACCGATCCCCGCCCCTCGGCAGAGGCTATCGCCAAGCTGTTCGAGGCGCGCCACATTGCCATCATCGGCGCGTCCGCCGATCTGACCAAGCTGGGCAGCTCGCCGCTGACCGCGATGGGCTATCTCGGATATCAGGGCACGATCAGCATCGTCCATCCGCGCAACACCGAATTGATGGGCTATCGCTGCTACCCCAGCGTGGCCGACCTGCCGGAAGGCGTGGAAGCGGCGATGATCATTGTGCCGGCTGCCACCGCCATCGAAGTGGCCGAACAATGCGTTGCGCGCGGTATCCTCAGCCTTGTCGTCATCTCGCAGGGGTTTGGCGAAGCGGGCGGGGAAGGGCTGGACCGCGACCGGCGGCTGCTGGCGCTGGTGCGCGATCACGGCGCGGCTGTGGTCGGGCCGAACACCAATGGCGTGGCCAATGTCAAGCTGGGCCTCGCCCCCGCCATCGCGCCGATCTTCCAGTATGAAGGCCGGGTCAGGCCGGGCGTCATCGGCGTGATTTCGCAAAGCGGGGCGATGGTCAGCTCGCTGTTGAGCCATTTCGCCCGCTGCGGGCTGGGCATCAGCAAATATGTCACCTGCGGCAACGAACTGGTGCTGGGGGCCGCCGACTATCTCGATTACCTGATCGGTGATCCCGACACCGAAGTGATTGCGATCTATCTCGAGACGATCCGCAAGATGGCCCCGTTCAAGGCCGCGCTGGGCCGGGCCCGGGCCGCCGGCAAGCCGGTGATCGCGATCAAGGTCGGCGAATCCGAAAGCGGCCAGAAGGCGGCGCTGTCGCACACCGGGGCGATTGCCGGGTCCTATCGCAACACCATATCCTTCCTTGAAAGCGAAGGCGTCTATGTCGCCGACGATCTGGAAACGATGGCGGCCATCGCCGAATGCCTGATCCGCTATGACTGGCCGGTGGAAGAACCGCTCAATCCGTTCATCGCGTCTATCTCGGGCGGGTTCGCGGCTCAGACCGCCGATGTTATGGCCCGGCTCGGCATGCCGCTGGTCGATCCGACCGAAAGTGGCCAGGCAGCACTCACCGCGCTTCCCACCGCCAGCCACCCGGTCAATCCCTATGACATCGCCGCACAGAACGCGCTGATCCCGCAGATCATCGACATCTTCCGCGAAGATGGCTTCAACGTGCTGCTGTTCGGGCTCGTGCTGCTCAAGCCCGAAATCAACGAACAGGTCGCGCAGATCCTGATCGAGGCGAAAGAGCGCGGGATGGACCGGCTGATCGCGATCTCGCCGCAGGTCGATCCGGCCGAGCGTGTGCGTTTCAACGCCGCCGGCATCCTGATCACCGACATGGTCGTGCCGCTGCTGAAAGCGCTGAAGGCGATCGAACGCCATGCCGCGCATGACCGGTTGCGCGCCTCGCGTCCCGCCGCGGCCGCCGTGCAGGCGATGGACCTGCCGGCGGGCGAAGGCCTGCTCGACGAAGCGCAGAGCAAGGCAATCATCACCGGTGCGGGTTTCCGCATCCCGGCCAGCGTGGTGATGAAGGCGGCTGAGCCGCTGGGCGATCACTCCGCGCTGGTCAGGCCGATCGTGATGAAGGGCCTGTCCGATAAGATCGCCCACAAGACCGAGCATGGCCTCGTGGCGCTGAACCTGCGCGATGATCGCGCAGTGGCCGAGGCGTGGGAGCGCATCCGCGCCGCGCTGGCCAAGGCCGATCCCGATGCGGACGAAATCCTGCTGGAAGAGATGATCGGCACCGGGCTGGAAGCAATTCTCGGTGTCCAGCGCGATGCGATTGTCGGCCCGGTGGTGGTCGTCGGCGCGGGCGGAATCCTGGTTGAACTGCTGGACGATGCGGTGGTGCTGGTGCCGCCGTTCTCGGCAGAGGAGGTCGAGCATGCCCTGCGCGCCACCCGTTTCGGGCGGCTGCTGACCGGCTATCGCGGGCGCAGTTATGACCTTGGAGCGCTCGCCCGCGCGGCTGCCGCGCTGGGCGAAATGGCGCTGCGCGCGCCGCAGCTCGATTCGATCGACATCAATCCGGTGCTTGTCCAGCCCGACAGCGGCGGGGTTATCGCCGTCGATGCCAAGATTGTGCTAGGGTCCCCCGCTCAGGGACATTGAACAGGGGTGGCAGCGCGGTGAGCAGCAAGACGGCCAAGGCAGAAGAAGGCGGGGCGAGCGAACGGCGCGTCGGTTATCGCGACATCCTGGTCCACATGCTGGGCGAGATCCGTCGCGGCCGCTGGCCGGTGGGCAGCGCGATCATCAGCGAGGCCGATCTGGTCGACCAGTTCGGCACAACCCGCACCACCGTGCGCCAGGCGTTGAAGGAACTGGAGACGCTGGGCTACATCAAGCGGCGGCGCGGCACCCGCTCGATCCTGATCTCGACCGATCCGAGCAATGATTTCGTCAATTCGGTCCGCTCGATCGGGGAACTGCTGCAATATTCCCAGCGCACGCGCAGCAAGCTGCTGGGAGTGGAGCGAGTGACCATCGACGAGGCGCTGGCAGAGCATCTGGGGGGAGACCCGGAAGGCGAGTGGTTCCACATCGAATATCTGCGCACCCCGCTGCGCGGCAGCCTGCCGATCGGCTATTCCGAAATCTATCTCGATCCGCGCTACGCCGGGATCATCGACTATCTTGATGATAACCGAACGGTTTATTCGCTGCTGGAAGAGCAATATGGCGCGCTGATCAGCCGGGTCGAACAGGAAATCCAGGCGGTCGCCGCGGATGAACGCAGCGCGCAATTGCTGAAAGTCGATGTGGGTTCGCCGATCATGCTGGTGCGCACCCGCTTCATCACCAGCACCGGCGTGGCCGCAGAGGTCGGGCTTGGCCATTTCCCGGCCGGTCGCTTCCGTTTTGAAATGGTGCTGGAACGAACCGGCGCAGACCGGCTGGAGTGATCCGGCCGGAAAGAACATCTGAGGAGAGAGTTGATGACTGCTGACCCCCACGCCGGTTTCGCGCTGCCGAAGGCCGGGCTCATCATCGGCGAGAAATTCCTCGAGGCGGGCAGCGGCGGCACCCATGTCCATGTCTTTCCCGCCACCGGCGAGGAACAGGCAGCCATTCCGCTGGCCGGAGCCTCCGAAGTCGACGCCGCCGTCGCCGCCGCGAAGAAAGCGGGGCCGATGTGGAAGGCGATGAAGCCGTCCGAACGGCGCGACCGGCTGTTCCGCCTCGCTGATCTGGTCGAGGCCCATGGCGAGGAATTCGCCTGGATCGGCACGCGCGAGGTCGGCTCGCCGATCAGCGGCGTGCGGGTGATCCCCGGCAAGTTCGCCGCCTGGACCAAATATGCCGCCGGCTGGGCCGACAAGCTGGAAGGCCGGGTCGTCTCCACCTATCAGGACGATACGGTGTTCGATTACACCGTGCCCGAACCCTGGGGCGTGATCGCCATGATCATCACCTGGAACGGCCCGCTGATGGGCCTTGCCATGAAGATCGGCCCGGCGCTGGCGGCGGGCAACACGGTGGTGATCAAGCCGCCCGAATTCACCCCCTTCACCGCTTTCCGCATGATCCAGCTGGCGCATGAGGCCGGCATTCCCCCGGGCGTCATCAATCTCGTCACCGGTGGCCCGGAAGCGGGTTCGGCGCTGGTGACGCATCCCGATGTCGCCAAGATCGCCTTCACCGGCGGCACCCATACCGCCAAGGCAATCGCCAGCGCCATCGCCCCGCACATGAAGCCCGCGATCTTCGAGCTGGGCGGCAAATCGGCCAATCTGGTGTTCGCCGATGCCGACATGGAGCTTGCCGTCCGCCATTCCGCCCGCACTCCGCTGTTCCTCGCCGGGCAAGGCTGCGTCCTGCCGACGCGGGTGCTGGTGGAGGAAAGCTGCGCCGCCGAATTCACCGAACGGATGCTGGCGGAAGTGCGCTCGATCCGCATCGGCGACCCGCTCGACAGCGCGACCGAGCTTGGCCCGGTGGTCAACACCGCCGCGCAGGCGCGGCTGCTGGGCATCATCGACGGGGCGAAGCAGCGCGGCGATGGCCATCTGGCGCTGGGCGGCGGCATCCCGCAGGGGTTCGAGGCTGGTTCCTATGTGGAGCCGACCGTGTTCACCGGCGTGGGCGCGCAAAGCTCGCTGGGGCAGGCGGAATGCTTCGGCCCGGTGGTGTCCGTGCTGACGTTCAAGAACGTGGAGGAAGCAGTGCAGATCGCCAATTGCACCCCCTTCGGCCTCGGCGCCTTCGTCCACTCCACCAACCTGCCGCGCACGTTGCGGCTGGTCCACCAGCTCGACGCCGGCACGATCCAGATCAACGGCGCCCCGACCGCGCGCGAAAACGCGCCCTTCGGCGGGCAAGGCATGAGCGGCTATGGCCGCGAGGGCGGCTATGACGGGCTGGCGGAATTCATCCGGGTGAAGAACGTGGCGATCGGGTGAGGGGCCTCGTCACTTCGCCGACATAACCGACACCAAATTTGCTCTATAGGCATCGAGAACTGCGAGGCTGTTCCCCGTCAGCACCTATGGCCCAGATTTGAGGTTGTGATTTAAGGAGAGATTGGGTCTCGTCGTAGTGACGAAGGAACGAAGATGAGACCCAATCTCTCCAAATCAAAATCGCCAGCCAAGCGCCCTGCGGAAGCTGTGGTGAAA
>CANJYE010000053.1 GCA_947479055.1 Erythrobacteraceae bacterium
GAAGGCGAAGTCAAGAACGCCACCGAGTTCGGCCTGTTCATCGGCCTCGACGGCGATGTGGACGGCATGGTCCACATGTCCGACATCGCCTGGGGCATTTCGGGCGAAGACGCGCTGGCTCTGCACCGCAAGGGTGAGCAGGTTTCGGCCGTGGTGCTCGATGTCGATGTCGACAAGGAGCGCATCAGCCTCGGCATGAAGCAGCTCGAAAAGGGTGCGCCTTCCGCTGCCGGTGCCGCCAGCGGCAGCAGCAGCAGCGCGGGTGGCCTGAAGCACGGCGATGTCGTCACCGTCACCATACTCGAAGTGCGCGATGGCGGGCTCGAAGTGCAGGCGGGCGACGATGGCGCGACCGGCTTCATCAAGCGCAGCGATCTCGGCCGCGACCGTGACGAGCAGCGCCCCGACCGGTTCCAGGCCGGCCAGAAGGTCGATGCCATGGTCACCGGTTTTGACCGCTCCAAGAAGCCCAACTTCTCGATCAAGGCCCGTCAGCTGGCAGAAGAGAAGGAAGCAGTGGAGCAGTACGGTTCGTCCGATGCCGGCGCTTCGCTCGGCGACATCCTCGGTGCGGCGCTGAAGAAGCAGTAAGCCGCTTAGGTTATACCCAAGCCAGCCAAAGGCCCGTCCGCTCAACCGAGCGGGCGGGCTTTTGCTTTGGGTGGTAGAGCAGCTACAGTGGCACAATGGAAGCCACCTGCCAGTGCGGCCAACTCAGGGCCATTGTCCCAGATCAGGGCGGCAGCGCCGTCGCCTGCCACTGCATTGCCTGCCAGAAACGCAGCGGATCGCCCTTCGGGGTGATCGTCTATTATGACGCTGCCTCCGTCACCATCATCGGCGAGGCGCGCGAATACACCCGCATCGCCGACAGCGGAGCGCCCTTCACCACCGGTTTCTGCCCGATCTGCGGAACAACGCTTTACGCCCGGACGGCCAGGCATCCGGGAGGGATCGGGATCACGGTTGGTGCGTTCGGCAACCCGGCCTTCCCCGCCCCGGTGCGCTCGGTGTTCGAGGAATGTCGGCATGAGTGGGTCAGCCTGCCGGATCGCGTGCAACGCTTTCCACGCGGGCGGGTTGAGTGAGTGATTACCAACCCATAAATTTACGCACCTCAGCAGCTTCATCTGACGTGAGGTGCGGCAACAGCACCCTTGTCGTCAAATGCCCATGCATTACACCATCTTTGTCGCGCCACGCATAATCACTAATTGATGCAAGTGGTACGCTGACCAAGTCCCCGAGATGATATTCTGGTTGCTCCGGGACGTTTGCGAGCTTTCCTGAAATTGAGTTTCCACTCCGAACGAGGTCCGATACCCAGATATGCTCCCACCCGCCGAGTGGATATTTTATCGAGAACTCGGTGGCCCCTCGAGGAGGAGAAGAGAGAATCACCAGAAATTGGGGCAAAGTCCGCTTTGCCTCAGCTATAGCTGCAGTCATTTCCGGGTCGGAATGCTCGACCAAAACGGGGGGAATATGATCAGCATCCTGCGCAGTGGCAGCAGCCAAAGGCATCAAGAGTGTGCCAATCAAACCAAACACCATCAGTAACTGCTTCACCAGTCATTCCCCACTTCTTGAAGGTCACATACTGTCAGACGGTCCTGCAAACATGCACATGACGAACTACCTTGCAATCAAGGAATTGCGGGGCCAAGTGAATTCTCCACCTAAAGAAGCCCGAGCGCTCAGCCAACTTCGAAGCTATTGGATATTCGAAGGAGACGGACCTTTCGAAGTAAGACAAGGCCGAGTGCAGGTTGTCCAGCACTAGCGTTGGCGCAGAAAACTCGCTCCGTTTTTGAAAACAAAAAACCCCCGCCGCGAGGCGAGGGTTCTTGCCATTCAGCCCTGGCCGGAAAATCAGATCCTGGCGATAGCCTCGTCCACCAGCTTCCCGTCAGCGGCGGCGCCGTGCTGCTCCGCGATCAGCCCGCGAGCGGCGGCGGCGGCGGCAGTGGCAGCCTTCGCGCGCAGTTCCTCAAGAGCGCCGCGTTCGGCGGCCGCGATCTTGTCTTCGGCCATCTTCTGGCGGCGGGCAATCATCGCAGCGCTGTCAGCCTCGGCCTTGGCGACGATCTGGTCAGCCTCGATCCGGGCGTGATCGATCATGGCCGCCGCATGACTTTCGGCGTTGGCAATCTTTTCGGCATATTCGGCCCGCAGCGCTTCAGCCTCGGCCCGCAGCCGGGAAGCTTCAGCCAGCTGGGCGCGAATGCCGTCGATCTTCTTGTCAAGCGCACCGGCGACCAGCGACGGCACCTTGAGATAGATCATCAGCGCGACGACCGCGAGCATCGAGGCGGCAACCCAGCCACCCGGCGACAGGAACAGCGCGGTCGGCTCTTCCGCATGCCCGGCAGATTCATGCGCGGCTTCGGCGAGGAACGAGAAATCAGCCATTTGCGAACACCGCTTTCACTGCGGAGGCGGCCTGGGCCGCCGTCACCTTTGCGTCGGATACCTTGGCGACGATTTCCTGCGCGGCTTCGGCAGCGACGGTTTCGAGGCTGTCGAGCGCCTTGGCGCGGGCATCTGCAAGGCTCGCTTCGGCTGCCGCCAGACGTGCGCCGATTTCGGCGTCGGCAGCGGCAAGCCGGGTTTCGGACGCCGTCGCCGCACGGGCCTTGGCCTGCGCGATAAACGACTGGGCTTCGCCCCGGGCCCGGACATCGGCGGCACGGGCGCGTTCTTCGGCCTCGTTGGCATCGGTCCGCGCCTTTTCCGCTGCGGCAAGGTCACCGGCGATGCGGGCATCGCGCTGGCCGACCGTCTGCTCGATCTTCGGGATCATGCCCTTGCCGATCCCGAAATAGATCACGGCAAGGACCAGCAGCAGCCAGAACCACTGCGACTGGTAGACGAGCAAGAGCTGGTTGATTTGAGGCATCGGTCGCTTTTTCCGTTTCAGTGCAGTCCAACGCCGGCGGCCACCCGCGTGGGGCACCGCCAGCGCAAGGGAAAGACAGCCTTAAACGGCGTAGAGGATGATCATGGCGACCGCGAATGCGATCAGGCCCAGAAGTTCCGCAGCCGCGAAGCCGATGAACAGGCGGCCCTGCTGGCCGTCGGCCGCACCCGGGTTGCGCAGTGCGCCCTGGAGGAACGAACCGAAGACGTAACCCACGCCGGCAGAGGCCACGCCCACGCCGATCGCCGCGAGACCGGCACCGATGACTTTTGCTGCTGCGAGATCCATAACTAATGCTCCTTCGAAGATTTCGGACAATTTCGGTTGATAGATCAACTCAGTGCAGGTGCACCGCGTCGTTGATGTACAAAGAGGTCAAGAGCGCGAACACATAGGCCTGGATAGCGCAGACCAGCAGTTCCAGCGCGTTGACCCCGGCAATGAACACGAAGCTGATCGCCGAGATCGCATAACCCATCGCCGTGCCGGAATTGATCCCGTTGATGATGAAATATCCGAACACGTCGACCAGGATGTGCCCGGCGATCATCGCCACGAACAGTCGCAGCGCGAGGCTGAACGGGCGGACGAGGAAGGAGATCAGTTCGATCGGCACGATCAGCGGCAGCATCGGCGCGGGCGTGCCATGCGGCACGAACAGGCTGAAGAAGTGGAAGCCATGCTTCCAGAAGCCGACGATCAGGACGATCGAGAAGCTGATGATCGCCAGCACGCCGGTGACCGTGAACTGGCTCGTCACCGTAAAGGGGTGGGCCGCATCGACCACGCCGAACGGCATCATGCCCATCAGATTGGCGAACAGGATGAAAGTGAAGACCGTGAAAATCCACGGCGCGTATTTGCGGCCTTCGGGGCCGATGCTGGTCAGCGCCATGCCCGAGGTGAAGCCCACCAGCCCTTCGACCGCAGCCTGCCAGCGGCCGGGGATCATCTCGCGCTTCATCCCGCCCCACATGAAGAGCAGGATGGAACCGAGGACGATCAGCATCCACAGCGCCGAATTGGTGAAGACGAACGGGGCTCCATCGAGCGCGCCGCCATTGAGCGCACCGATCTGGAACTGGTGCATCGGGTCGATCTTGGTTTCGGCCGCCACGCGTTGATCCCTGTTACAATGCCATTGGAGCGACGCCTATTCGGCGCGCTCCTTCGAAATTCGCCAAATCTGGACGAAGGCAGCGATGATTCCGAAGAACAACATCACCAGCATCGCCCCGGGCCGTGTCCCTGCCACCTCGTCAATCGCGAAACCGACCACCAGCCCCCCGAAAGGAACCCCGATCAGCGTCGACAAGACCCGGTTGCCCTGAGACGTGCCCTTCCCCGAAAAGCCGGTGAGTTCGACCGGAGCCGTCCGTTCGGCTTCCGCGCGTTGCGCGGCTCTGAGCCGTTCTTCCAGCGAACCGAGCCGGGTGTCACCACCATCGTCGGGGGCCTGTTCGGGATCATTCGTCGTCATGTCGATTCATCCGCCAAAATCCGGGAAAACCGCCATGAATACGGGGAACCCCGCCAAGGCGCGGTTCCCTTAGGCGGGGGGAACGGCCAAGTCAACCGCGTGCTCTGCCGCACTGCAAAACTTGGGCAAAAAATTGGCGGAATGCCGCGCGAAGGTGGACCTGAATCACAGGCGCCGGAACATCGCTGCCCCGGCGCCCGGAAGGTCCGATCGTGAGTTTCGCGCCTTACGGGCAGCGCGCGTCGCGCACTGGCGGGGCAGTGGTGCGGGTGCGCCAGCCGCCATCGGGCGCCTGGTACTTCTCGCCCGGCTGGGTGCGGGCAATCGCAAGGCAGCCCGCCGTCAGGGCATATTCCTCGATCGTCGCGCTGGCGGCCTGGGCCTTCTGGGCATAGACCGCGCGGCGCTTGATGTTGATGTCGCTGATCAGGCGGCGCAGTTCCGGCGTCTCGCCAGTGACGATGCCGAGGTAGCCGTCCATCTTCTCGCCCACCTGACCGGAAGCGCGCGCCGCGTCATAGGCGGGATCACGCTCCGCATAGGCCGGGCCGGCCAGCCCGCCCAGCGCCAGCGCCACCGCGCCCGCCGCCAGGACGATACGCCGGAGCTTTCTGTTTTCGAGACCGCGTTGCATCAGAAAATATCCTCATTTTCCTCGATCGTATTCCCGGCATCGGCCGAGAGGCGGTAAATCACCTCCTGACGAATGTTGATGTTGAGTTCGATCACGATCGGCTTGTCCGGCGCATTGACCGAGACACAACCGCCGAGGATCGACCCGAACAAGATCGGGCCCAACACCAGCACCGCCGCCAGGCGGCTCTTGCTCTGAAGTCCATTTCCACGATCACGCATGCTCGCGCTTTTCGCAGGCTGTCCACCAGAGGTCAATTCACGAGCCTTCATCGCAGTTTCTCGCTTTCCGGGGGCTGAACAGGGGATTCATCGGGAGTATTGGCGGGCTTTCCGGCGGGCGCGGCCAGGTCTTCCGGCTTCAGCATCCGCAGGTCGGGTGGCGCCGGATTATCGACCGGCTTGCCGGTGCTGTCGAGCAGCCCCAATTCGCGCGGGTCGCGGATGAAGGCCGGATCGTACATCGCCTTGACCGAGGTGATCAGCTTGTAGAACGGCGCATGGATATTCACGTTGAAGCGGATCGGCAGTTTGGCAACCTGCTTGGTGATGAAGTTGCGTTTGGCAGTGGTTCCCTGCCTGATGCCGTCAAACCGCACCTTGGTGACGATCTCGCCCGTCAGCGGACCATCGAGTTCGACGTGCATCTCACGATAATCGAGCGAGCGCAGCGCGTCGAAGGCAAAGTTCGCCATCGGCGAGAGGTCCTTGTAGGTCAGCTCACCGACATAGGAGATATTGCCGCCCGGCGGACGCGCAGTGAGCTCGCCCCCTTCGATCCTGCCGCCGTTCTCGTCGAACACCAATGGCAGGACGCCGTCGAAACTGCCGTTGGCGCTGAGATTGCCAAGGTCCATCTGGGCAACGAACTGGGCCGCATCGGCCCCATGGATGCGGATGACATAGCGCCGCGTCTCGGCCACGCCCACCCGCAGCGCCACTGGCTCCATCGTCAGCGTTCCGCCCAGGAACGGCCATTTCGCATCGCGCAGCGAAAGCAGCTGGCCTTCGGACAGATCAAACGCGATCGAGCCGTCATGCGCTTCGATCCCGGGGTTGATCGAGCGGACGGCCAGCCGCTGCCCGGGTGCAGTTGTTAGGCCGATGAGATCGGTGAACACCACGGTGCCAGAAACGCCCTGCGCCGGGCCGAAGGCGGCGGCAAGGTCCAAACCCTCGCTGGAGAAGGTACCGGAACTGCGCACCTTGTTTGCGTCCCAGACAATCTCGCCGGCCCCGGTGACGGTGCCATAGGTGTTCGCGACAACGCCCAATGCAAGCCGCGTCAGCATGTCGGGCTGGAGCTTGCGGTCGAACACCAACCCTTCCACCGCCAGATCGGCGCGCCCTGCCCCGCTGCCGAGATCATGGCGCAGCGTGACCCGGGAGACGGCATGATCGCTTTTCGGTTCGCGCAGCAGTGCCTGGGCTGAGACACGATTGTCTTCCAGCACCAGTTCGGCGTCCCGCGCAATCAGCGGTTGGAACCGATCGTCCTGCTGGCGGTCCTCCAGGCGGAATTGCGCGGCGGAAAGGCTGAGCCGCCCATCGGCGTAGCGCCAGTTGCCGCCACCATCCCGGATGTCGAGCGGTACCGCGTTCAGCAGGAAATCGGCCGATGCGAATCGCCCGGCCAACTCGCGCCCGAGCGTCGCCTCGACTGTACCGATTGACAAGCGGGTCGGTCGGGTTGCCGGGTCCAGCGTCAATTCGAGGTCGCGCGCCTTGAGCAATCCCGGCATCGCAAAGCCCACCGGCCCGCTGACAATCCGAACCGGAGTCTGGCCCAGCCGCCCAGCCAGATCAAGCCGCGGCACGCCTGCCGCAATCTGCACCCCGCGCGAATCGCTGCGCAGGATGGCTCCGCCCCGCGCCGGGCAGACCTGCACGGCACGCTGTTCCAGCGCCAGATTGGCAAGTTCCAGCCGGTCGAAGCCCAGCTGCGTGCAGCGCGGCCACAGCGCGAAGCCGCGCCGGTCGTTCCAGCTGCCATCCAGCGGCACGGTGAGGTTGCGGGCCTTGCCGAAGGGCAAGTTGCCGCTCGCCACCACCCGCCCGGAAAAGCCCAACGCGCCGCCTGGCTGACGGATCACCACCAGCTGCGGCAGGGCAATCGCCCCGTCTCCGGCGCGGTATTCTTCCAGGGTGAAATCCAGCCGGGTGAGGCCGCCGGCCTGCCCTTCCATCCGCCCGACCATTTGCGGCAGGCCCGCGCCGCCCGTTGCGAAATTGCCGGAAAGGAAGGGGCCACCTTCCCCACCCTCGCCGAACTGGAAGCGCGAGAGGCTGAGCAAGCTCTGCCCGCTGCCGCCGCGCAAGGCCGCGTTCGGCATGACCAGGCTGGTCTTGCCGTCCTTGCGGCGCAGAGTGAAACTGGCAGACAGATGGCTGCCCCTGCTCTCTCGCGCCAGTGCCTGGCGGATCTGCCCCAGCATCGGCGCGGCAAAGCTGCCCTCGGCGGACTGGCGCCAGGCGGCGAGAGACGCGTCGAGGCTCTTGCCCATCCGCACCCCTTCGCCCTTCAGGTCGCCCTGCCATTCAATCTGGGAGAGGCCGTCATGGCCGCGCAGCGATCCTTCCAGCGCCAGTCGATTGACACCGAAGCCGCCGGTCGTGAGTGCATCCGCCTTGAGATCATAGCGCCCGGTCAGCTTGCCGGCGCGCCAGCTGGACCGGACTGTTCCGCCCAGACCGGCCAGCCGCGATCCTGCAGCCGTCAGCGGGCCGCTGCGCAACCACGCATTGAGATCGAACCCGGCAATGTCGGCATCGCCATAGGCCTTAATCGCGACCCCTGCGCCATCCAGCGTCACACCCCGGTCTGGGCAATGCAGCCCGGCGAGCCGCAGCGGACCGGCGAATCGCGGACGGGCTGCCTCGACCGTGACCTTGCCATAAAGCGTGGCGCCCGTAGCGGTGCACCCGCCCCCGGCCAGCAGTGGCGCGGTGGCGGCGAGGATGCCGCTGAAGCCGCCCTGCAACCCGCCCCTGCCTTGGGCCTTGAACCCGACATCGCCGTAATCGGTGCGCAGCAGCGCCCGGCCATCTTCCAGCAGCAGGTCCAAGTCGGGCAGGCGGCTCGGTTCTTCCTTCTTGGCGAAGATCAGCGGATCGAGCGAGCCGAAGCTCAGCTTGCCATTGCGGTAGCTGCCAAAGAGCCGGGGCCGTTCCAGCCGCAGCCGGGCAATCCGGGGCAGGCCGAACCCCGCCACCAGGCTGATTTCCGCGCGATCGATGGTGAGGTCGGGATGGGCCGGATCGCCGACCACGATATGCCGCAGCACCTGGCTGCCCGGCCCGATTGATTCGATCTCGTAAGTGGCAGGAAGACCGTAATCCTCGATCTGGCTGGAAATGACGCTGTCGGCGATCCGTTCGCGCGTGGTCCACACCACCGCCGCAACGACAAGCAGGACCCCGCCTAGCCTCAGCGCCGCCTTGCGCAAACGGCGGCGCGGAGGGACGGTCTCTTCCTCGACTTCGGGGATCATCTCGTCCGGTTCGGCCATTACCGGCTACACTTGCGCGCAAGACCGGGCAAAGGCAATGCTATTGCGGCAGCTTTGCCTGGGCATGGGGGAATTGGCGGTGCCGGAGGATGATCCGAACAACCGGGATGCGGTCCACGAGGCGGCCGGCCATCGCGCCCGGCTGCGCCAGCGCCTGCTGGAAGGCGGGGCGGAGGCGCTGGCCGACTATGAAGTGCTCGAATATCTGCTGTTCGGCGCCCGCCCGCGCAGCGATACCAAGCCAGTCGCGAAGGCCCTGCTCAAGCGCTTCGGCACGCTGGCCGGCGCCCTCAATGCCGATCCCAAAGCGCTGGCGCAGGTCGATGGTATGGGCGAGACCAGCATCGGCGCGCTGAAAATCGCGATGCTCGCCGCCCGGCGGCTGGCGCGCAGCGAAGTGCAGGACAAGCCGGTGCTGGCCAGCTGGCAGGCTCTGCTCGACTATCTCCAGATCGACATGGCCCATCTGACGGTGGAGCGGGTGCGTGTGCTCTATCTCAACACCCAGAATCGGCTCGTGCTGGACCACCATGTCGGCGACGGTTCGATCGACGAGGCGGCGATCCACCCACGCGAGGTGATCCGCCGGGCGCTGGACATCGGCGCAACCGCGCTGATCCTGGTCCACAACCACCCCAGCGGCAATCCCGAACCGAGCCGCGCCGACATCCAGATCACCAACCGCATCGCCGAAGCGGGTCGACTCTTGGGCATTACCGTCCACGATCACATCATTATCGGCCGGGCAGGCCAGGTCAGCCTCAGGGCCAAGGGGCTGATCTAGGCCGGGTTAGCAAGCTGGCCGCAGGCATGTTACGCTACGCGCGGAAACAGGCGTCGGTTCAGGCATCTCTGCCCGGCGCCTCGGCAAGGGACGGGGATCATCTGCTTTTCAGCAACCGCCAGCTTCAGCACCGGCATGGTCCTCCTCGCCATTGGCGCGGTTTCCATCGGTCGCAGCAAGACCAGCGGCGAATTGCCCTATGCGGCCATTCCGGTGATCTTCGCGATCCAGCAGCTGGTCGAAGGCGGGCTCTGGCTCGATCTCCAAGGAAATCCCGCCACCGCCCACTTGCTGACGATCATCTACCTGTTGTTCTCGAACGTGCTGTGGCCGGTCTATGTCCCGCTGGCCGTGCGGCTGATCGAGACCAGCCCGGCGCGGCGCAGGGCATTGGCCTACCCCTTGGCCGTCGGCGTGGCGATCGGCCTGTTCTTCCTCTACAACATCACCACCAATCCGGTCTCGGCCGCGATCGAGGGCGCGCATATCCGTTATAACCTGCCGCACCGCCATCATGACCTCGTCTTCAGCGTCTACGCGCTCGCCACCTGCTTTGCTCCGCTGTTGTCGAGCCACCGGACAGTTCGGTGGCTGGGGGTGGCGATCATTGTCTCGATGATCGGCTCCTACGCGGCCTATGCGCTGTGGTTTGCGTCCGTCTGGTGCTTCTTCGCGGCGATGACCAGCGCTGTCGTCCTGCTCCACTTCTCGAGCCTGCGGGCGCCTGCAACGGGCGATGCCCCCGCCCGGTCCGCCTGATCATCCGGAGCGCACGGGTGCCCATTCTGCGCCCCGCACCCCTTGCCATTCGCGCCCCCTCCCCCTAGCGGCAGCGACATTATCCCAAGGAGTCGAACATGGTCCCCCGTTATGCCCGCCCCGCGATGACCGCGATCTGGGAGCCCGAGGCACGCTATCGCATCTGGTTCGAGATCGAAGCCCATGCGACCGAGAAGCTGGGCGAACTGGGTGTGGTGCCGCCGAGCGCCGCCAAGGCACTGTGGGACTGGTGGGCAACCAGCCCCGTAATCGACGTTGCGGCGATCGACGCAATCGAGGCTGTCACCAAGCATGACGTGATCGCTTTCCTGGACTGGGTCGCCGCCGCGGTCGGCCCCGAAGCGCGCTTCATGCACCAGGGCATGACCAGTTCCGACGTGCTCGACACCACACTGGCCGTCCAGCTGGCCCGCGCCGCCGACATCCTGCTGGAAGACCTCGACCAGCTGCTGGCCGCGATCAGGCGTCGGGCGATGGAGCACAAATACACCCCCACCATCGGCCGCAGCCACGGCATCCATGCCGAACCCACCACATTCGGGCTCAAGATGGCGGAAGCCTATGCCGAGTTTTCCCGCTGCAAGGCGCGGTTGCAGGCGGCGCGGGCGGAAGTGGCGACCTGCGCCATTTCGGGCGCGGTCGGCACCTTCGCCAACATTGATCCTGCGGTGGAGGAATATGTCGCCGACAAGCTCGGCCTTGCGGTCGAGCCGGTCTCCACCCAGGTCATCCCGCGTGACCGGCACGCGATGTTCTTTGCCACGCTGGGCGTAATCGCCAGTTCAATCGAACGGCTGGCAGTGGAAGTGCGCCATCTCCAACGCACCGAAGTGCTGGAAGCGGAGGAATATTTCTCCCCCGGCCAGAAGGGCTCCAGCGCGATGCCGCACAAGCGCAACCCGGTGCTGACCGAAAATCTCACCGGCCTTGCCCGCGTGGTGCGTGGCGCGGTGGTGCCGGCGCTGGAAAATGTGGCGTTGTGGCATGAACGGGACATCTCCCATTCCTCGGTCGAACGCTTCATCGGCCCCGATGCCACTATCACGCTCGATTTCGCGCTCGCCCGGCTGACCAGCGTGGTCGACAAGCTGCTGGTCTATCCCGAACGGATGCAGAAGAACCTCGACCGGATGGGCGGCCTCGTCCACTCGCAGCGGGTGCTGCTGGCGCTGACGCAAGCGGGAATCACCCGCGACAACGCCTATCGGCTGGTCCAGCGCAACGCGATGAAAGTGTGGGAATCGGACGGCCAGCTTTCGCTGCTCGAACTGCTCAAGGCCGATCCGGAAGTGGCGGCAGCGCTCACGGCGCAGGAACTGGAAGACAAGTTCAACCTCGATTACCACTTCCGCCAGGTCGACCACATCTTCGCCCGCGTGTTCGGCTGAATCTGCCCGCCCTTCCCTTCGCGCGCCAATCGCCCTAGCATTGGCGCCAATCGGGGAAGGAGGCATATACATGCAAATCATCCGCACGATCCTCTGGGTGCTGCTGTTCGTCGCGATGGTGATCTTCGCTGTGAACAACTGGGTGCCGGTGGAAGTGAAGATCTGGGAAGGGCTGGTGCTGGAAACAAAGGTTCCGGCGCTGGTGATTGCCGCGTTCCTGCTCGGCCTGCTGCCGATGTGGATGATCCATCGCGGCCGAAGCTGGCAACTCAACCGCCGGATCCGCTCGCTCCAGAACGCCGCCCAGTCTGCTGCCGCCGTGCTGATGCCGTCGCATTCCGTCGATCCCGAGCCGGCTCCTGCCCCTTCCGAACCGCAAGCCGAACCCGAAACCAGACCGGAGACCCTGTGAGCAACCCTGTCTATCTTGCCGTCGATGTTCCGCGCCTTGATGCCGCCCGCGCCCTCGCCACCCGGGTGAAAGCGCATATCGGCGGGCTGAAGCTCGGCCTCGAATTCTTCTGCGCCCATGGCCATCATGGCGTGCACGAGATGGCGCATCTGGGCCTGCCGATCTTTCTCGATCTCAAGCTGCACGACATCCCCAACACGGTGGCCGCCGCGATGCAGGCGATCCATGTGCTCGAGCCGGCGATTGTCACTGTCCACGCCAGCGGCGGAAGGGCAATGATGGAAGATGCCAAGGCGGCGGCGGGCGAACATTGCAAGGTGGTGGCGGTGACCGTGCTGACCAGCCTCGATGACAGCGACCTTTCCCAGACCGGCATCGGCGGCAGCGCGCATGACCAGGCGCTGCGGCTGGCCGATCTTGCCCATTCCGCCGGGCTGGACGGGATCGTCTGCTCCGGCCAGGAAGTGGGCGCGATCCACCGGCAGTGGAAGGACGGCTTCTTCGTGGTCCCCGGTCTGCGCCTGCCCGAAGGCAAGAGCGCCGACCAGAAGCGCACGGTCACCCCGCGCATCGCCCGCGACAACGGGGCAAGCGTGCTGGTGATCGGCCGCCCGATCAGCCGCGCGGAAGACCCGGTGGCAGCGGCACGGGCGATCGAGGCGACTTTGTAGTTTGCGGGTTCAGCCTGGCGAAAGCGTCATCCCGGCAAGCCTTTGTCTGAATTCACAAGGAGGATTGTCATGAAGCGCGTTTCCCTCGCACCGACACTGATGCTGGCCCCGCTGCTGGCGCTCGCCATGCCGCTTTCCGTCCAGGCGCATGATGTCTCCTCCGGGCCGGTCGTGGCGGCGGGCAACACGCTGCTCACCCTCAGCGCGGAAGGGCGCTCGACCCGCACGCCCGATCTCGCCGTGTTCAGCGCCGGGGTCGAAAGCTCGGCCCGCAACGCGGCTGACGCGCTCGCTGCCAATTCGGCCCGGATGAACAAGGTGATCGCTGCCCTCAAGGCCGCAGGCATTGCCGAGCGGGATATCCAGACCAGCAATCTCAACCTCAGCCCGGTCTATGCGCCGCAGGTGCCACAGCCCGATGGCAGCTATGAGAATATCCGGCCCAAAATCGTCGGTTATCAGGTCAGCAACACCGTCACCGTCCGCCAGCGCAACCTTGCCGAATTCGGCCGGGTGATCGACACGCTGGTCTCGGTCGGGGCCAACCAGGTCAACGGCCCCGGCTTCGAGATGGACAATCCCGACGCCGCGCTGGACGAAGCCCGCACCGACGCGATGAAGAAAGCCCGCGCCCGCGCCGATCTCTATGCCCGTGCTTCCGGGCTGAAAGTGGTGCGCATCCTGTCGATCAGCGAAAGCGGCGGCTACATGCCGCAGCCGCAGGTGATGTATGCCAAGGCCGCGATGGCCGACATGGCCGCCCCTACCCCGGTGGCGCCGGGCGAAGTTTCGATGAACGCGCAGGTCTCGGTGCTGTTCGAACTGGCCCCCTGACGCTCCTGACGCTTGACCTCGGGGCGGGGGGCGCTAACCCCCTCGCCCCATGGCAGCGCCCGAAATCAAGATTTGCGGAATTTCCACCGCCGCCGCGCTCGACGCGGCGATTGCCGCGCATGCCGATCATGTCGGTTTCGTGTTCTTCCCCCCTTCCCCGCGCCACGTCACCTCTACCCTGGCCGCGCAACTGGCCGAACGGGCCGATGTGCACATCGGCAAGGTCGGGCTGTTCGTCGATGCCGATGACCGCGCGATTGCCGAGGCGGTCACTGCTGCCGGCCTCGATGCGCTGCAATTGCATGGTGCGGAAACGCCCGGACGGGTCGCGCAGGTGAAAGCGCAATTCGGCCTGCCGGTGTGGAAGGCGCTGCCGGTTGCCAGCGCCGCCGATGTCCTGCGGGCCGATGCCTACGCCCAGGCCGCCGATCTCGTGCTGTTCGACGCCAAGACTCCCAAGGGCACGCTGCCCGGCGGGATGGGGCTGGTGTTCGACTGGACGCTGCTGGCAAATTTTCGCGGCGACACCCGCTGGGGGCTGGCAGGGGGGCTCAACCCCGCCAATGTGGCCGAAGCGATCCGAGCCACCGGGGCGCCGCTGGTCGATACCTCCTCCGGCGTTGAAAGCGCGCCGGGCGTCAAGGACGTGGACAAAATCCTCGCCTTCTGCAAAGCCGCGCGCCAACCATGACCACGAACACCAACTCCTTCCGCAACCAGCCTGACGAGCGCGGGCATTTCGGCGAATTCGGCGGACGCTATGTCGCTGAAACGCTGATGCCGCTGATCCTCGACCTGGAACGGGAATATCGCGCCGCCAAGGCCGATCCCGCCTTCACCGCCGAATTCGAGGATCTGCTCGAACATTATGTCGGCCGGCCCAGCCCGCTCTATTTCGCGCCGCGCCTCACCGAGGAGCTGAACGGCGCACAGGTGTGGTTCAAGCGGGACGAGCTCAACCACACCGGCGCGCACAAGATCAACAATTGCATCGGCCAGATCCTGCTGGCGATCCGCATGGGCAAGACCCGGATCATCGCGGAAACCGGCGCGGGCCAGCATGGCGTGGCCACCGCCACCGTCTGCGCGCGCTTCGGCCTGCCTTGCGTCGTCTACATGGGCGCGACCGATGTCGCCCGGCAGGCGCCCAACGTGTTCCGGATGAAGCTGCTGGGCGCCGAAGTGGTGCCGGTCACCGCCGGTGCCGCGACTCTCAAGGACGCGATGAACGAGGCGCTGCGCGACTGGGTCGCCAATGTGCACGACACCTTCTATATCATCGGCACCGCCGCCGGCCCGCACCCCTATCCCGAACTGGTCCGCGATTTTCAAAGCGTGATCGGCAAGGAAGCCCGCGCGCAGCTGCTCAGCCGCACCGGCCGCCTGCCCGACCTGCTGGTCGCGGCGATCGGCGGCGGATCGAACGCGATCGGCCTGTTCCATCCCTTCCTCGATGATCCCTCCGTGAAGATGCTGGGCGTCGAAGCAGCTGGCCACGGGCTGGACAAGGAACACGCCGCGTCGCTCGCCGGCGGGCGTCCCGGCATCCTCCACGGCAACAAGACCTACCTGCTGCAGGACGATGACGGCCAGATCGTGGAAGGCCATTCGATCAGCGCCGGGCTGGATTATCCCGGCATCGGCCCGGAACATGCCTGGCTGAAGGAATCGGGCCGGGTGCAATACACTTCGGCTACCGACAAGGAGGCGCTGGACGCCTTCCAGCTGCTCTGCCGCACCGAAGGCATCATCCCGGCGCTGGAACCCAGTCACGCGATCGCGGCGGTGAAGAAGGTCGCGCCGACCATGCCGAAGGACGCGATCATCCTCGCCAATCTGTGCGGGCGCGGGGACAAGGATATCTTCTCGGTGGCGGAGCATCTGGGGGTGCGGTTGTGAGTCGCCTCCAATCCGCCTTCACCAGGGGCCGCCCCGCCCTCGTCTGCTTCATCACCGGCGGCGATCCGACGCCGGACGCCACGCCTGCCATTCTCGACGCGCTGGTCGAAGGGGGCGCGGATGTGATCGAGCTGGGGATGCCGTTCACCGATCCGATGGCCGATGGCCCCGCCATCCAGGCCGCGAATTTGCGCGCATTGGGCGCAGGCACGAAAACCGCCGATATCTTCCGCATCGCCACGGATTTCCGCGCCCGGCACCCGCAGGTGCCGCTGGTGCTGATGGGCTATGCCAATCCGATGATTACGCGCGGCCCCCAGTGGTTTGCCGATGAATGCCGCAAGGCCGGGCTCGATGGGGTGATCTGCGTCGATATTCCGCCCGAAGAGGACGCCGAACTCGGGCCTTTCCTGCGCGCAGCGGGCGTATCGCTGATCCGGCTTGCCACCCCCACCACCGATGCCGCGCGGCTGCCCGCCGTGCTCGATGGATCGTCGGGCTTTCTCTATTACGTCTCCGTCGCAGGGATCACCGGCATGCAGCAGGCCGGGCTTGGCAGCATCGAAGCGGCAGTGGCCAGGCTGAAGGCGGCCAGCGACATTCCCGTGGCAGTCGGCTTTGGCGTGCGCACGCCCGAACAGGCGGGGCCAATCGCCAGGGTCGCCGATGGCGTGGTAGTCGGCTCTGCCCTCATCGATCTCATCGCCACGCATGGCGCCGATGCCGCCGGGCCTGTGCGCCAATTGACCTTGGCTCTTGCCGAAGCGGTGCATAATGCGCGAAAGGGTGCCGCATGAGCTGGATTAACCGCATCCGCAAATCGCTGCCGTTCCGCGAAAAGCGCGAAACGCCGGACAATCTCTGGGTTAAATGCCCCAGTTGCAGCGAAATGCTGTTCACCCGCGAATATGAGGACAATCTCTCGGTCTGCCCGCATTGCGGCCATCACGGCCGGATCGGCGCGGATGTGCGGCTGGAGCAGGTGCTCGATCCGGGCTATGAATTCCTGCGCATGCCGGAAGTGGCGGAAGACCCGCTCAAGTTCCGTGACAGCAAGAAATATTCCGACCGTCTGAAGGCCGCCCGCTCGGTCAGCGCTCATGCCGATGCCTTCGTCGCCGCCAGCGGCTCGATCGAAGGGGTCAAGGCCGTGGTCGGGGTGCAGGACTTCACTTTCATGGGCGGATCGATGGGCATGGCGGTGGGCGAAGCCTTCGTCACCGGCGCCAGGCGGGCGATCAAGGATCGCTGCGGCTATGTGGTGTTCACCGCTGCGGGCGGCGCGCGGATGCAGGAAGGCATCCTCAGCCTGATGCAGATGCCCAAGGCCACGGTGATGACCCGCCGCCTGAAGGAAGCCGGGCTGCCCTATATCGTCGTGCTGACCGATCCCACCACCGGCGGCGTTACCGCCAGCTATGCCATGCTGGGCGATATCCACATTGCCGAACCCAACGCGCTGATCGGCTTTGCCGGCCAGCGGGTGATCCAGGACACCATCCGCGAGAAGCTGCCCGAAGGGTTCCAGCGGGCCGAATATCTCCACAAGCACGGCATGGTCGACATGGTCGTCCCGCGCGGCGAGATCCGGGCCAGGCTGGCGCAATTGCTGGACTATCTGCAACCGGCCGGGGTGGCCTGACCGGAAGCCTGACATGGCCGACCGGGCAACTTCCGACAGCCCCCAGGTCCAGGCCCAGCTTGACCGGCTGAACGCCATGTCGCCGGGGCGCGACATTCTGGGGTTTGACCGGCTGCGCGGGTTGCTGGCACGGCTGGGCAACCCCGAACGGCAGATGCCGCCCGCCTTCCATATCGCCGGGACCAATGGCAAGGGCTCGACCTGCGCCTATCTGCGCGGCGCAATCGAGGCGGCCGGGATGAAGGTCCATGCCTATACCAGCCCGCACCTTGTCCGCCTGAACGAGCGGATCCGCCTCGCCAACCGGCTGGTGGACGATGCCATGCTGGCGCAATTTCTGGCCGATACGCTGGACGCGACGGCGGGAGAGGAAATCACCTTCTTCGAAGCGACCACGGCGGCGGCTTTCCTCGGCTTTTCGCGCGTTCCGGCCGATGCGGCGATCATCGAGGTCGGGATCGGCGGGCGGCTGGATGCAACCAATTTGATCCCCTCGGCGCTGGCCTGCGGCATTGCCCAACTGGGGATCGACCACCGCGAATTCCTCGGCGACACGCTGGAGGGCATCGCCGCCGAGAAAGCCGGGATCGCCAAGCCGGGCACGCCGCTGGTGACGCAGGCCTATCCCCCCGCCGTCGCCGCACGCATTTCGGCGGTGGCTCAGGCGCAGGGCGCGCAAGTGCTGGCGCAGGGCATTTCATGGCAGGCCAACCTCGCCGACGGCCACCTGCATTACCGCGATGCGGCGGGCGAGCTCGACCTCCCCGCCCCTGCCCTTGCCGGTGCGCATCAGGCTGACAATGCCGGCCTCGCCATCGCCCTGTTGCGGCACCAGAGCGCGCTGGCGATCAGCGAGGACGCGATCGCAAAGGCGCTGGCGCAGGCGCGCTGGCCCGCGCGGTTGCAGCCACTCGGCCCGGGTCCGCTGACCAACCTGCTGCCCGGCGCGACCATGATCCTCGATGGCGGACACAATCCCGATGCCGCCCGCGCCATCGCCCGCACGCTGGCCGACAAGGCGCCGCTCACACTCGTCATGGGACTGCTGGCCAACCGCGATATGCGCGATTTCCTCAAGCCGCTTGCCCCCTTGGTCGGGCGGCTATGGGCGGTTCCCGTACCGGGCCATGAGCATCACGAGCCTTCCGAAATCTGCCGCATCGCGCGGGAACTGGGTATCGCACAGGCCGATCACGCAGGGGACGTGCCTGAAGCTCTGACGCGCGAAACGGGCGGCGAACGGTGCACCGTGCTGATCGCCGGCTCGCTTTACCTCGCCGGCGAGGTGCTTCGGCTCAATCGCGAGATTCCGGACTGAGTGCCCTCTCTGCCCGGCTGACCCGCGCCCATTCCAGCGCCACGAACAGCACCGCCACCAGCCCAGCCGCCGCCGTCCAGCGAAACACCGGGGCATAGCCGTAAAGGTCGAAGGCCTCACCCGCGATCCCGCGCCCGAGCGAGCCGATCAGGAACGTCAGCGAGGACAGCAGCGCATATTGCACCGCCGTGTAATTCTTGCTGACGATGCCCGACATATACGCGACGAAGGCCGCCCCGGCGATGCCGGTGGAAATGTTCTCGAAACTGATAGCCAGCAGCAGCCGGATCATCCGCGGATCGAACCCGAACTGGCCGAACAGCCAGTGCAGCCCGATCAGCCGCCCCACGGCATCGATATGGATCGCGCCTTCCGCGAGGTCGGCATAGACGAAATTGCCCAGCATCGGCAGGATCGCGCCGACCAGGATCGTCGGCATCCGCCCGATCCGCAGGAACAGATAGCCGCCCAGGCTGATGCCCGCCATGGTCATGAAAATACCGAACAGCTTGGAAGCGAAGGCGACCTCGTCCTTGGTGTATTTCAGTTCCTCCAGATAGAACGGGAAAGCGAAGCTACCCCAGATGTTGTAGCACAGCGTGTAGCTGAGGATCATGCCGAGCACGATCAGCACGCCCCAGCCCAGCCGCCCGGCCAGCTCCGCCAGTGGCGAGACCAGCGCGACATAAAGGTGGTTGGCCGCCGTGCGCAGCGGCGAGACATGGCTGTCATGCACCGCCAGCACTGCGCCCGGTCGATGCACCGCCCAGTTGGTGAGCGATGAGACCAGCAACGGCACCGCCACGGTCGCCAGCACGATCAGCGGGCCACAGCTCTTGGTGAAATCGGCGACTGAGGGATGCACCTCGCCCGGCCCCAAGGGGGCCAGCATGCCGACCATGAAATGGCCGATGCTGTAGATCGCCCAGCCCCAGCTCAATCCGACCACGGCCAGCGCCAGCGCGCGATAGCGCGGCGCCAGCGCGCCCGGCTCAGCCAGCGCCTGGTGCAGCGTCTCCCGTTCCGGCCGGTCGGTGTCGGGCGCGCGCAGCGTCACCAGCGCGATCAGGCCGATCAGCCCGCCCATCAGCAGATAGACCAGTTCCCAGCTCATCCGCGCCGCCAGCACCAGCGCCAGCGCCCCGCCGACAATCGCGGCGATGCGATAGCCGAACTGGTAGATCGCCGAGAGCAGTTCGACCGGCGTATCCTCGTCCGCAACGTCGATCCGCCAGGCGTCCACCGCCACGTCCTGCGTCGCGGAAGCCAGCGCGGCGACAAAGGCAAACAGCGCGAATGTGCCGATGGAAGTGGCCGGATCGGTAATCGCCAGCCCTGCGAATGCCAACACAAGCAGGATCTGGCACAGCAATATCCAGCTCTTGCGCCGCCCCAGCCGGTCCAGCAGTGGCAGATGGAACCGGTCAACCAGCGGCGACCACAGGAACTTGAAGGAATAGGACAGCCCGATCCACGAGAGCACGCCGATCGTCGCGAGATCAACCTTCACTTCGCCCAGCCAGGCGTTAAGCGTGCCGATCAGCAGCGCATAGGGCAGGCCGGAAGAAAAACCGAAGCCCAGCATCGTCGCCGATTTGCGTCTCTGCAGGGCCAGCTTGAGCAGGCGCCAGCCCTTGGGACGCGCTGGTTTGGTCTCGGCACTGCTCGCCATGGGCGACCCTTCCTCGTCTTGGGATGATCCGACCGGGAAACGCGACCCAATCGGCAGGCATACTGAATATGGGGTTTCACTAGTGTAATTATGAGGTAATGGCCACCTCGAACAATCACGATTTTCGGTTGAGTTTGGGCGTTTGACCGGGTCGTCAAGCTACCGGGTCGAGGTTCTGGGGTGTTTGAGGCCTTTTGGTGCTGGACCGTCAGGGATTTTCGGGGGGGCGCTGGGCTTATCGCCCC
>CANJYE010000054.1 GCA_947479055.1 Erythrobacteraceae bacterium
CAACATCACCGATGACATCATCATGCGTTACCTGGACAGGCATACCCACAAGGATGGCTTCAGCCCCTCCCAATGATCCTACCGGCCTCCGGCCGGTCAGTCATTCAGCCCCCCTTTTAGGACCAAGCTTAGGACCAAGTGATGAATGAAACCCCAACACTTCCTAGAGGTTCCGGGAAATGCTGGGGTTTGGGACGCCATGGTGGGCCCGGCAGGATTTGAACCCGCGACCTAGCCGTTATGAGCGGCCAGCTCTAACCGCTGAGCTACAGGCCCCAGCCATTGGCGAACCGGCGGACTAGCTTGGCCAGCGCAGTGGCGCAAGCGGCTCAGGGGTTCCTTGAGGTTCAGAGATCGATTGCGGCCATCAGTTCGCTGACCTTTGTTGGCTTTACCCCTCGCCGCAGGCAATGGGCGAAGACCTCGCGCCACCAGTCATATAGCCGGTCGAGATCGCCTTCGCTGCGGACATAGGGCGTGTGGCCGGGCTCGAGCGAGGGGCTGTGGAAGCTGAGCACCAGTAGCGGCATGCCGTCTTCCAGCGCGCGGTCGATCCCCCGGATCGCCTCCGCCGCGGTGATCCCCTCCGGCGTCAGCGGTACTCGTTCCAGCAGCCCCAGCCGGGCGAGCACGCCACGCATTCGGGGGACCCGCCACAACGCCGGGTAAAGGGTCGGCCCGTACCTGCCCAGCGCGCCGGTGAACACGGTGGTCAAAGGAAGCTCGAGCAGGCTGTGGTTTCCGTCCGCCCAATAGGGGCTCGCCGGGTGATCGCGGAAATTGCGCCCGCCGGTGGAGCTGTAGTCGAAACGGGCGCGGACCGAGCTGTCGATCGGGATGCTGTGCTTCCGGAGTATGTCGGCGGTGTTGGGGCCGATGCCATAGCGACCGGCGCGATAGATCGTCGGCTGGACCCCGAAATTGGCGATGATCGTGTCCTTGAGCAGGCCGAATTTGGCGTCTTCCAGCTCGGGCGGCAGATTGCCGGCAAAGCTGTTGTGATCGTTCAGTTCTTCCTGGTGAGGCGGATTGACCCAGGGGTGAAGCTGGATACCGATCTCTGCGCGCCCAGATGCCAGAGGTTCACGCAGGATCTCCGCGGCGAGCGAGGATGTCGCCACCGGATAGTCGATCAGATAGACCGGGACGACGCCTGCCCCTTCGCAGAATTGCTGGAACTTGCGCAGCCGCCCGACGTGGCCGAGGCTGTGGCCATTGCGCAGAAATGGCGCGCCCCAGTCGAATTCCTCTTCCGTGTCCACCGTCAGCAGAAAGCGCGGACCGAAATCGTCGCGAAAGCTCGCAAGTGCGTGCTCGTCGGGAATGGCGGTCAAGGCAGGCGCAGAGCTTACAGCGTGTTCCTCTCGGGCGGGATCAGGTGGCGCGCGCTCCCCCTGAGGCGGCCAGTGCGCTATCGCTATGGCTGCCAGCACCAGCGGTCAAGACCGGGAGAGTCAGGATCAGGCTCGGACCATCGTGGCGCAGGTTGCCGCCCGCCGCCTGGGCTTCGGCCCGGGCGAGCCGCAGAGTGAAGCCCGGACCGAACATGCCCGCGCTTATGGCCTGTTGCCGCGGTTGCGGCGTGGCGATGAAGAGGTCGTCCCGCCCGGCCATCCCGGCGGGCAGGGTGAAGGAAAATTGCGCCGTTTGCCCATCCGCTGCGAAGGCGATGGCCAGATTCTCGCCCGGCATCGCGGCACTGGCCAGCGTGGCCAGCAGGCGCCAGGCCAGCCGCTCCGCATCGTCCCCGGCCAAGGGCACCCGCGCGGATGGCTGATCGGCAGCGAGCGAGAGCTGCGCGCTGCGCCCTTGCAGATAGGGCTCGAGCTGCCGCGCGGTCGCGCCGATCTGGGCGGTGAAATCGCAGCTGCCCTCATCCAGTTCCAGCGCGCCGGTCTCCAGCCTTGCCAGTCGGTCGAGCTCCTCGAAACCGGCCAGCAGCTTGGCCGCATCGGCTGCGATCGAAGCGGCCAGCGCCCGGTATTCATGCGGGGTGGGGCCGAACAGCTGCTGTTGGATGATCTCGGCAAAGCCTTGGATCGCATTCACCGGAGTGCGCAGCTCGTGCAGCATTTCGCGCATCCGCGCGCTCTCGCCGTCATTGGCAGGCGCGGGGATGGCAGAGGGGCGGCGCAGCCTGCCGCAATAACCGGTGAAGCGTCCGCCGGGGCTGGCGAAGCGCGGCACTGCATCGATCCGCCAGTCGCCCTCGATCGCCGGGGCGCCGCTCAGCACCAGCTTGCCGCCTTCGACCGGCAGGTGCCGCTGCATCCGGGCGATGGTTGCCGGATCGGCCTCGGCTGCCGCAGGAGGCTGGCTGCCGGCCAGTGTGATGCCCACCACCATCGGCGCCACCGCCGGGTTGGCCCAGGCGATCCGGCCCGCACCATCGGTGGCGAAATCGAAAGCGCGGGGCAGCGGCGACGGCGGCGCTTCCGCCTGTTCGCCCAGCGGTAGACGGGGCGCATCGGTCTGCCCGTCGCGGCGTGCGCCAGGCTTCCCCCTTGCCTGCTGGAACGCTTCGATCCGGCGCAGCAGCGCGCCAATCTCGTCGCTGTCGCGCAGGGCGGAGGTGGCTGCACTGGAGGAGGGAGGGGCCGAGTTCGCTATCTCGACCGCCCTGCCGACCGGCGCGGTCAGGACAAGATCGCCGACCCCGAGGCGGGCGAGCAATTCCATCACCTCTGGGCCAAGATCGCGGCGGTGGCGCAGAAAGCCGCGCGCCCGCACCGGCAGCGCCGGAATCAGCGCGAGCCACTGGGCATCGTCCAGCCGGGCCCCGGCAATCGCAGCGGAGGCGACCTCCGGCTCATCTTCGGCCAGTGTGGCGACAAGTTGCGGATTGGCCAGCCGCAGCCCAGGGTCGCGGATCAGCGCGGCGCGGCGGCTGGCCGGGATGGCGGGCGCCAGTTCTTCCAGCCGGTCGAAGCCATCCTCGACCATTGGCCCGCGCGCCCGTTCCGGCAGCGAGCCGAGCAGGTCGAGCAACTGGCGATACTGCGTGTTGGCCGCAACCTCGCCCAGCACGCTTGCGCGCAGGACAGTGGCAAGGCGGTCATCGCAATACATCGGTTCTCCGGACGCTTATCCGCTTGCCAGCGCAAGGGCGCAGCGCGGCTCTACCAGCCTGTCGTATGCACACAACAGCCGTTCGCGGCGCGTCACAAAGCGGGACAGGCGCATGGCCAAACCTTTTATCCCCAGCTACGGCACGGCGGAATAGGTCCCCGCCTGCTGCTGCCACCTTGCTTCGGCGGTTGTTACAGGGGAACATGGGGCCTTCCATATTGTTCCCGGAAGGACTCATTCATGGCCAATCTCGACGCGATCGATCGCCGCCTGCTGGCCGAATTGCAGGAGGAGGGGCGGATCACCAATGTCGAGCTGGCCAGCCGCGTGGGCCTGACCGCGCCGCCCTGCCTGCGCCGGGTGCGCACGCTGGAGGAAAGCGGGATCATCAAGGGCTACCATGCCGAACTCGATCCTGCTGCGCTGGGCTTTGCGATCACGGTGTTTGCGATGGTCAGCCTGAAGAGCCAGGCCGAAGACGCGCTGCGCCAGTTCGAGGATCACATGCGCGCGCTGCCCGAAGTGCGCGAATGCCACATGCTCAACGGCGAGATCGATTTCATCCTGAAGATCGTCAGCAAGGATCTGCAGAGCTTCCAGGAATTCCTGACCAGCAAGCTGACCCCTGCGCCCAATGTAGCCAGCGTCAAGACCTCGCTGACGATCCGCACGGCCAAGAAGCTGCCGGGCGTGCCGGTGGAGTAGGGCTTATCCCCGCTCCGCCAGCCATTCCTCCAGCCACTTGATCGTGTAATCGCCGTTGAGGATGTCCGGTTCGTGCATCAGCGCCTGGTGCAGCGGGATGTTGGTCTTGACCCCGTCCACCACCATTTCCTCCAGCGCGCGGCGCAGGCGCATGATGCAGCCTTCGCGGGTGCGGCCGTAGACGATCAGCTTGGCAATCATCGAATCGTAATAGGGTGGGATGCGGTAACCGGCGTAGAGTCCGCTATCGACCCGCACATGCATGCCGCCGGCCGCGTGGTAGCTGGTTACCAGGCCCGGCGAAGGGGCGAAGGTGAAGGGGTCTTCGGCGTTGATGCGGCATTCGATCGCGTGGCCGGTGAAGCGCAGTTCTTCCTGCGTCACCGACAGCGGGCGGCCTTCGGCGATGCGGATCTGTTCGCGCACCAGGTCCATCCCGGTGATTGCTTCGGTGACGGGATGTTCCACTTGAAGGCGGGTGTTCATTTCGATGAAGTAGAACTCGCCATCTTCCCACAGGAATTCGATCGTGCCCGCGCCGCGATAGCCCATGTCGGCCATCGCCTTCGCCACGATCCCGCCCATTCGCGACCGGTCTTCGGGCGAGATTACGGGGGAGGGAGCTTCTTCCAGAACCTTCTGGTGACGGCGCTGGAGCGAGCAGTCCCGCTCGCCCAGATGGATCGCATTGCCCTTGCCGTCGCCGAACACCTGGAATTCGATGTGGCGCGGGTTGCCAAGGTATTTTTCGAGATAGACGGTGTCATCGCCAAAGGCGGCCTTGGCTTCCGAACCAGCCTGCTGGACCAGTGTCTCCAGCTCGTCCGGGCCGTGGCAGACCTTCATCCCGCGCCCGCCGCCGCCCGATGCCGCCTTGATGATTACAGGATAGCCGATTTCCTCGGCAATCTTCGCGGCTTCCGCAATGTCGGAAATCGCCCCGTCCGAACCCGGCACCAGCGGCAGGCCAAGCGCGCCGGCGGTGCGCTTGGCTTCCACCTTGTCGCCCATCGTGCGGATATGTTCCGGCTTGGGACCGACCCAGGTGATGCCATGGGCTTCGACGATCTCGGCGAATTTGGCGTTTTCGGAGAGGAAGCCGTAACCCGGGTGGATCGCGTCGGCATGGGAAATCTCGGCGGCGGAAATGATCGCGGCCATGTTGAGATAGCTGTCGCGCGCGGCTGGCGGGCCGATGCAGATGGCATGGTCGGCCAGCCGGACATGCATGGCATCGGCATCGGCGGTGGAATGGACCGCCACCGTTTCGATGCCCATTTCATGCGCGGCACGGTGGATGCGCAGGGCGATCTCGCCGCGGTTGGCGATCAGCAGGCGGGTAATGGCCATCGGAGCGGGCGCGTCCTCAGCCGATGACCACGAGCGGCTGGTCGAATTCGACCGGCTGTTCGTTCTCGACCATGATCGCCAGGATCGTGCCGGCGGTGGGGGCGGTGATCGGGTTCATCACCTTCATCGCCTCGATGATCAGCAGCGTGTCGCCCGCCTTGACCGCGCCGCCGACGCTGATGAACGCGGGCGCGCCCGGTTCGGGCGTGAGATAGACGGTGCCGACCATCGGCGATTTCACGGCATTGCCCGGAGCCGCCGCAGGAGCAGGGGCGGCGCTTTCAGCCGGCGCCGCAGACGCGGCGGGAGCAGCCACGGGGGCTGGAGCAGCGTAGTGGACGGGTGCCGCCACGCCCCCGCGCGAGACGCGGATCTTGCGATCGCCATCTTCGACCTCGATCTCGGTCAGGCCGGTTTCTGCCAGCATCTCCGCCAGTTCGCGCACCAGGGCGCTGTCGATTTTCATGGTTCCGGTGCGACCATCGGTACCCTTGGTTTCGGCCATGTGTTCCTCTTGGGAGTTACCTTTGCGGGCCGCTATGCGCAGGCGAGGCGGCACTGGCAAGAGGGAAGGCGCGGGAAATCCACTTCCCCGGCACGGTCACACTGCCAGATCGATCACCGCCTGGGCCATCACTGCGGGCGCTTCCTGCGGCAGGTTGTGGCCGATTCCGGGGATCGTGCGCAGTTCCCAGCTGGCGGTGAACCTGCTGCGGTCGGCCGACATGGCGGGCGGGGCGAGGCCATCATCGCCATGGAGGACAATGGTGGGAACGGTGATCGTGGGCCGTTCCTGCTCCAGCCTTGTGGCAATCCGGGCCAGCGTCGGGTCGCCGGGGACCAGGCCCGAGCGGTGGCGGTAGGAATGAAGCACGACCTCGACGAAATCCGGATTGTCGAACGACACCGCGCTCGCCTCGAAACATTCAGGGCTGAAGGCCCAGGTTGGTGACCACAGCTTCCACAGCAGTCCGCAAAAGCCCCGGCGGTTCTGTTCCAGCATCATCCGCCCGCGATGCATGTGGAGGTAATATTGATACCACAGCTTGTGTTCGAATTCCGGATCGAGCGGGCCGGTGACCGGCGGGCCGAACATGTTGTAGCCGCCGCAGGAAACGAGCCCGCGCACTAGATCGGGCCTGATCGCGCTGGCGACACAGGCCGCGCGCCCGCCCCAGTCGTAACCGGCCACCACCGGGCGAACCAGTCCGAGCGCATCGATCAGCGCGATGAGGTCGGTGCCGAGCGCTGCCTGCTCGCCGGAACGGGGCGTGCGATCGTCAAGGAAGCGGGTCGGGCCATAGCCGCGCAGGTATGGCACGATCGCGCGGATGCCCCTGACGGCGAGGGCCGGGGCTACCTCGTCATAGGTGCGCGGATCGTAGGGGAAGCCATGCAGCAGCACGGTGGGGATGCCATCGGCCGGGCCGTGCTCCTCATAGGCGACATTCAGCACGCCGGCTTCGATATGCTTGATTGCGTTCATAGCTTCGCGGCCCTTTCCAGAGCGACGATGTAGCTCTTCGCGCCGAGACCGGAGACGCAATCGACCGCCACCATCCCGACGTAGCTTGTGTGCCGGAACGCCTCGCGCTTCATCGGGTCGGATAGATGGACTTCGATCACCGGGGTGCGGATCGACTTGATCGCATCATGCAGCGCGATCGAAGTGTGGGTATAGGCCCCGGCATTGAGCAGCACCGCCTTGACGCCCTCGGCCTGCGCTTCGTGCAGCCAGTCGATCAGATGGCCTTCATGGTTGGACTGGCGCATGTCGATGGCAAGGCCCAGTTCGGCCCCGCGATCTTCCAGCATCCCGGCGATGTCATCCAACGTGTCATGGCCGTAGATTTCCGGTTCGCGCATCCCGAGCAGGTTGAGGTTGGGCCCGTTAAGCACAAAGATGACTGGATCGGCCATGGTGTTCCCGCGATTGGTGATATTCGCGCGGCATAGCGGGGTGTGGCCTTACTTGTCGACACCTCTTGCCTTGCCCCACTGGCGAGCGGCGGTGTAGCCAAGATAGCCGGTGCCGAACAGCGCATAGAGCGGCTCGGGCAGGCCGCCCAGATAGGCGTTCATGCCAGTCGCGATATCGCGGGCTGCGCCGGGATCGACAGCTGCGAGCAGGCCCATCGGGATTGCCCACAGGATCATCGCGTACATCACATAAAGGAAGCTGGGCCGGGCGCGGCTGGTCCAGGGATCGCGCGCGCCGGCTTCGGCGATGATCGCGGACAGCTGGACCTGGACGGTTTCGAGTTCCTGTGAACCTTGCAGCCGGACCAGTTCGAGCTTGGCCCGGTCGCGCGCCTCGCGGTCGGGGATGACCTTGTCGATGATCGAAGCGATCGGGGCGATGAGGGCGTTGAAAACAGGCATGGCAAATCTCCGGCGGCGAGTCGCGCCACTGGATAACCATATTGGTTCGTGTAGGAAAATGGAATAACCGAAACCCCCTTCCCGGTTGAGGGAAGAGGGTTGTCGGGTCAGACCGTCAGGCCAGCTTCCACTGGATCAGGCTGTATGGCGGATCGGTGTCCTCGTGATGCTCGTAGACGCCGGTCAGCTTGCTGCCGATCTTCACGTCCTGCATCGGATCGCCCAGCAGGTTGCCGTACATGCGGATATTGTCCGCTTCCGGGAATTCCACCAGAATCACCAGATAGGGGCCCTGATCCTTCAGCGCGGGATGCGGCGGGTGCCAGTTGCGTTCCCAGCTGTAGATCACCGCTTCCGGCTTGATCTCGACATAGCCGACATCGAAGCTGAGGCAGTGGTGGCAGATCCATTCGGGCGCCCACTGGTGCTTGCCGCAGGCGTTGCAGCGCTGCACCATCAGCTTTTCCTGGCGCAGGCCGTCCCAATAGGGTTTGTCGAGCCCATCGACCTGCGGGATCGGGATGGGCGCTCCGGGGTTGAGATAGCTGGTGCTCACAGCGTGTCCTCCGATCCGAAAATACAGGCGCTGATCGGGGCGACCATCGGCCCTCCGATCATCGCCACGACATTGGCGTTTTCCACCTGGTTGCAGGACTGGCCCATGATCTGGCGGGCGCCTTCGTTCAGCAGGCCGAAGCCGTGCATGTAGCATTCCGCCAGATTGCCGCCGCTGGTGTTGATCGGCAGCTTGCCGCCCACTGTCAGGTTCTCGACGGTGAAGAACTCGTTGGCCTCGTCCGGCTTGCAGAAGCCGAATTCGACCATGCCCATCACCACGCCGCCGGTGAAGTTCTCGTAGCCCTGGCAGACATCGACATCGCCGGGGGCGATTCCCGACATCTCGTAGAGCCGCCGGGCGAGGTGGTTGAAGTTGGACGAGCCGTAATCCGGTGTGTTGCCGGCCCAGGCGGAGCTGCGATAATCGATGCCCGTGCCGCCCGCGAGGACGTAGCAGGCCTTGTTCGGCAGGTCCTTGGCGCGCTCGGCCGGGACCAGGATCATCGCCGCCGCACCATCGTTTTCCTGGCAGCAGTCGTAGAGGTGGAACGGTTCGGCAATCCAGCGTGAATTGTCGTATTTCTCTTCGTCCAGCTGGCGGCCGTACATCACCGCGCGAGGGTTGTTCTGGGCGTGGCGGTAGGCCGCCAGCGCGACCGAGCGCATGGTTGACTGCTGGACCCCATGATCATGCATGAAGCGCATCATCTTGGCCGCGAACATCTGCGCCGGGCTCAGCAGCCCCCACGGGGCCTCGAATGCGCGCCAGTCGCTGACGGTGTTGACCGGAAACAGGCCGAAGCGGCCGAACTGGCCCTGCGCCAGCGAACGCAGCACGACCACGCATTTGGCCATGCCGGCGTTGATCGCCGCAGCTGCATTGGCCACCGCGCCGGCATTGCCGCCGCCGCCGCCTTCCCACTGCATCATCGAGACGCCGACATCTTCCAGTCCGAGCGCCGCCGCGAGCCTCGTCGAGGTCGAACGGTCGTTGCTGTAGGAGGAAAAGCCGTCGATCTCGCGCGGATTGATCCCCGCGTGCTTGCAGGCATTCAGCACGGCTTCCAGCGCCAGCTTGAATTCCGGATCCGGCGATTGGCCGTGTTTGTAATATTTCGTCTCGCCGACACCGGCGACGGCGACCTTGCCGCGCATGGTCATCATGCTCTCCCAGAATGAAGCAACGCGTTGCTGCTTTTGATTGGGCCCACCATGGCGCGCCCGGAGCGTGCTGTAAATGCCACGAGAATTGACTGGGGTTGTTACCTCTGATCGCGGAGTTCCCGCTTGAGCACCTTGCCCGAGGCGTTGCGGGGCAGATCCTCGCGGAATAGGAAGCTGTCGGGCACCTTGAATCCGGCCAGTTGCGACCGACAATGGGCGCGCAGCGCGGATTCTTCGAGCGAGGCACCGGAGCGCAGCACGATAAACGCAACTGGCCGTTCGCCCCAGCGCTCGTCCGGCACGCCGATCACTGCGCAGTCGAGCACTTCAGGCACCATCTGGATCGCCCGTTCTACTTCGGACGAGGCGATATTCTCGCCGCCGGAGATGATCATGTCCTTCTTGCGGTCGGTGATGAACAGGAACTGCTCGGAATCGAGATAGCCGACATCGCCGGTGCGGAACCAGCCGCCGGGGAAGAAGGCTGCCGCTGTCTTGTCGGGATCGTTCCAGTAGCCTTTCGTGACCTTGGGGCCGCGCAGGCAGATCTCGCCTTCCGTACCGGCGGGGAGATCATTGCCATCATCGTCGCGGATCGCGATTTCGAGATGCATCAGTGCGCGCCCGGCCGAGCCGAGCTTGGCGAGTTCATAGCCCTTGGGCATCATCGTGTCCCCGGCGCAGGTCTCGGTCAGGCCATAGGCGTCGATATAGCGGGCGTTGGTGAACATCTGCCCGAACTGGACCACCCGCGATTCTGGCGTGCGTTCGCCGCCGCCAACCACCCATTCAAGGCTGGTGAGGTCATGCTGACCGGCATCGGGGCAGGTCAGCAGGCCGGTGGTCATCACCGGCGCGAGCCAGGCGCCATTGAGCTTTTCGCGATCGATCAGGGCGAGCGTGGCGGCGGCATCGAACTCGCGCAGGATGCTCATCATCCCGCCCGCCCACAGCACTCCGACGCCCGGCAGGTCGAAGGCCCCGACATGATAGAGCGGCCCCACCACCAGCAACCTCGTCTGCTGGCCAAGGCCGAGCGCGATCAGATGGTCGGCCCCCTTGAAATAGAGATTTTCGTAGCTGTGCATCACTCCCTTGGGCCGGGCGGTAGTGCCAGAGGTGTACATCAGCCGGAAAAGATCGGAGGGCAGGCGATGGGCCGGTTCTTCGCCCGCCGGTTCGCCGCTGGCGAGAACCGCTGCGTCGAATTCGGCCGCGCGGGGCACCACGATCCGGGGCAGGTCGGCGGGGGCGAGATGGGCCAGTTCCTCGTCCACCACGATCGCCTTCGCGCCCGCGTCAGCGGCGATATAGGCCACTTCCTCGGCCGAGAGGCGGAAGTTGATCGGCAGGTAGATGCCGCCCAGATGGCTCGCCGCCATGGCGAACTGGATGAAGGCCGGACTGTTCTTCATCAGCATCGCTACTGTCACGTCCGGGCCGATGCCGTTGTCGCGCAACAGCCCCGCCACCGCCCGGATCGAGCCAAACAGTGCGGCATAGTCCATCTGCCGCCCGTCATAGCTGATCGCCACCCGGTCCGGGGTTTCGCGCGCATGGGCGCGGATGAAGCTGCTGAGATTGATCATGGTCCTGCCCCTATTTCAGCGGCCTGCGACGGATGACGAGGTTCCTGATTTCGGTCATGTCCTCGATCGCGAAGCGGATGCCTTCACGACCAAGACCGGAATCCTTGACCCCGCCATAAGGCATGTTGTCCACCCGGTAGCTAGGCACGTCGTTGATGACGACGCCGCCGACATCGAGCCGGTCCCATGCCACCATCGCCTTTTCGAAATCGCGGGTGAAGACCCCGGCCTGGAGGCCGAAGCGGCTGTCGTTCACTTCTTCCAGCACCGCCTCGAAATCATCGAACGGTGCGATCATCGCAACCGGGCCGAAGGCTTCCTCGCGATTGATTTCGCTGTGGGACGGCACATTCTCCAGCAGCGTCGCTTCCAGCATCGCGCCGTCACGCCTGCCTCCGCACAGCAGGGTTGCGCCGCCTTCCACTGCGCTGGCGATCCAGCTGTCGAGCCGCCGGGCCTCGCTCTCCGAGATCATCGGGCCGATGAAAGTCTCGCGATCATGCGGATTGCCCACCACCAGCGCTTTCGTTCGTGCCACCAGCATGTCGCGGAAAGTTGTGTAGTGCGAGCGGTGGACATAGATCCGCTGCACCCCGATGCAGCTTTGCCCGGACTGGTAGAACGCCCCGAATACTACCCGGGCGAGGGCATCTTCCAGATCGGTTCCTTCGTCGATCACCACCGCCGCATTGCCGCCCAGTTCCAGCACCACTTTCTTGCGACCGGCGCGAGCCTTCATGTCCCAGCCCACTTCGGGCGATCCGGTGAAGGACAGGAGCTTGAACCGGTCATCGGTGACGAACAGGTCGGCCCCTTCGCGATGGGCTGGCAGGATCGAGAAAGCGCCTTCGGGCAGGTCCGTTTCGGCCAGAATCTCGCCCATGATCAGTGCGCCCAGCGGCGTCCGGCTGGCGGGCTTGAGCACGAAAGGGCAGCCGGCGGCGATGGCGGGAGCGATCTTGTGCGCAGCGAGGTTGAGCGGGAAATTGAACGGCGAGATGAAACTGCACGGCCCGATCGGCACGCGCTTCCAGATACCCTGATAGCCCTTGGCCCGGGGCGAAATGTCGAGCGGCTGGACCTCGCCGCCGATCCGGGTCGATTCCTCGGCGGCGATGCGGAACGTGTCGATCAGACGGCCGACTTCGCCTTCGGCGTCCTTGATCGGCTTGCCGGCTTCGACGCACAGCGCATAGGCCAGCTCGTCGAACCGTTCGCGGAAACGCTTCACGCAGTGATCGAGCACCGCCTGCCGTTCAAAGCTGGCCATTTCCGCCATCGGCCTTGTCGCCCGCACCGCCCCCGCAATCGCCTCGTCGATCAGCGCGGCATCGGCCTGGGCGCAGCGGAAAGCGACCTCTCCGGTGAACTTGTCGGTCACTGCAAGGTCGGTGTTGGGCTGTTGCGGCCGGTTGTTGAGGTAGAGCGGATAGACCTGTTTGAGCGTGGGCATCTTGGCTTCGTCCGGCTTTCCTGGTGGGCGACGGGCAGGTCGCAAGGTTGGGTCATAGGGTGGCCGCGCTGGCGATTCAACCGCGCTCGGTCGGTGGCAGTCCGGCCATTTTTCCGTCGCCGGGAGCCAGTCTTGGCCGCCCCGGTTCCGTGTTGACCGATGTGCCGTTACTGATAATCAGACATCCATTCCCTTCCACCCCCGCATCAGTCGAAAGCGGCCAAATCATGAGCAATTCGCGCCAGAACCGACCGACCGAGCTGGCTGCGCTTTACGCCGACATGCTGGTGGTGCGCCGTTCGGAAGAGGCGCTGATCGGGCTGTTCGCCGATGGCGAGGTGCCGGGGTTCATCCATCTCGGCATCGGGCAGGAAGCGGTGCCGGTGGGGGTGATGCGGGCGCTGACGGCGGCGGACACGATTGCCTCGACCCATCGCGGCCATGGCCACGCGCTGGCCAAGGGGCTGCCGCTGGAGGGCTTTTTCGCGGAGTTGCTCGGCAAGTCGACCGGGCTGTGCCAGGGGCGGGGCGGATCGATGCATGTGGCCGACATGGCGGTGGGCATGCTGGGCGCGAACGGGATTGTCGGCGCGGGCAGTTCGATCGCGCTGGGCAGCGCGCTGGCCCACAAGACGCTGGGGCGCGATGCGGTGGCGGTGGCGTTCTTCGGCGATGGTGCGCTGGCCGAAGGGCTGTTCCATGAATCGCTCAACATGGCCTCGCTGCTGAAGCTGCCGCTGCTATTTGCCTGCGAGAACAACGGCTGGAGCGAGTTTTCGCCGACCGACCGGCAGGTAGCCTTCACGCTGGCCAAGCTGGCCGAGGCCCATGCCATTCCCTATCACGCGGTCGATGGCAACGATGTCGAGGCGGTGGTGGCCCTGGCCGCGAAGGTGGTCGCAGGCATCCGCAAGGGGAAAGGGCCGGCGGTGATCGAGTGCGCGACGAAGCGGGTGCGCGGGCATTTCGAAGGCGACGCGCAGAAGTACCGTGCCGAAAGCGAGATCGCGCAACTGGATGGCCATGATCCGCTGCGGATCGCGGGTGAACGGCTGCTCAAGGCCGGGATGGACCAGGCCGAACTGGACGGCATTGCCGCCGAAGTCGAAGCGCGGGTCGCGGCGGCAGTGGCGGCGGCGCGCAAGGCCCCGGCGGCCGATTTTGCGGCGGCATCGCGCGATGTCTACACGCCGGGACTGACCAGCGCGGGAGCCGCCTGATGGCCATCCTCAACATGAGCCGCGCGGTCAACAAGGCGCTGGGCGATGCGATGGCAGCGGACCCCACGGTGATCATTCTGGGCGAGGATATTGCCGAGGCGGGCGGCTCGTTCGGGGCAACGCGCGGGCTGCTCGACCGGTTCGGCCCGGCACGGGTGATCGGCACGCCGATTTCCGAAGCGGCGATTGCGGGCGCGGCGGTCGGCGCGGCGATGAGCGGGCTGAAGCCGGTGGTCGAGATCATGTTCATGGATTTCGTCACGCTGACGATGGACGCGCTGGTCAACCAGGCCGCCAAGGCGCGCTTCATGTTCGGCGGGCAGGGATCCGTGCCGATGGTGCTGCGCACGCCGCACGGTGGCGGGATGAGCGCGGGTCCGCAGCATTCGCAATGCCTCGAGGCGTGGTTCGCGCATATTCCGGGGCTGAAAGTGGTGGTGCCGAGCGATGCCGCCAGCGCCTACGGCTTGCTGCGCGCTGCGATTGAGGATCCCGATCCGGTCATCTTCATCGAACACAAGGGGCTGTACGCAGCCAAGGCCGAAGTGGCGGACGACGCTGGCGCGATGCCGATCGGCCAGGCGCGGATTGCGCGGGCCGGGCGGGATGCGACTATCGTTGCCTATGGCGCGGCAGTGGGCTGGGCGCTGGAAGCGGCGGAAACGCTCAGTCAGCAAGGCGTCGAGGCCGAAGTGATCGACCTCCTCAGCATCCAGCCGTGGGACGAGGCGGCGGTGTTGGCATCGCTGTCGCGCACCCACCGGCTGGTTGTCACCCATGAGGCGGTGGAGTCTTATGGACCCGGCGCGGAGATCGTCGCGCGGATGGCCGAAGTCGGCTTTGACGAGCTGGACGCGCCGATCCTGCGGGTGGCCTCGCCGTTCATGCCCATTCCTTTCGCCGCAGCGCTGGAAAGCGCCTATCGGCCCAATGCAGACAAGCTCGTCGCCGCCGTGCTGCGGACGATGGAATAGGAGAGACAATGTCCGAAGAACTGGTCCTTTACGAACGGCGCGGCGCGGTGGCGCTGCTGACGATCAACCGCCCTGGGACGATGAATGCGCTCGACATGGCGATGCTCGATGCGCTGGAAGCGGCGGTGGACCGGGCAGCGACAGACAAGGCGGTCAATGTTCTGGTGCTGACCGGCGCGGGCAAGGCCTTCGTTGCGGGTGGAGACATTGCCGAACTGAACTCGCGCAATGGTCTGCGCCATTATTTCGAGTTCGGCGAGCGCATCCACGCCGTGTTCCGCAAGATCGAGGCGCTCGACAAGCCGACTGTGGGCGCGATCAATGGCTGGGCGCTGGGCGGCGGGACCGAGCTGCTGTTGTGCCTCGACATCCGCATCATGGCGGAAAGTGCGAAAATGGGCCTGCCCGAAGTGACGCTGGGCATGTTCCCCGGCGCGGGCGGCAGCCAGCGGCTGATCCGCCAGCTGGCTCCGTGCAAGGCCAAGGAACTGATGTTCACCGGCGACCGGATCGGTGCTGCCGAAGCACTGGGGCTGGGTCTGGTCAACAAGGTGGTGCCCGATGCTGAGGTGCTCGACGCGGCGCTGGCCATGGCGGAGCGGATCGCGAAATTCTCTTCCGTCACGCTGACCATCATGAAGCGGGTGATCGACGATGGCGGACAGATGCCGCTGAGCCAGGCGCTGCATCACGAACAGGCGATGATCGGCCTCTTGCTCGACAGCAAGGACGCGCATGAGGGTTGTACCGCTTTCCTGGAAAAGCGCCCTGCGAACTTCATCGGCGAATAGGCTCGCATGGCCGCCAGCCCGATCCTGATGCCCAAGCTCGGCCTGACCATGACCGAGGGCCTGCTCGCCGAATGGCGCGTGCAGCCGGGCGACAGCGTACGGGCGGGCGAGGTGATCTTCGCGGTCGAGACCGACAAGATCACCAGCGAGGTCGAAGCGCGGGCCGATGGCCGGATCGAGGAGATCAGGGTCGCGGTCGGCGAGACGGTGCCGGTGGGCGCGGTGGTGGCGACCTGGACTGGCCCTGCGTTCGGGGTGGACGAGGCGGAAGATCCGCAAGCTCCCGTCCCCCCAGCGGAAGCGGCTGGGCCTGTTACCCCGACCGAACCAGCGACTTCCGCCCAGTTCTCAAGCCCACCCCCAACCCCTCCCGCAAGCGGGAGGGGAGAAGCGCGCATCATCGCCACTCCGCTTGCCCGCCGTCTGGCGCGCGAGGCCGGGATCGGGCTGGAGGGCATCGCCGGATCAGGCCCGCATGGGCGGATCAAGGCGGAAGACATTGCCGCGCATCTCGCCCGGCCCGCTCCTGTCCAGTCCGTTCCTGTCACGCCCGCGCCAGCGGCAGCAATACCCTTCACCGCGCTGATCGATGCCGACCTGACCGCACTGCTTGACCTCCACGCGCGCCTTGTCGCCGAGGCGAATGCGGCGATCACACTCGGGGAACTGGTCCGTCGGGCGCTGGAGCGGGTGAGCGCTGGCCGTTCGATCGAACTGCTCGATCTCTCCGCCAGCGGCGTCACCTGGCTGGTGCCGTCTCTGGCCGAAGGGCAGGTGGCGGTGGTGGCGATGGGCGCAGCCCGCGATGCCTTCCTGCCCGGCGCCCATGGCGCGCCAGTCCTGCGCCAGATCATATCGCTGACCTTGGCAGGCAATCCGCAGCAGTTGAGCGCCGAAGATGGCGCCACGCTGCTCGGCCAGCTTGCCCGCCTGCTTCAGAAGCCGCTCAAGATACTTGCCTGACATACTGGAAGAACGATGGATTTTACCCGCACCCCCGAACAGGACATGCTGATCGACACCGCCCGCAAGGTGGGCGCAAAGTTCGGCCTCGATTACTGGCGCGAGAAGGATGCGGCCAAGGCCTATCCGTCCGAGCTGTGGCAGGAAATCTGCGATGCCGGGCTGTGCGCGATTGCCGTGCCGGAAGAGCATGGCGGGGCAGGGCTCGGCATGCTGGAGCTGGCGATGGCGGTGGAAACGCTGTGCGCTACCGGTGGCGGCTCGACGCTCAGCCAGCTTTACATGCTAAGCCCGATTTTCGGGGGGGTGACGCTGTCGAAATACGGTACGGCTGAACAGAAGGCGATGCTGCCGGGCCTGGCCGATGGCTCGATCCAGTTCTGCATGGCGCTGACCGAGCCGGATGCGGGCAGCAATGCGCTCAACATATCGAGCTATGCCAAGGCGGACGGGAAAGGCTGGCGGCTCAATGGCCGCAAGATCTGGATCACTTCTGTCGGTCAGGCGCAGAAGATGCTGGTGGTCTGCCGCACCCAGCCAGCCGGCGAGGTCGCCCGCAAGACCGACGGGGTCAGCCTGTTCATGATCGATACCGACCGCGCAGGGCTGGAGCATACCCCGATCGACAAGGCCGGGACCAGCACGCTGCCATCGAGCGCGGTGTTCTTCGACGATGTCGAAGTGAAGCCGGACGAACTGGTCGGCACGCTCCATGGCGGCTTTTTCGAACTGCTCGACACGCTCAATACCGAACGGATCGTGACGGCGGCGGGGCTGATCGGCACGGTCGATCTCTCGCTCCGGCTGGCGGTCGATTATGCCAATGACCGCAAGGTGTTCGGCGGCAAGCCGATCGGCTCCTACCAGGCGCTGCAGTTCCCGCTGGCCGAAGCCCATATCATGAGCCAGTGCGCCCGGCTGATGAATTACAAGGCCGCTTCCCTGCATGACGCGGGCGAACCCTATGGCAGCGAAGCCAATCACGCCAAATGGCTGGCCGGCCACGCCTGCGCCCAGGCCACCGACCGGGCTATGCAGACACTGGGCGGGATGGGCTACTCGAAGGAGTTTCACCTCGAACGACTATGGCGTGACGCCCGCCTGTTCCGCTTTGCGCCGGTCTCGGAAGAAATGGTGCTGAACTACGTGGCCCAGCACGATCTGGGGCTGCCAAGGTCTTACTGACCAGGAGAGAGAACATGGGCTTCAAGCTGGGCATCGTCCTGCCGCAGGATCTGACCGATCCCATTGAACTGCGCGATTTTGTCCAGGCGATCGACGATCTCGGCTTCGACCGGATCGGCTTTCCCGACCATGTCATTGGCGCCAATCCGCGCTCGCATGTGGTCAATGGGCCTTACACCCATGAGTCCTATTTTCACGAGTTGATCGCGACCATGGGCTTCGTCGCGGCGGTGACCAGCAAGGTGCGGCTGCTGTCCGATGTGGCGATTCTGCCCCAGCGTCAGGCCGGGCTGTTTGCCAAGCAGATGGCGGCGGTGGATGTGCTGAGCAATGGCCGGGCGATTGCCGGGATCGGCGGCGGCTGGAACCAGGTCGAGTTCGATGTGCTGGGGATGGATTTTGCCAATCGCGGCAGGCGGCTGGACGAGCAGGTCCATGTCCTGCGCCAGCTGTGGTGCAACGCGCTGGTTGATTTCAAGGGCGAATTCCACACTATCGTCGATGCTGGCATCTGCCCGCTGCCGGTGCAGCAACCGATCCCGATCTGGTTCGGTGGCTGGTCGGATGTAATGATCCGACGGATTGCCCGCTCGGGCGATGGCTGGCTGCTCTATCTTCCGCTGGAAGCCGGGGCGGGCGAGCGGATCGACAAGCTGCATGAAAGCTGCTCAGCGGCGGGCCGCGATCCGGCGGAGATCGCCGTCACTTCATGGATCTTCTGCAACAGGTCTGACGTGATGGCCGGCGCCAACCAGGCCCCAGACGCCCATGAAATTCGCTCCCCCGACGAATGGGTACGCGAGGCGCTGGCATGGCAGGCGTTAGGCGTCAGCCATATCGACTGCTGGACGATGTATGGTGGCCTTACCACAGCGGGCCAGCACATCGCCCTTGCACGGCAGTTCAAGGACGTGATGGATTCGATCTAAAGCAGGATATCTGTCGACAGGACCGCATTGGTCAGCATTACCTGGACCTGGAAGTCCGGCGTGGCGTCGCCATTGACATCGCCCATGATGACAATGTGATCGCCGATATCGATGGTCCAGATCGAATTTGCCGCAGCCCCGGTCGTAGAGAAGGCGAAGGCCTGGTTGTTGGCCACATTGGCGTTGGCATCAATGCTGCGCAGGTCGATCTTGTCTGTGCCGCTGACGAAATCATAGATCTGGTCGCGCGTGGCTCCGACCACGCTTTCGGCGATGTCGTCGAAGATGAAGTAGTCAGTGGAAGCGTCGGTGCCGCCGTAAAGCTGGTCCCGACCAAGGCCGCCCCGCAGCCAGTCGCCACCATCGCTACCACGGATGATGTCGTCGCCACCTGTTCCCCGTCAGCACCTATGGCCCAGATTTGAGGTTGTGATTTAAGGAGAGATTGGGTCTCGTCGTAGTGACGAAGGAACGAAGATGAGACCCAATCTCTCCAAATCAAAATCGCCAGCCAAGCGCCCTGCGGAAGCTGTGGTG
>CANJYE010000055.1 GCA_947479055.1 Erythrobacteraceae bacterium
CATGCGATCGCGGGAAAAATGGCTTGATCCGGCGCATCTGCACCTCGCTCAGCATAAACAGATCGTCCACAAGCAGCACCTCCTGGTGCCACCATTGAATCAACCCTCAGCCCATCATGCAAGCAATTTAACAGGTCCTGACCCTAGGACCGGCCGGCGCGATCCTCAACGTGCGGGGGATGGAGCATATCTTCCGCAACGTGACGATCGTCACCGGCGTGGCCACGTTGGCCCTGTCGGTCCCGGCCATGCATTTCTTCGGCATTGTCGGCGCCGCCGCCGTGACCGGGCTGTCGGCACTTGGCAGCAAGCTCGCGCTGGTCTGGTTCGAGCTGCGCTCCAACGTCAAATTGGTGGCACCTGAGGCAACACCCGCTCCCGTCGGGGATCAGGCCGCCTAGCGACGCTCCCCGCTTGCCCTGCGCCCGATCCGCCCCTATCTGCGGCGCAACTCCTCAAACTCTCCAGCTCGTCCGCGCAGGACACCCAAGGACTGATATGGCCGCCCAATACGCATATGTCATGAAGAACATGACCAAGACCTTCCCCGGCGCTCCCAAGCCGGTGCTGAACAACATCAGCCTGCAGTTCTACCAGGACGCCAAGATCGGCATCGTCGGGCCGAACGGCGCGGGCAAGTCCACTCTGATGAAGATCATGGCCGGGATCGACACCGATTTCACCGGCGAGGCATGGCCGGGCGAATACATCACTGTCGGCTATCTGGCACAGGAACCCCAGCTCGACGAGAGCAAGACCGTGCTGGAAAACGTCAAGGACGGCGCCCGCGCCACCGCCGACCTGGTCGATCGCTTCAACGAAATCAGCATGATCATGGGCGATCCGCCGGAAGATTGCGATTTCGACGCGCTGATGGAAGAAATGGGCACGCTCCAGGAAAAGATCGACGCAGTCGATGGCTGGACGCTCGACAACCAGCTTGAAATCGCGATGGAAGCGCTGCGCTGCCCGCCGGGCGACTGGGAAGTGACCAATCTGTCGGGTGGTGAAAAGCGCCGGATCGCGCTGACCCGGCTGCTGATCCAGAAGCCGGGCATCCTGCTGCTGGACGAACCGACCAACCACCTCGATGCCGAAAGCGTCGAATGGCTGGAGAACCACCTCAAGGAATATGCCGGCGCGGTGCTGATGATCACCCATGACCGCTACTTCCTCGACAATGTGGTGGGCTGGATCCTCGAGCTCGATCGCGGCAAGTACTTCCCCTACGAAGGCAATTATTCCACCTATCTGGAAAAGAAGGCCAAGCGGCTGGAGCAGGAAAACCGCGAGGACGAAGGCCGCCAGAAAGCGATCAAGGAAGAACTCGAATGGATCCGGGCCGGCACCAAGGGCCGCCAGACCAAGAGCAAGGCCCGTATCAAGGCCTTCGACCAGCTGGTCGAATCAAGCGAGAGCCGCGTGGTCAACAAGGCCCAGATCGTCATCCAGGTGCCCGAACGGCTGGGCGGCAAGGTTATCGAGGCGAAGAACATATCCAAGGCCTATGGTGACAAGCTGCTATTCGAAAATCTCTCGTTCCTGCTGCCGCCGGGCGGCATCGTCGGCGTGATCGGGCCGAACGGCGCGGGCAAATCCACCCTGTTCAAGCTGATCACCGGGCAGGAGCAGCCCGATACCGGCGATATCGCCATCGGCGAGACGGTGCGGCTCGGCTATGTCGACCAGAGCCGCGACCATCTCGATGCCAACAAGAACGTCTGGGAGGAAATCTCCGACGGGCTCGATTATATGAAGGTCAACAAGCAGGACATGTCGACCCGCGCCTATGTCGGCGCGTTCAACTTCAAGGGATCGGACCAGCAGAAGAAGGTCGGCCAGCTTTCGGGCGGTGAACGCAACCGCGTGCACATGGCCAAGATGCTGAAGAACGGCGGCAACGTGCTGCTGCTGGACGAACCGACCAACGACCTTGACGTCGAAACGCTGCGCGCGCTGGAAGATGCGATCGAGAACTTCCCCGGCTGCGCCGTGGTGATCAGCCATGACCGCTTCTTCCTCGATCGCCTCGCCACCCACATCCTCGCCTTCGAGGGCAACAGCCATGTCGAATGGTTCGAGGGCAATTTCGAGGCGTACGAGGAGGACAAGCGCCGGAGGCTGGGCGATGCCGCGGACCGGCCGACCAGGCTGGCGTACAAGAAGCTGACCCGCTGAATTTCAGGCTTTCTGTTCATTTTCCTTGGCTGAAATATGAACAGAAGGTCACCATTGCGGTTCAGTCTTGCGACAGCACGACTCGGTTATATCAGCTCCATAGCAACACCGCGCCATGTCGCGGTATTGGTCGGAGATGTGAGATGACCCTGAATTCCCTTATGCGTTTGAGCGGATCGACTGCGCTGGCCGCCTTGCTGGCCGCCACTCTGCTGCCGCTGGATGGTTTCGCCGCCGAGTCCTCTGATCGGGGCGGGCATGGTCAATGGAGCCAGCGCGGCGGCAATTCCGGACCGGTTGCGAATGCTCCGTCGGCCCGCGCGCCTTCAGTCAACTGGGGCAACGGCGATGTCCGCGTTCCGCAAGCCCCGCCACGCGGCGATTTCCGTCCGCGCCAGATCGAGCGGGTCAATCCGCCCGCCAGCCAGGTTCCCGCACCGAACTGGTCCCAGCGTGGATCGGACAATCGCCCCGCGCGGATGGGAAATGGCGCGGGCGACAACGACCGCCATGGGAATCGCGGCGGTGGCAGCGGCGGGTGGCAAGGCGGCCCGGTAATGGGCAGCAACGATGGCCCCCGCGGCAATGGCGGCGACCGGCCCCGCGATGGTTCGCGCGGCCATGGTAGCTGGCAGGGTGGCACCGTGGTCACACCTGACAATGGCCCACGCGGCAACGACCGTCAGCGTGACGGCGACCGGCCCGGCTGGAAGTCCGATCGCAACCGCAGTTATAGCGACCCGGATCGCAACCGCTCCTACAGTGACCGGGATCACGACCGGAACCGTGACGGCTATCGCGATGCCAGCCGCAACTGGCACCATGACCGCGATCGCGACCATGATCGTGATCGCTGGCGCCACTATGAGCGCGACGGCCACCGTTATAGCTATCGCAACTGGAACGACGGCTGGCGCCAGGACAACCGCTACAACTGGTACAATTACCGCCAGAGCTATGGCGATATCTACCGGATGGGGCGTTATCATTCGCCCTATCGCCACCACAGCTACAGCCGGCTGGGCATCGGCGTCTACCTCGACTCGATGTTCTTCGGCAGCAGCTACTGGATCGATGATCCGTGGCGCTATCGCCTGCCGGCAGCCTATGGGCCCTATCGCTGGGTGCGCTATTACGACGATGCGCTGCTGGTCGATGTCTATTCCGGCGAAGTGGTGGACGTGGTCTACGACTTCTTCTGGTAACGGACGACCCCGCCTGCCGGGTGAATGGCCTGGCAGGCATCCCGCAAAAAGCCCCCGCCGAGCAATCGACGGGGGCTTTTTTGCGCATCAATGCGGGGAGGTCTGCGTCAGAATGGCAACATGCGACCCATCGTACCGTCCCGGTCGACCAGGTGATGCTTCCAGGCACCCGCAACATGGAGCGCGAGCAGCGCCGCCATCACATAGGAAATGACCTCGTGCAGTTCGCCGAACAATTCGCTGGCGGGTTTGTCCTTGGCCATGGCGATACCGGGGAACTGGCCAGCACCGAACATGTCGATGCCCATTCCGCCGGTAAAGGTCTGGACCATCAGATAGCCGGTCAGGGGCAGCGCGATGATCAGAACATAGAACAGCTTGTGGATCAGGCCGGCCAGCAGCCGTTCCCACGCCTTGTGCTCCGGATTGGGCGGCGGCGGCTTGTGCATCAGGCGCCAGATCACGCGCAGGACCGACAGGATCAGCACGCTCATACCGATGGCGACATGCGTGCCCATCAGCCGTTCATGCTCGGCCTTGGGCAGGTCTTCGGCGTAATGGGCCAGGATCCAGTTGGCGATGATCGCAAGCGCGATCAGCCAGTGGAAGGTGATGGCCCCATGCGAATAGCGGCTCCGCGCCGCGTTGGTGTCTGTGTTGCTCATGGCTTCTTGTGAAGGATTCGCAAAAATTGGGCAAGCCCCGGCAGGTATGCATGAAAAAGGGCCGGGAGACGTGCTGTCTCCCGGCCCCCTTTCAGTCAGGCAGATACCTTGATCGAGCTCAGAACTCGATGCTCACCTCGGCGCCGTAGAAGCGCGGGCGGCCGGGGGCCGCGGAGTTCTCGCCCAGCGACGGGCCCTGCGACAGGCCGCCGACGTAGTAGCCCTTGTTCGTCAGGTTGGTGCCGAACAGGGCGGCAGAGAACTGCGAGCCCATGATGTGCGACCAGTCGAGGCGGGCGTTGACCAGATTGTACTTCGGCAGGAATGTGCGCGGCGTGATGCTGTGCCCGTTGTTGCTGAAGTACTGGCCGCTCTGCTTGTAGAATTCACCGCGCACCTTCACCGTGCCGTCCGCTTCGTCGAGCGGCAGGGTCACCACCGCATAGACGGTGCCGGCCCAGCGCGGCGTATCGGCATAGGAGTTGAAGACGTAGCGGTTGCCGTAGATGATCGCTTCGTTGTCGGTGTACTTGGCGTTGGTGTAGGCAACGTTGCCACCCAGTTCGAGGAAGTCGGCCGGACGGATCGAGCCATCGATTTCGAAACCCTTCACCACCGCCTTGGGCACGTTGATCGTCACCGCGATCGAGTGCGCAGCTTCCGGCCCCGGGCCGTCAAGATCGACGGTCGGGAATTCGGCGCGCTGCACGCCCTTGATCCACTGCTTGTAGACCGCGACGTTGAAGTGGGCAGGACGCCCGCCGACATCGCCGTTCCACTTCAGGCCCAATTCGACGTCCTTGGCCGTCTCCGGCTTGAAGAACGCACCGCCGCCGGCCGAACCGGTCGGCAGCATCGGCGCCACGCCGTTGATGCCGCCCGAACGCCAGCTGCCGCGATGAACCACATAGACCATCAGATTGTCGGTCGGCTTGTAATCAACGCCGATAGTCCAGCTTGGCTTCTTGAACTTCTGGGTCAGGCTGTTGAACTGGCCAGGAATGTTGTAGCCCGCGCCGCCTGGAAGCTGGTCCAGACGGACCTTTTCCCAAGTGTAGCGGAAGCCGCCGGTCAGGGTGAACTGCGGGCCGATGTGATAGGACGCCTGCGCGAACAATGCCTTGGAATCATCCCAGGTCATGAAGTTCGAGGTCGTTCCGGTGCCCAGGGTGTAAGGCAGCATTTCGAAGTAGTTCTGCGGCCAGTGGGTCCAGGCCTTCGACTTGTAGTAGAACGCGCCGAGGATGTATTCCAGATTGCCGCCGAACGCCTTGCCCTGAAGCTGGAGTTCGTCGGAAATCGCCCGGTTGGTCTCGAGGTTGCCGACATCGTTGGTATAGGGGTTGCAGGTGCACTGCACCCAGAACGGCGCGCCCTGTTCCGTGACATTGTAATGCGAGCGCGACTTCGAATAGCCGAAGATGTTCTTGATCAGCGTATCGGTACCGATGTCGAAGGTGGTGGCGTTATCGATCACGGTGCTGCGACCGTGGAAGAAGGACTTGCCACCGCCGATGAAGGCGTTGACCTTGTAGGCCCCATACTTCTTCTGCATTTCGACTGCGTGGACATAGCCAAGCGGATCGGCGCCCGGATGGGCAGCGAGATAGCCGGCCCAGGCTCCCTCGAAGCCGAAGGCAACATCCATCCCGGGACCGTACAGGAACGCCGTCGCGCTGTTGAGCGGCAGGCCGGTAACCTGATCGACTTCGCCCGGCGAATAGACGCTCCACGGCACGACCGCCGTCGAATTGCCGCCGGTGGCGGTGTATTCGACCATGGTGGTGTTGGTGATGCTGTCGCTCGGCTTGATCGTCAGCGTGCCGCGGATGCTGTCCTTCTTCTGCTTGCCGAGATGCTTCTGCATGCCCGGGAAGATGTTCTTCTGATAGCCATCGCGACGGGCCATGTTGCCGGCAATGCGCAGCAGAACCTTGTCATCGATGATCGGCAGGTTGATCATGCCCTTGAAGTCCACGGCGTTGAAATTGCCGTAGCTGAGCGAGAACTTGCCGCCGATCTCGTTGGTCGGCTGGCCGGTCGCGATCAGCACCGCGCCGCCGGTCGAGTTGCGGCCGAACAGCGTGCCCTGCGGGCCCTTCAGCACCTGGATCGACTGGAGATCGTAGAAGTTGGAACCGCCGGCGCCGTTGGCCTGCACTTCGTTGACATAGGGCACCACCGCCAAGAACGAGCCGGTGAAGGCGTCAATCGTCTGGCCGCGGATCGAGTAGGCGATCTGGTTGGAGCCTTCGGTCTCGCGAATGGTCAGACCCGGAACGCTGCGCTGAAGATCGGCTTCGGCGCGGATCTGGCGATCCTCGAGCGCCTGCTGGCCAAACGCGACGACCGCAACCGGAACGTCCTGGATCGATTCTTCGCGACGACGCGCGGTCACCAGAATCTCGCCGCTGTCGGCAGGGGCCGAAGCTGACGGATTCGCGTCCTGCGCCCAGGCCGGCGCAACGCCGATGGAGAGTGCCGCAATCGGGGCAAGAAGCGCCGAGCTGGCAAGCAGAAGCTTAGTTTTCATGGATGTAGTCTCCCTCGTTAATTAACTGAGACGGGCAGTTTCCGCCTCGAACTTTCACCAACTGGAACGCCGAACGGGGCATTGCGGGCTGGTTTGCTGCCGCCCATTACTCCCTACGAACCGAAACTGTCAGTAAAATTTTAGTTCGTCCCCGAGAATTTTGCGGACTGCGACAATTCTGCCGCACTTGGGCATGGCCAGCCCAACCGCATTGCCCCCTTGCCGTCCGCGCCATGATCGGTAATCCGTGGCGCGTCATGATCTTTTCACGCAGCAAGAAAGACGCCTTCGCCGATCAGGTTGCGCTGGCCCGCATCGGCGCCAGCGTAAGGGCGCGGCTGGATGCCAATCCGGCGGTGTACAAGCTTCCGGTCGAAACGGCGGAAATATATGCGATGGGCGGCTTTCTCACGGTGGGCGAATGCTTCCGCATGGTGGCAATGATCGATTCAGTGGCCCTGCCTTCCACCCTGTTCGCCGAAAGCCATATCCCCGGCTACCGCACCAGCTATTCCGGCCATCTGGATCGCGCTGATTCCCAGGTCCGGATGATCGAACGGCGGATCGACGACTTGCTCGGGATGGAGCCCGAATGGGGCGAAACCGTCCAGGGCCAGCGCTACCAACCCGGACAAGAATACAAACAGCACGTCGACTGGTTCCACACTGACTCAGGCTACTGGAAGGAGGAGCGCAAACTCGGCGGACAGCGCAGCTGGACTGCGATGGCCTATCTCAATGATATTGAGGAAGGCGGTCAGACCAGCTTCATCAGCGCCGGCGTGTCGATCACCCCGCAGAAGGGCGCACTGCTGATCTGGAACAACGCAATGCCTGATGGCCAGCCCAATCAGATGACGCTCCACGCCGGGATGCCTCCGGTTCAGGGCACCAAATATGTCCTGACCAAATGGTACCGGACAAGGAAGTGGGGCTAGCGCTCAGCCTTCCAGCGCGTCTGCTATCAGCTTGCGGGTGTTGGCGATGCCGTAGAGCGCAATGAAGCTGCCCATGCGCGGGCCTTGCGGCGCGCCCAGCAGGGTTTCGTACAACGCCCTGAACCAGTCGCGCAGGCTTTCGAAGCCATAGTGCGGATCCTTGCCGATCTCGTAGATCATCGTCTGCAATTCCTCCGCCGTGGCATCATCGGACGTTGCCGCAAGTTCCTCGTCCAGCGCAGCCAGCGCCGCCGCCTCGTTCGCGTCCGGAGCGCGCCGCTTCAGCGTCGGGGCGACGAAATCGCGGTTATAAGCCAGCGCCGCATCAATCAGCGCGTTGAGCGCGGGGTGATCGGCCGGGTCGGGATCGTGAATGTAATTACCGAGATAGGACCAGACCTGCGCATGGCTGGCATGGGGACCCAGCACGCCGACGAGATTGAGCAGCAGCCCGTAGGTGACCGGCAGGGCATCGCCATGGCCATCATCATCGGCATTGCCGGTGGCGCGCAGCAGGTGCCAGACCGGATTTCCGAGCTGCTGGTCGAGCGGCTGCTGCGGGATTTTTTCGCGGAACTGCCAATATTCGTCCACCGCGCGCGGGATGATCCCGACATGCAGCTGCTTGGCGCTCTTGGGTTCGCGGAACAGGTAGAAGCCCAGGCTTTCGGCGCTGCCATAGCGTAGCCATTCCTCGATCGTCAGGCCGTTGCCCTTGGACTTGGATATCTTCTCGCCCCGTTCATCCAGAAATAGCTCGTAGATCAGCCCTTCCGGCCGCTGTCCGCCGAGAATGCGGGCGATCTTGCCAGACTGGGTCAGGCTGTCGGTCAGATCCTTGCCGCACATCTCGTAATCGACGCCCAGCGCAACCCAGCGCATGGCCCAGTCGACCTTCCATTGCAGCTTGGCCTGTCCGCCAAGGATCGATTGCTCGATCGATTGTCCATCATCCATGAAACGGATGATCCCGGCCTCGGCATCCACCACCTCGATCGGCTCCTGCAAGACCGCTCCGCTGGTCGGGGAAACCGGCAGCACCGGCGAATAGGTCGCCGCCCGTTCCGCCCGCAAGGTCGGCAGCATCACGTCCATGATCGCACCATAATTGCGCAGCACGTTCTTCAGCGCATCGTCGAACGCGCCGGAATTGTAGCGATCGCTGGCCGAGACGAATTCATAGTCGAACCCGAACCGGTCGAGGAATTCGCGCAGCATCGCGTTGTTGTGGTGGGCAAAACTCTCGAACTTGCCGAACGGGTCGGGAATACGGCTCAGCGGCTTGCCGAGATGGGCCTCGAGCAGCGCGCGGTTGGGGATATTGTCGGGCACCTTGCGGAGCCCGTCCATGTCATCGCTGAACGCCACCAGCCGGGTAGGTGCGCCACCGGTCAGCGCTTCATAGGCGCGGCGGACCAACGTGGTGCGCAGCACTTCCTGGAAAGTGCCGATATGGGGCAGACCCGAGGGGCCATAGCCGGTTTCGAACAGCACGGGCTGGCCATCGGGCCTGCCCTGCGGGTAGCGCTTGGCGATCTTGCGCGCTTCCTCGAACGGCCAGGCTTTGGATGTGCGGGCGGCGGCGATCAGTTCACTATTGGTCATGGCCGCGCCTTTTGCGGGATTGTGCGGTTTTCGCAAGTGCGCAAAGCTCAGGGCTGATCGCTCGCGCCGGGAAGGATGCTCGCAGCGGCTTCGTGGCTGAACTCGAAGCGGATGCTCACCCATGCGCCGACCAGGGTCTTGCCACCCAGCCGGGGAGGATAGACCAGGAATTGCCACGAGGCCTGGCGCAGCGCGCGGGCCATCCCGGAGCCCGGCGGGGATTCCCCGAGCTCCTGGCAATCCTCCACGTGATAGTGCTCGATCGTCCGGCAGGCGATCATTCCCCAATCGCCCCCTCTTCCATTTCGGGGCATGTAGCCGGACATTTCCGCATGGGTCGGCTCGCGATACCATTTCGCCCGGTAGAGCCGCTGCCCGCCAGGCCCGGTACCGACGCCGCCGTCGTCCCCGCTCCCAGCTTCCGCGCCGCCTTCCGCATCCGCGCTGCGCCTCGGCATCTTCGCAATATCCGCGGCGGCCATTTCCTGGCTGGTGAGGTGGATATAGTTGAAGGCTGGCTCGCGCACCGGTTGCGGATCAGGCACCGGCGGCCTGGGCACGGCTGCGAACTGCTCGCTGGACTTGGCAACTTCGTGCTCGGTCTCGGGCTTCTCACCGGGCGCGGGCGGCATGTCCATCGCCACGAACTTCTCCACCTTCTCTTTTACCTCTGCCGAGAACGAGCCGATGGTCAGCATGACCATCGCGATCACCACGATCACTCCGACCGACAGCATGGCCGCCGCCAGCCTGCTGCGAAGCGATGCACGAGCATGGATGAAGGATGATGGGGAAGTCGCCGGGGGCATCGACCGGCCGCTTACACGCCAACACCGCAGCTCACAATCGAAACACCCTGAAGCACATCGGGTCAGTTGGATCGGCAGCACTGGTATCCGTTCCGTTCCTGTTCTAAGTCCGCCGCATGCCCGCTGTTCCCCTCCCCGCCCTCCACGCCAGCCATGCCGGCAGCTGGCTGCGCGGCGCGATTGGCGGCACGCGCGGGCTCGGCAAGGGCGAGGCGATCATGGCGGCGGCCGACACGCCGTTGCTGATGCTCAACGCCCCGCTGGTCGCCAGTCGGCTGGGCTATCCCGATTTGTCAGGGCTCGACCTGCTGGAATTGTTCGCCTTCATCCACCCTGCCCGGTTCATGGTGCCGACCCCCAAGGGGCTCGCCCACGCACTCGGACTCGACGAACCTGTCGGCGACGATGCCGTGCCCGAACTGCTGCAACGCGCTGCCGGCGCCCTTCTCCAGACCTGCGAGAGCGAGGATTGGGACGAGCGCGAAGGCGCCTGGAACGTGCTGCAATCGCTCGCCCGGATGCGCTGGCCCTGGGCGCCGATCCTCGCGCCCCATGTCCGCCAGCCGCAACGGGCGGAGCGCTGGCTGTTCGCCCGCCTGCCGGAATGGGAAGAAGCGCCCGAGCGGCCCCAGCCCGCGCAGGTCACTCTGGCGGAAGACGAGGTCAAGGCCCGCCTCGCGCTGCTGACCGGCGATGGCGCGGAACAGCGTCCGGGCCAGCAGGCCTATGCCGCCGAAGCTGCCCATGCCTTTGCCCCGCGCCGCCGGGAAGGCTCACCCCACCTGTTGCTGGCGCAGGCCGGGACCGGGATTGGCAAGACCCTGGGCTATCTCGCCCCGGCCTCGCTCTGGGCCGAGCAATCGGGAGGAACTGTGTGGGTTTCGACCTTCACCAAGAACCTCCAGCGCCAGCTTCGGCGGGAAAGCCGAAGGGCCTGGCCCGCCACCCGCGCCGATGGCACCCAGCCGGTAGTGGTGCGCAAGGGTCGGGAGAACTACCTTTGCCTGCTCAATCTGGAAGACGCCTTGCAAGGCGGTTTCGGCGGGCGGGCGGCCATCCTCGCGCAGCTGGTGGCGCGCTGGGCCGCCTTCTCGCAGGACGGCGACATGATCGGCGGCGATCTGCCCGGCTGGCTCGGCACGCTGTTCCGCCAGCGCGGAGTCCGCTCGCTCACCGACCAGCGTGGCGAATGCATCTATGCGGGCTGCCCGCATTACCGCAAATGCTTCATCGAACGCTCTACCCGCGCCAGCGCGCAAGCCGATCTGGTGATCGCCAACCATGCGCTGGTGATGGTCAACGCCGCGCGCGGCCGGGACCATTCCCAGGCCCCGACCCGAATCGTGTTCGACGAGGGCCATCACGTGTTCGAGGCCGCTGACAGCACCTTTGCCTCCGCCCTGTCCGGGCAGGAATGCATCGAGCTACGCCGCTGGGTGATCGGGCCGGAACGCAATGCGCGCGGGCGGCGGCGCGGGCTGGCGGCGCGGCTGGCCGATATCGCCAGCTATGACGAACAGGGCGGCAAGGCGATCGCGGCGGCGGCCCAGGCGGCCGAAGTACTTCCGTCCGAAGGCTGGCTGCAACGGCTGGCTGATGGCACGCCATCGGGCCCGGTCGAGATGCTGCTCGGCGCGGTGCGCGCGCTGACTTACGCCCGCGATGAATCGGGCGGGCAGGAAGCGGGCTACGGGATCGAGACCGAGGCGGCCCAGCTCGAAGGCAATTTCGTCGAACTGGCCGGGCAGGCGCAATCGGCGCTGGCGGCGCTGCGCCTGCCGTTGGTCCGGCTCGGCCTGAGGCTGGAAGCGATCATGGCCGAGCCGCCCGACTGGCTTGATGGTCAAGGCCGGGCACGGATCGAGGGCGCGCGCCACTCGCTCGCCTGGCGGATCGACACGCTGGCCGGGTGGGAAGCGCTGCTGGAACGGCTCGGCGGCCCCGCCGACCCCGATTTCGTCGACTGGCTGGCAGTCGAACGGTCGGATGCGCGCGAATTCGATGTCGGCATCCATCGCCGCTGGCTCGATCCGATGAAGCCTTTCGCCCGGGTGGTGCTCGAACCCGCCCATGGCGTGATGGTGACCTCGGCCACGCTCAAGGATGGTCACGGGAGGGACGAAGAGGATTGGAGCGGCGCGATCGCTCGCAGCGGTGCGGCCAATCTGGCGAACGCCCCGCGCCTGTCCACCGCCGAAAGCCCGTTCGACTATGCCGCCAATGCCGAAGTGCTGATCGTCACCGATGTGCGGAAGGGCGATATTCCGGCGCTTGCCGGTGCCTACGGGCGGATCATCGAGGCGTCGGGCGGCGGAGTGCTGGGACTGTTCACCGCGATCCGGCGGCTGCGCGCGGTCCATGGACGGATCGCCGACCGGCTGGCCCGCAACGGCCTGCCGCTTTACGCCCAGCATGTCGACCCGATCGACACCGGCACACTGGTCGATATCTTCCGCGACGATCCGCGCGCCTCATTGCTCGGAACGGATGCGTTGCGCGACGGAGTGGATGTGCCGGGCGAATCGCTGCGCTGCGTGGTGATGGAGCAGGTGCCCTGGCCCAAGCCGGGCATCCTCCATCGCGCACGCCGCGCCGCGAATGGCGGGGCCGCCCATGACGACCGGATCATCCGCGCCCGGCTGGCGCAGGCATTCGGTCGGCTGATCCGCAGCAAGGATGACCGAGGCCATTTCGTGGTCCTTTCTGCCGCCTTCCCGACCCGGCTGCTCAGCGCCTTTCCTGCCGGCACTCCTGTCATCAGGCTGACTTTGGACGAGGCTTTACAACGCCTCACCGTCGGTGTTTCAGGAGAAGCGGCACCCATCACAGCGGCCGAGGCCGCAAAGGACGAAGGATGATGGAAGGCGCGTGAAAGGGCTTGGGCTCTTCCGGCACGCAAAATCCTCCGCCGAAGACGTCGGCGAGCGGGATTTCGAGCGTGCGCTCAACAAGCGCGGGCGGCGCGGTGCCGCGCTGATGGGTGGCCATATTCGCGATTTCGGTCTGCTCTGGCAGCGCGCCATCGCCAGCCCGGCGGTGCGGGTGCGCGAGACGATGGAAGAGGCGGCCAAAGCTGCGGGGGATTGCCCGCCGATTGACTGGGACAACCGCGTCTATCTGGCCGCACCCGCGACCCTGATCGACATCCTCCGCGAGCTCGATGACCGGCTGGAAAACGTGATGCTGTGCGGCCACAGTCCCGGCCTGGAAGAGCTGCTGTTCGAACTGGCCCGAGACGATGCCGGCAATCCGTTGCTTGAACGGGCCGCCGGAAAATTCCCGACCGCCGCATTTGCCGTGCTGGAGCTGGACATCGATAACTGGGCAAAGCTAGCGCCGGACTGCGGCCGACTGGTCCATTTCATCCGCCCGCGCGACCTCGACCCCGAGCTGGGGCCTTCGATCGGCTGATCACAAATCTAGTGCGGCGGCCAGCCGGGCGCGGATTGCTTTGAGCTGGGCAATCACCTCACCCGGAACCTCGTCGACCCGATTATGGGGCGCTTGCGGTCTGACCTCGGCGGCAACGGGTGCCGCAACTTCGGGCAAGCCGCCCTGCAAAGCCTTTTTCGCGCCCTTCAGCGTATAGCCTTCGCGATTGACCAGACGGTCGATCGTTTCGAGCAGTGCAACATCAGCCGGGCGGTAATAGCGCCGACCACCGCTGCGCTTCAGCGGCCGCAGCATCGGGAACTGCTGTTCCCAGTAACGCAGTACATGCTGTCGGATGCCAAGCGCGCTGCCGACCTCACCGATCGTTCGCAGCGCACCGGCATCCTTTCCGTCCACGAAACGGGGATCGGAGTGCGTCCCTTCCATCAGGAGCCCTTGGCGATCCGTTCCTTGAGGATCTGGCTGGCGCGGAAGGTCATCACCCGGCGCGGGGTGATCGGCACTTCGACGCCGGTCTTGGGATTGCGACCGATCCGCTCGCGCTTGTCGCGCAGGACGAATGTGCCGAACCCGGAAATCTTGACGTTTTCCCCACGCTCCAGCGCTTCGGTCATGTTGCGCAAGACGGATTCCACCATCTCAAGCGATTCCGTGCGTGAGAATCCCATCTTGCGATTGACCGTTTCCGCCAGATCGGCGCGGGTAAGTGTACCCACTGAACGCATCATGTGCCTTCCCCTTTTCCTCTTTTGGCAACCCCCCGGCTGCAACATAACAATTTGCGAAAGCATTTCAATGCGAGCGGAAAAGATTTTCCACCGCTTGAGCTCAAACCCGGATCAGGCAGGCCCCCCAGGTGAAACCCGCCCCGAGCGCCTCCAGCATCACCAGGTCGCCCGGTTTGATCCGCCCGTCCCTGACGGCGGTATCGAAGGCCAGCGGCACCGATGCCGCCGAGGTATTGGCATGGCTGGCAACCGTCACCACCACCTTTTCGGGAGGCAGGCCGAGCTTCTTGGCGGTCGCATCGAGAATCCGCTGGTTCGCCTGATGCGGCACGACCCAGTCGAGATCCTCGGCAGTAATGCCTGCAACGCCAAGCACTTCCTCCAGCACTTCGGCCAGATTGACCACTGCATGGCGGAACACTTCGCGGCCCATCATCTGGACATGGCCGGCGGTCCCGGTGGTCGAAACTCCGCCGCTGCAGAACAGCAGCGGATTGTGTGCGCCATCGGCGTGGAGTCGGGTGGCAATGATTCCCGGCGCGGCAACCGGGTCGGTCACGTCGCACTCGACCGCTTCCAGCACCATCGCTCCGGCCCCGTCGCCGAACAGCACGCAAGTGGTGCGGTCTTCCCAGTCGAGCAGGCGGCTGAAAGTTTCCGCGCCCAGGACCAGCGCCCGCTTCGCCATGCCGGTGCGCAGCATCGAATCGGCGATGCCAAGCCCATAAAGGAAGCCCGAGCAAACCGCCGCCACATCGAAGGCGATGCAGCCATTGGCGCCGATGGCATGCTGCACGGCCGTGGCAGTGGCCGGAAAGGTCTGATCGGGCGTGGCGGTGCCGAGGATAATGAGGTCGATCGTCTTGCCGTCGATCCCTGCGGCGGCCAGCGCCTTGTGCGCGGCCTCGATCGCCAGAGTGGCAGTGGTTTCCCCTTCGCCTGCGAAATAGCGCTGGCGGATACCGGTCCGCTCGACAATCCATTCGTCGCTGGTGTCGACCGTGCGGGCGAGATCTTCGTTCGTGACCAGCCGCTTCGGCAGGGCCGAGCCGGTCCCACGCATCACTGTGCGGATCATGCAGCTGCTCCCTTCTGGGGAAAGCCGCGGCGGCCACGCAGGTTTTCCGCGCCCAGTTCGGCGAGATCGGCGGTAATACGGTCGGTCAGGCTTTCCTCCAGCAGTCGCGCGGTCACCGCCACGGCATTGGCAACGCCCAGCGCGCTGGCGCTGCCGTGGCTTTTCACCACCACGCCGTTGAGCCCGAGGAACACCGCGCCATTGTGGTTGTTGGGATCAAGATGATGCTTGAGCAGCTCGGTCGCCGGACGCGAGATCAGGAAGCCGAACTTGGAGCGCAGCGAGCTCATGAAACTGCGCTTCAGCAGATCGCCGACAAAGCGGGCCGCGCCCTCAATCGCCTTCAGGGCGATATTGCCGGAAAAGCCGTCGGTCACCACTACATCGACATCGCCGCGATTGATCTTGTCCGCTTCGACGAAACCGTCGAACTGCAACGACAGCCCGCTGGCGGCGCGCAATTGTGCCGCTGCATCCTGCAGCACTTCGGTGCCCTTGCTTTCTTCCGTACCGATGTTGAGCAACCGCACGCGCGGCGCCTCGCGTCCGCTGACGATCCGGGCATAGGCCGCGCCCATGATTGCGAACTGGACAAGATTGCGCGCATCGCATTCGGTGTTGGCGCCCAGATCGAGCATCACCACGTCGTTTTCGCCCAGCGTGGGCATGATCGCGGCCAGCGCGGGCCGGTCGATGCCCGGCATGGTGCGCAGCGCCAGCTTGCTCATCGCCATCAGCGCGCCGGTGTTGCCGCCACTGACCGCCGCGCCGGCATCGCCGACCTTCACTGCGTTGATGGCAAGGCCCATGGAGGTGGTCCGCGCCCGGCGCAGCGCCTGGGTCGGTTTTTCGTCGCCCGCGACGACATCGTCGGCATGGAGGATTTCGGAAGCCCCGCGCAAATTGGGATGATTGTCCAGCGCGGCCTTGATCCGCACTTCATCACCCACCAGCAGGAACTTGAACCGGTCGTGGCGGCGGCGGGCCAGGGCCGCGCCTTCCACCATCACGCGCACGCCTTCATCGCCGCCCATCGCATCGACGGCGATACGCGGCAGGCTCATCGCGGCATTCTCCCGGTGTGTCGGCTCAGAGGCCGACAGCGACGATCTCGCGCCCGTTGTAATGGCCGCAAGCGGGGCACAGATTGTGCGGGCGCTTCAGTTCGCCACAGTTGGAGCATTCATGGAATGCTTCAACCTTGAGCGCATCATGGCTGCGGCGCATGCCCCGGCGTGAGGGGGAAGTTTTTCTCTTGGGGACAGCCATTTCGGCACCTGTTCCTGCAAATTTCGTGTCGTAGTTGATGGCCGCCCTAGGCTAAGCCCGAACAGCGCACAACCCCGCTTGGAAAGGGAAATGGGCACTGCGACCGGTCCGACGGCTGCGAAGGCGCGCCCTATAGCGATTTTGGCGCAGCTTGCAAGCGTGCGGCGCGCGGCCTATCCCATCCGGCGGAAATGGCAGGGGGAATAGGGCTATGGTACTGACAACAACGCTCACGGCGGCGGCGGCGGCCGCGCTGATCAACTGCTGGCTGATGTTCCGCTGCGGCCAGATTCGCAAGGTCACGAAAATCCTCCATGGCGACGACGACCATCCGCTGCTGATCCGGCGGATGCGGGCGCAATCCAATTTCATCGAGAGCACCCCCTTCGTGCTGATCCTGATCGCCGGGATCGAACTGGCCGGCCGGGGCGGCCAGTGGCTGAGCTTCACTGCCGCCTTCTACATGCTGCTGCGGATAGCGCATGCGGTGGGGATGGACCGGTCCGAAATCAACATGTTCCGCATGGCCGGGACAATGACCACGCTGCTCACCCAGCTCGGACTGTCGGCGGCAGCAGTGGCGATTGCGCTGGGTAAGTTTTAACCCGGCCCCTGATCCTGCACCATCCGCGCGGCATAGCGCATGGCGTGATCGCCGACGAAGGGGTTGTTCCTGCGCTCGGCCCCGAAAGTGCTGGTCTCGCCATGGCCGGGGATGAACATCACCTCATTGCCGAGCGGCCACAGCTTCTGGGTGATCGAATCGAGCAGGTCCTGATGATTGCCGCGCGGGAAATCGGTCCGCCCGATCGATCCCTGGAACAGCACGTCGCCGACAATCGCGAGATCGGACGGGGCGTGGTAAAACACGACATGGCCGGGCGTGTGGCCGGGGCAATGGATCACGTCCAGTTCCAGCTCGCCCACTGACACCTTGTCGCCATCCTTCAGCCAGCGGTCGGGCAGGAAATTCTCGGATGGAATGCCAAAGCGCGCGCCGCTTTCCTCCAGCTGGTCCAGCCAGAAGAGATCATCGGGATGCGGCCCCTCGATCGGCAGGCCCAGTTCCTTCGCCAGCGTGCCGGTTGCACCGCAATGATCCATGTGGCCATGGGTGACGAGCAGCTTCTCCAGCGTGACACCGGCCCGCTCCACCGCCAGCTTCAGCCGGTCAAGATCGCCCCCGGCATCGACCAGCGCGCCGCGCATCGTCTTCGTGCACCAGATCAGCGAGCAGTTCTGCTGGAACGGCGTGACAGGAACGATCGCCGCGCGCAGCGGGGGTGGGGTGGGTTCGGCCATGAAGGGGATTTGGCGGGGGTGGGGCTGGAATGCAAGGGTGATGGGGGATGGCGGATTTGGACCGGCGAATAGCATTCCATTACAGCAATCAGGTCCCGGAACCAATCACACACCGTCGCCGACATCCAAACCCCTTCGCTAAGTTACTCTCTGAGAAACACTTTCCCCTTTTAAGCCGGATCGAACAGTGCTGGCCGCTTCGGAGGTTTCACGGGGCGACTCATAGGATTTATCTGCATCGTTCCAATCGCCGTTCGATAGGCATAGTTCACATATCCAAACATGGACTGGGTGTAAGCGAAGAAACTCTCTTGTTCGCGAAGTAGCATCAGTGAAACACGCTTTTGAGCGAGCGCGCCCAGATCGACTTCTGCTTCGGAACAGCCGACTTCCTCGAGGTTGACCAGACAGAGGCCGCAGGCAAGATTTCGAACCCAGTGGCAATGAGCGTATTGGTTTCGAATTTTCAGACAATGGCGCATCGATCCTATCGCTTCGCCATAGTCGCCACCTAGTCCGACCTCTTTGTAGCGGCGACGCATGAGATTGTCAGCAACATCAATCCGGGGTGTTTCGCCCCTGATGCCAAACAAAGATTTGAAGGCAACATCGCGATCATCGCTGAGTGCGAATTGGAGCAGAAAGGCAATGTCCATTTCCAGTTCGCCATATCCGCTCAGTATTCGACCAAGAATCGTCGTTTCTTCCGGAAAATGGCACAAGTCAGTAGTAATTTTTGAGGTCATACCGGAATCTACCTTCGCTGGCATTACGAGCAAACCCTAGGGTCAGGACTCATTGATCACAACCAGAAGATGACGGTAGCGGCGATTGCGATGGCGGACATGAAGGTGTGGGCGCAGCGATCATATCGGGTGTGAATGCGCCGCCAGTCCTTGATTTTGGCGAACAGGTTTTCGATCAAGTGC
>CANJYE010000056.1 GCA_947479055.1 Erythrobacteraceae bacterium
ATGCGATCGCGGGAAAAATGGCTTGATCCGGCGCATCTGCACCTCGCTCAGCATAAACAGATCGTCCACAAGCAGCACCTCCTGGTGCCACCATTGAATCAACCCTCAGCCCATCATGCAAGCAATTTAACAGGTCCTGACCCTAATGTGGGACGGCGGTATTTTAAGTCGCTGAGCCAAGAGCTGACTGTCGCCAGTCGACCACCATTCCCCCCTCACAACCTTCCCCCCTTCCACACCACCCGCCCGATCACATCCACTTCGTCCAGGCCCACATCCATCGGCGGGTAGTGCGGGTTCTCACTGATCAGGGTCAGACGGCCGGGTTTGCCCTGCTGGACCCGCTTGACCAGCCGCGCATCGCCCAGCCGCAGCACGTGGATGCCTTCTCGCAAGGGGCGCGGGGTGCGGTCGACCAGGATTTCGTCGCCGTCGCGCAACAAGGGCTCCATGCTGTCCCCCGCCACCGCGATGGCGGAGAGCATCGCCGCTTCCAGCCCCTGTTCGCGTAGCCAGCGGGTGGAAAAGCGGAAGGCGTCGAACGCGCGTTCCTCCACCCCCAGCGCGCCTCCCCCAAGCGAACCGGGCCCGGCCGAATCGTCGAGCGGCAGGCGCGGGATTTCGACCCAATCGCCGCGTTTTGCGGGCCGATTCGAATCGGAGGAATTATCCTCCGGCGCGCCCAGTTCCGACTCGGCCACGCCAAAGAACCGGGCCAGCGTGGCGCGGTCCCCCTCGTCCAGCTTGCGGGGGCTACCCTTGCGGATATATTGTTGGAGATAGGATGGGTTGCGCCCGATCAGTTCAGACAGCGTGGCAAGGCTGACGCCCTGCCCATCGGCCAGTTCAAGCATGCGCGCACGCGGATCGGATGCCGGATTTCCTGCGGGTTTCATCATGAGTGCATCCTACACGTAGGAGTTATCCTAGACAAGTAGGATTTTTGCGGCGACGAAAGCCCTGCAACCGATTCGCCGGGGGAACCAATGCTGATCCGCAAGATCGAGAAATTCCTGAACAGGACAGGCATGCCTGCCACCAAATTCGGTCGGCTGGCCGCGCATGATCCGCGCTTCGTGCTCGATCTGCGCAACGGCCGCACGCCACGCCTCCCGACGAAAGAACGGGTGGAACATTTCATGAACATTTATCCGGAGCACATCCATGCGCGCTGACCCATCCGACTTTCCCGGCCACAGCCGCCGCACCAGAACCCGCCGCGGCCCGGCCGAGCGGCTGCGCGAAGCCATCGCCGAACTGGCCGGCCCGCAGGCGCAGATCACCGCGCACAGCCTCCGCCCCTGGGCCAGCATAACCTTTTCCGGCGCGCGCCATACGATCGAACTGCTGTTCGAGGGAGCAGAGGCGATGGCCTCCGCGGAAGCCTTCCTCGATGCCTTGCCTGAACATGAATTCGCCATCCCCGGCCAGTTGGTGGCCGATGCCGCGATCCAGTCAGTCGATCACAGCCTGCTGCCCGCCCCGCGCATGGCAGTGACGGCGGAACTGCTGCTGCTGGAAGAAGGCTGAGCCGCCCGTTAGTCACCCCTTGCGTCCCGGGGCCAAGGAGTGACAAATGCCGCCATGTCACCTGCCCCTCTGCCCAAGTATCTCGTCATCGACAATTTCCTGCCGGAGGATTTCGCCGCGCGCCTGCTCGATCATGCGCTGACCGGGCAGGACGCGCTGGAATTGACCGATGTACAGAAATCAGACGGCAAGTTGCAGGAAGAAGCGACTCGCCACTCCTGGCGCTTGACCGATTCGCTCGGGCCGCACCGCAAGCCCTTCCGCGCCGCACTGAAGGAGCGGGTGGACGACTGGATCGCGCCGCTCGGGCTTAACCCTTTTACGGTCTCCGGTTTCGAACTGGAACTCGTCGCCCATCGCGACGGCGATTTCTACCGCCAGCATATCGATACCTTCACCGCCAGGGTCCGGGCCAGCAACGACGAGGGCGACAACAGCGACCGGATGATCAGCGCGGTCTATTATTTCCACAGCCAACCCAAGGGTTTCACCGGCGGCGAACTGGCGCTGTTCCCGTTCGGCGGCAAGGAGGCCGGCGCGCTGATCGAGCCGGCGCACAACCGGCTGGCGGTGTTCCCGTCCTTCGCTCTGCACGAAGTGCTGCCGGTCCACTGCCCCGGCAACCGCTATGCGGACGCGCGCTTCGCGATCAATTGCTGGATCCACCGCGCGCGGGTGTGAATTTCAATAGCCCTTGGCGTGATCGTAAACCGGCTCGGGCACTTCGCCGCGCCGGTAGCGATCGCAATTGGCGAGGAACCGTTCGGCCACGCCGCGGTACATCGCGGTCTGCGCCCGGCCCGACAAGTGCATGGTGATATGGGCGTTTTCCAGCATCCACAGCGGATGGTCTTCCGGCAGAGGTTCGGGATCGGTCACGTCGAGCAGTGCGGCGGCGATCCGCTTTTCGCTCAACGCCGCCACCAGCGCATCCTGATCGACCAGCGTACCGCGCGCTACATTGACCAGCACCGCTTCGGGCTTCATCGCCGCCAGTTCCGCCGCGCCGATCATCCGCCCGGTTTCGGCGGTGGATGGGGCGGCCAGCACCACCCAGTCGAATTCGCCCAGCCGCGCGCGCCATTGATCCGGCCGCAAGGTGCCATCGCTGCCCGAGCGGGTGACGCCGACCACCTCGACATCCCATCCGGCAAGCCGCTTGGCCAGTTCCCGCCCGATCGCGCCATAGCCGACAATCAGCGCGCGGGTGCCCGCCATCTGGCGCTTGCCGGGCGAATCCCACAGCCACTCGCGCCGGTCCTGCGCGCGCACCACCTCGCGATAGCCCTTGGCGATCGCCAGCATGGCCATCACCAGATATTCGGCGATTGGCGGGGCGTTGATGCCGGTGCCCTTGGTGATGACGATTCCGCGTTCCTGCACGATGTCGAGCGGGAAGAAATCGACCCCGGCGCCCGCCGTCACCAGCCAGCGCAATTTTGCCCCAAGCCGCACCGCTTCGGCCATGTAGGGGACGTAGACCGTGTCGAACCAGCCGATTTCGGCCAGCGGCGCCAGCGCCAGCAGTTCGTCCATCGTCGAGAAATAATGCGGCTCGATCCAGTCCGGCAGGCGGGCTTCGACCAGCACCCTGGCCGGCGCGGGAATCACGGCGATGGTCATGCGGCATTCTCCCCGGCCTTGCGAAACGCGCACCAGTTGAAATTCTGGGTGGAGCCGCCCGGCGTATGGTGCTCCTCCCGCCAGCTGTCGAGCAGCACGAAGCCATCCCCCAGCGCAGCGGCCAGTTCTGCCGGGCCATAGCGCTGCACCGGCAAGCCGCTGCACTTTTCCGGCCCGTCGAGCGCGAAGGTGGCCATCAGCAACAGTCCGCCGGGCTTTAGCCCCTGCGCCAGCGCGGCGCGGTATCCGGCGCGGGCCGGATCTTCGGTCAGGAAATGGAACACCGCGCGGTCATGCCAGATGTCATAGCCGCGCGCAGGCCGCCAGGCGGTGATATCGGCGGCAATCCATTCGACCGCATCGCCGCCAGCGCCCATCGCCGCGCGGGCCACGTCCAGCGCGGGAGCGGAAATATCCAGCACGGCAAGATTGCTCCACCCCGCCTCCGCCAGCCGCGCCACCAGCGCGGAAGCACCGCCGCCGATGTCGATCAGCGACTGCGCCGGGGTTCCGCCGAAGCGGCCAATGGCATCGAGCGAGGGCTGCGGGACCGGCTGGAACCAGCTGACGCTATCGGCGGCCTTCGTCTGGTAGACATCTTCCCAATGCGCCTTGCGATCCATCGTCAGTCTCCCAGCTTCCATTCCCAGCCCAACGGATCGCCGTCCATGACCTCGACGCCCTTTGCGGCCAGCTCATCGCGGATCGCGTCGGAAGTGGCGAAGTCCTTCTTGGCGCGGGCTTCCTTGCGGCGGGCGAGTGCGGTCTCGATTTCGGGCTCGCTGATAGTGGCGGCCTTGGGGCGGATGCGGAGATCGGCAGGTTTGAGGAAATCGCCATCAGGCTCCAACCGATCAAGACCAAGTACTCTGAGCATTATGGATGCAAGCGAGTGTTTCTGCAGAACATCAACCCGCTTGAGCGAGAGAACCTTGTCCAGAACCACGAGAGCTTGCGGAGTGCCTAAATCAGCGGAAATTGCCTCATCAAACTCAGCGAGTAGCGCGACAAGTCTCTGATCCTCAAATTCATCTGGCCTTGGCGCAATCACGCGCAATAGTGCCAAGCCTTCATTGTCCGTCGTTGTGCTTAGATACCCGGCGGTGCTTCCATACTGGTGGCGCAGATCGTCAATCTGCCTGACCATCCGCTTCAACCGCGTCAGCGCCGCGCCCAGCCCGTCCCAGCTGAACTCCAGCTCGGAACGATAATGCGCCTGCAGGCACATCAGCCGGTAGGCCAGCGGGTGATAGCCCCTGTCGATCAGCAGCTGCAGGCGGAGAAACTCGCCCGAGCTCTTGCTCATCTTGCCCGAGCGTTCGACCAGAAAATTGTTGTGCATCCAGATCTTGGCGCCGGAGTTGGCGGGGTTGTCCAGCCCGTTCGTGCAGCAACGCGCCTGGTTCTGCGCAATCTCGTTGGGGTGGTGAATCTCGCGATGGTCGATCCCGCCGGTGTGGATGTCGAACGGAAAACCGAGCAGCGCGCCCGACATCACCGAACATTCCAGATGCCAGCCCGGCGCGCCTTTGCCCCAGGGTGAATCCCATTCCATCTGCCGCGTCTCGCCGGGCGGGGTCTTGCGCCAGATGGCGAAATCGGCGGCATGGCGCTTGCCTTCCACAGCCTCGATCCGGCCTTCTCCTTCGTCGGTCTGCGCGCGCGCCAGCCGACCGTAATCGGCCACTGTGGCGGTGTCGAAATAGAGGCCGCTGTCCAGTTCGTAGCAATGCCTGTCGGCAATCGATTTGGCGAACTCGATCATCTGCGGGACATAGTCCGTTGCGATCGACCAATGCGCCGGCTGGCGGATATTGAGCGCGCGGATATCGGCCCAGTAGGCCTCGGTATAGTGCCGTGCGATATCCCAGATCGATTGCGCGCTGAACTTCGCCGCCTTCTCCAGCTTGTCCTCGCCCGCATCGGCATCGTCGGTCAGATGGCCGACATCGGTGATGTTGATGACATGGGTGAGGCGATAGCCCTTCCACGAGAGCGTGCGGCCAAGGATATCGGCAAAGACATAGGCCCGCATGTTGCCGATATGCGGATAATTATAGACCGTCGGCCCGCAGGAATAGACCCGCGCCTCGCCTTCGTGGACGGGCACGAACGGCTCGAGCTGGCGAGTGAGGCTGTTGAACAGGATCAGGGGCGCGGCGTTGGTCATGGTCCCTGCCGCCTAGCGCGGCGAGAACGGACGCGAAAGTCCGTTCTCGCCTTGCCGGATATTACTGGGCGGGTGCGGCAGGCGCGGGCTCTGATGCCGGGGCTGCTTCGGGGGCGGGTGCGGCAGGCGCAGGCTCTGATGCCGGGGCTGCTTCGGGGGCGGGCGCAGCAACCGGCGCGGCCGGCACTGCCTGCGGGGCCAGTGCGGCGGCAAGTTCCTCAGGACGCAGCGCGCCCGGCCCGGGGCCCATGTCTTCGGCATCGACCAGCTTGAGGCTCTTGGCGGCGCGGAATTCCTGCTCAGGCACCGGGCGGATATCGGGACGGCCGACCATGATGCCCATCTTGATCTTGCAGACAGCAAACTGGGTTTCATCCGATTCAACTTCGAGCGCCAGGGCATCGGTCGCTTCGGTCTTCACGCTGAATTCGTGCTTGCCCGGATCGGCGACCATGATGAAATAGCGCCCGCCACCCAGCGAACTGATCTTCTGGCCCTTCTCGAACACCGAGCAGGCCACAGCCGAACCGGAAATGCCGCCCTTGCGGAAGAACACGATCTGGCCCTTACCAGCGGGCGGTGCGGGGATGGCGATCGTCGCGGCATCCTGCTTTTCGGAAGCCGCAGCGGCATGCGCCGGGGTTGCCACGATCATGGTCGAGGCCATCGCTGCGGCAAAAAGCGCCTTATGGAATTTCACTTCACTTCTCCCGTTCCAGGCTGGATCGCCTGTTCTCCCGCTGGCGGAATTGCCGGTACGGGCCCAGAACTTGTTGGTGAGGGCAGGGCAAACGCTTCTGCCGTCTTGGCTTGGGCCTGCTGACCCGGCGCGACACTTGAGTCGCCGCCTTCTACAAGCAGGCCAAACAATCCGACCGCCACGCTCGCCGCCATTGCCGCACCGCGATTGTCTTTGCCAACGGCCAGCAAATGCATGCTGCGCAGCTTGATCCGGCGGCCATCGAAATCGAGATAACGGGCCGCCAGCACCAGTTCCCCCGGAGCACCGCTGCCACCGGCCTTCTTGGCGTGGACAACCTCTCCCATGCCGGTCGTGCCGGCCGGGACCACTTCCTTGCCATTGATCACAATGGGGGCAGCCAACCGCAAGGCAAAGGTTTCGCCCGACTTGCTGGTCTTGCTGCCGAGCGGCGCGAGAATCTCGATGGAAACGGGCGTCAGCGCCGGGATCGTCAGGCAGGCGCAATCGGGCGCTGCCGGTGCTGCGGCCAGCACCGGCACAGGGGCCACAGGCGCGGGACCGTCCTGACACCATGCCGCCGCGGGGGCAAAGAGGAGTGCGAGGGCCAAAGCGCGGCCCGGACCAGCAGTCTTGCGCAAGTTAGTTGTATCCCCCTCAGGCCTGCCGGTCGAATGCCGCAGCCTCCCTGCCCGGCCGAGCCTTAGTCCCGGCTGAACGAACACGCAACAATCGGAATTTCCCTCAAAACCCCAGAAACTGCACCTGCTGATCCAGCGGCACGCGCGGGCGTTCGAAATTGTTCACAGGCAGCGAGGCATCGCGCCAGCCGATGGCGATGCCGCAAAAGAAGATGTGGGTTTCGTCCGACACGCCGAGGAAGTCCTTTATCAGCCGGGCGTAGAGGCCCATGTATTCCTGCGGGCAGCTGTCCAGCCCTTCCTCGCGCAGCAGCAGCATGATCGTCTGCAACCACATGCCGACGTCCGACCACTGCGCCTCCTTCATGAAGCGCGGGAAATAGCACAGCAGCAGCGCCGGGGCACCGAACGACAGGACATTGGCTTCCATGAAGGCGTCGCGCGCATCCTTGTCGGTGCGGGCGATACCCATCGTTTCATACATCGTCCCGCCCAGTTCCTGCACCCGGGCAAGGTGCACGGGCGACTGGCTGGGCGCGTTGTAATCATATTCCATCGGGTCCTGCGGACTGGCGGCGAGCATCCTTTGCTGCAGGGCCTTCAACGGCTCACCGCTGACGATGGTCGCTTCCCACGGCTGGAAATTGCAGCCCGAAGGCGCCATCCGCGCCTTGTCCATAACGCGCCGCAAGGTCTCGAGCGGCACCGCCTTGTCCAGAAAGCCGCGCACCGAACGGCGGCTTGCCACCGCCTCGCTCACCGACATGTCATTCATGAAAAATCCCCAAAAAGTCGCAGCCCCGCTGCGCCTATTCTTCCTCGAACAGCCCCGCCAGCTGTTCGATGATCGTCCCGCCCAGTTGCTCGACATCCATGATCGTCACCGCGCGCTTGTAGTAGCGGGTCACGTCGTGGCCGATGCCGATGGCGACCAGTTGCACCGGTGATTGCTTCTCGATCCAGCCGATCACCTTCCTGAGATGCTGTTCGAGATAGCCCGCGCTGTTCACGCTGAGCGTCGAATCGTCCACCGGCGCGCCGTCGGAGATCACCATCAGGATGCGGCGATCCTCCTGCCGGCCCAGCAGCCGGTTGTGCGCCCACAGCAGCGCCTCGCCATCGATGTTTTCCTTCAGCAGCCCTTCGCGCATCATCAGCCCGAGATTGCGGCGCGCCCGGCGCCATGGCTCGTCGGCCTGCTTGTAGACGATGTGGCGCAGATCGTTGAGGCGGCCGGGGCTGGCGGGCTTGCCTTCGGCCAGCCAGGCCTCGCGGCTCTGCCCGCCTTTCCAGGCGCGGGTAGTGAAGCCGAGGATCTCGGTCTTGACCCCGCAGCGTTCGAGCGTGCGGGCCAGCACATCGGCGCTGATCGCGGCGATGGAAATGGGCCGCCCGCGCATCGAGCCGGAATTGTCGATCAGCAGCGAAACGACCGTGTCCTTGAATTCGACTTCCTGTTCGACCTTGTAGGACAGCGAATGGCCGGGCGAGACGACCACCCGGGCCAGCCGCGCGGCATCCAGCATGCCTTCTTCCTGGTCGAAATCCCAGCTGCGGTTCTGCTGCGCCATCAGCCGCCGCTGGAGCCGGTTGGCCAGCCGCGTCACCACGCTCTGCAACCCGGTCAGCTGGCTGTCGAGATAGGCGCGCAGGCGGGTCAGTTCCTCCTCGTCGCACAGCTCGGTTGCGCTGATCACCTCGTCGAAGCGGTCGGTGAAGGCCTTGTAGTCGAAATGCTCGGGATCCTGCGTCCACGGGCGGTTGGGGCGGACCGGCAGCTTGCCGTCGTCCCCCTCGTCGCCAGCATCGGCCTCGCCCATTTCCTCGCCGTCTTCGGGGCGGCTGTCGCTCTCGCCCTGATCGCCGCCCTCGCTCGGGTCGGCGGAAATCTCATTGCGGGTCTGGTCGCCTTCGGTCTCGTCGCCCTGATCGTCCTGATCCTCGCCGTCGTCGACGCCTTCTTCCTCGTCGTTGTCGTCGCCCTGTTCGTTTTCCATGTCCTCGGCCCGGGTCAGCTCGAGGTGGCGGAGCATGGTAAGGGAGAGCGCCTGGAACGCCTTCTGGTCATCCATCACGCCAGCCAGAGCGTCCAGATCGGCATTGGCGCGGCCTTCGATATATTCGCGCAGATAGGACACGCCCTGTTCGGCGATAGCGGGGACCGGTTGGCCGGTCAGACGTTCGCGCAGCAGGAGGGCGAGCGCGGCCGGCACCGGCACGTCATCGGCATTGCTGGCGCGGGTGATCGGATCAGAAGCCAGCCGCGCGTCCTGCGCCGCATCGAGATTGCCGCGAATGCCGGCATAATCGCGCGATCCCAGCGCCTCATAGCGCACGGCCTCGATCGCGTCATAGGCCGCGCGAGCGGTCGGTTCTTCCGGTGCGGCGCGCATGTGCAGTGCCTGGTTATGGTGGCGCAGCTTCAGCGCCATGCTGTCGGCGTAGCCGCGCGCTTCCATCGCCTGTTCGCGCGGCAGGCTGCGGCCCGGCATCGGCACGCGCAGGCTGTTGCCGTTCTGCCCGGGCGTGTCGGTGGTCCAGGCCAGTTCCAGCTCCGGTTCGTGCGCCAGCGCACGCGACGCGCCGGTCAGCGCGGATTTGAATCGGTCGAGAGGGGATTCGTCTGCCAAGCTGGGTCCGGTCCGGGATTACTTGAGAATGGTCTGGCCGGTCTTGGCCCAATCGGCAAGGAAGCCTTCGATGCCCTTGTCGGTCAGCACGTGCTTGACCAGGCTGCGGATGACGGCAGGCGGCATGGTGGCGACATCGGCACCGATCCTCGCGCTTTCCAGCACATGGACCGGATGGCGGATCGAGGCGACGAGGATTTCGGTGGCAAAGGAATAATTGTCATAGATCAGCCGGATGTCGCGGATCAGTTCCATCCCGTCAAAACCATTGTCGTCGTGCCGCCCGACAAAGGGTGAAACGAAGGTTGCCCCAGCCTTGGCGGCGAGCAACGCCTGGTTGGCGGAAAAGCACAGCGTGACATTGACCATGGTGCCTTCGCCGGTCAGCGCCTTGCAGGTCTTGAGGCCATCGATGGTCAGCGGCACCTTGATGCAGACATTGTCGGCGATCTTGCGGAGGATATCGGCCTCTTTCATCATCGTCGGATGATCCAGCGCGACCACTTCGGCGCTGACCGGGCCATCGACCAGCGCGCAGATTTCCCGGGTCACTTCCATGAAGTCGCGGCCCGACTTGGCGATCAGGCTGGGATTGGTGGTGACGCCGTCAAGCAGGCCGGTGGCAGCCAGTTCCGCGATGTCGGCGATTTCGGCAGTGTCGGCGAAGAATTTCATGGGTGCGCTCCGGCGGCGGATGAGTCGGCAGTGCTATAAGTCGGAGCAGGTCCATGCACCACCCCTACCCCGCGCCGAATACGCCGATGATCAGCGGATCGTTGGTCGCGACCGGATTGGCACGGATCGCGGCTTCTTCGCGGCCCATCTCGCCCCAGATGGCATTGTCGACATCGCCGGCAAAGCTGCGCGCCACCCCGGCGATGTCCACCCCGGTCAGGCGGGCCAGCGCCTGCCCAACCAGCGGATCGTCAGCCACCCGCATGGCATCCCCCAGCGCCGGCACCATCACTTCCACCAGCCTGCCGCCCATCGCCCCGCGCAGGAAGCTGGTGGCCGCCGTCGGCTCGCCCTTGACCAGCGCGACGGCATTTTCGACGCCGATGGTGCGGACCGCTTCGGCCACGACCGGCGCGGCGCGGTCTGCACCCTTTTCGGCGATGTGGTTGAAGGCCTTCTGCAGCCGGTTCTTGAACACCACGGAGGTGAGAATGCCGGTGAGGATATCCCCGCGCCTGCCCAGTTCCTCGGGCAGGTCGAGCCGGGCGAGCTGGTTGTCATAGAAACCGCCGGGCCGGGTGAGGCTGGCAAAGGCGTTCTGGCTGGCCAGATAAAGCAGCCGCTGGATCGCCTCGACCAGGCTGAACCGCTCGACACTGGCGCAACCTGGCAGCGCCAGCAGCGCGGCCCCGGCCCCCAGCCCGGCGATAAAGCGCCGACGTTCGATCAGGCGATAGTTCTCCAGCGCGCAGGTCATGCCCATAATCTCCTCTCGCCCGACTTGCCCAGCCGGTCCTTCGCCGCGCATAGAGCGGCATCCAACATGAACCGCGCCCGAATCCTCGTCCTCAACGCCGCTCTCGGCCCGCTTGACTACCGTATTCCGCCGGGCATGGAAATCGTGCCCGGCTCGGTGGTTATGGCCCCGCTCGGCCCGCGCCAGGTGATGGGGATTGTGTGGGAGCCGGAGCGGCTGGAAGCAGACAGCGTGCCCGATGCCCGGCTGCGCCCGCTGCTGGAAGTCCTGCCCGTGCCACCCCTGCGCGCCGTGCTGCGGCGGCTGGTGGAATGGACCGCCGATTACTATTGCGCCTCGCTCGCCTCGGTCGCGCGGATGGTGCTGGCCAGCGGCGGCGCGCTGAAAGGCGCGGCGACCATGACCGAATATCGCCTGAGCGGCACCGAGCCCGAACGGCTCACCCCTCAACGCGCGGTCGCGCTGGATTCGCTGCAGGGCGAGCAGGCCACGATCCGCGAACTGGCCGAGATCGCCGGTGTGTCGGAAGCGGTCCTGCGCGGGCTGGTCAATGCCGGGGCGCTGGAGCCGGTAGAGGTCGATTGCGACCGGCCCTATCCGCCCGCCCAGCCCGATTTCCTCCACGCCGAACTCAACGACGAGCAGCAGGCCGCCGCCACCCGGCTGGTCGATGCCGTGAACGCCGGGCAATTCACCCCCTTCCTGCTCGACGGGGTAACCGGATCGGGCAAGACCGAAGTCTATTTCGAAGCAATGGCCGAAGTGCTGCGTCAAGGCCGGCAGGTGCTGGTCCTGCTGCCCGAGATCGCGCTGACCGAGGCCTTCCTGCGGCGTTTCGAGGATCGCTTCGGGGTGCCGCCGGTGCTGTGGCATTCCTCGCTCAAATCTACCGAGCGGCGGCGGGCGTGGCGGGCAATTGCTTCAGGAACCGCGCAAGTGGTGGTCGGCGCGCGTTCTGCCCTGTTCCTGCCCTATGCCAAGCTCGGGCTGATGGTGGTCGACGAGGCGCATGAAATCTCGTTCAAGCAGGATGACGGCGTGCGCTACAACGCCCGCGACGTGGCGGTGATGCGCGCCCGGTTCGAGGGAATCCCAGTGGTCCTCTCCAGCGCCACCCCTGCGCTCGAAAGCTTGCAGATGGCCGAGGCCGGGATCTACGAGAAGATCGACCTTGCCGCCCGCTATGGCGGGGCAACGCTGCCCACCATCGAGGTGGTGGACTTGCGGATAGAACAGCCCGAACGCGGCCGCTGGCTCGCCCCGCCGCTGGTCGCCGAACTGAAGAAGCGGCTGGAGCGCGGCGAACAATCGCTGCTGTTCCTCAACCGGCGCGGCTATGCCCCGCTGACGCTGTGCCGCCATTGCGGCTATCGCTTCCAGTGCCCCAATTGCAGCGCCTGGCTGGTCGAACACCGCCTGTCGCAGCGGCTGGCCTGCCACCATTGCGGGCACGAGACCGCTCCGCCCGCCACCTGCCCGGAATGCGGCACCGCCGATTGCCTGGTCGCCTGCGGGCCGGGGGTGGAACGGATTGCCGACGAGGTGGCCGAAGTGCTGCCCGGCGCACGGATCGCGGTGGCGACTTCCGACACGCTGGGCAGCCCGGAAAAGGCCGCCAGCTTCGTTGCCGCCGCCGAGGAAGGACTGATCGACGTGATTGTCGGCACGCAGCTGGTGACCAAGGGCTTCCACTTTCCCGAACTGACGCTGGTCGGCGTGGTCGATGCCGATCTTGGCCTCGAAGGCGGAGACCTGCGCGCGGGCGAGCGGACCTATCAGCAGATCGCGCAGGTGGCCGGCCGGGCCGGGCGCGGGGCCAAGGCCGGGCGGGTGCTGATCCAGACCCGCCACCCCGAAGCCCCCGTCATCGCCGCGCTGGCTTCGGGCGACCGCGACAGCTTCTATGCCGCCGAGACCGAAGGCCGCCGCCAGGCCGGCGCGCCGCCGTTCGGGCGGTGGGCGGCGATCATCGTTTCCTCGGAGGACGAGGCCGAGGCACGCGATGCTGCCCGCGCCATCGGCGGAAAGCGGCCGCAACTGCCCGATGTCGCCATCCTCGGCCCCGCCCCCGCGCCGTTGTCGCTGCTGCGCGGGCGCTATCGCTACCGCCTGCTGGTCAACGCGCGGCGATCGGCGCAATTGCAGGACATCATCCGGGCGTGGCTGGGCCAGTTCAAATTTCCCGCCAGCGTCAGGGTCGGCATCGATATCGACCCCTACAGTTTCGTATGAGCAAGGGCAGGCCATGCTGACCATCCACCATCTCGCCAATTCCCAATCAGAACGGATCATCTGGCTGTGCGAGGAACTCGAACTGGATTACGCAATCCGGCGCTACGAACGGCGCGCCGACAACCAAATGGCCCCGCCCGACTTCAAGGCGCTGCATCCGCTGGGGATATCGCCGACCATCACCGATGGCGAACTGGCGCTATGTGAAAGCGGCGCCATCGCGGAATATATAGTCGCGACGCACGGACAGGGCCGGCTGGCGGTTGCGCCGGACCACCCGCATTATGTCCAGCACCTGTTCTGGTTTCACTGCGCCAATGCCACGCTGGCCGGCAACATGCTGGCGCGGATGGTGCTGGCAATAGGTGGCGGCACGATGAATGCGTCGACCGCCTTCCTGGAGGAGCGCAAGCAGCGCATCCTCGCGATGGTGGAACGGCAGCTGGCGGAAACACACTTCTTTGGCGGCGACAATGTGACTCTCGCCGACATCATGATGGTCTTGCCACTCAGCCATTTGCACGCGCTGGCCAAGGATGGCTGGTCGGGCCAGCCGCACACCGTTGCATATCTGGAGCGGATCGCCGCCCGCCCTGCCTGGCAGCGCGCCCGGGCCAAGGCGGAGCCGGGCTGACCGGGCTCAGCCCTCCAGCAATTTCGCCGCCTCGACCAGTCGCCCGCCATGATCGGCTTCTTCCTGACCGTTCATGCGGAACAGCCTGGCGGCTTCCTCATTGCCGCAATGGACGGCCCAACCCTCGTACAGGTCCTTGCCGCCGAATTCAGCCTGTGACAGCCCGAGCAGCGCAGCGGCCGTCGCTTCGCCGAACGCGGGAATTTCGCCCTTGAGATAGGGATTGTCGGCCGGGGAGGGCGAGGGAAAATCCTCCCCGGTCATTGCCCGAATCGCGTCCGAGACCCGAAGCGAATGCTTGAATTCGTCATAGCCGTTCTCGATCAGCAGGGCGCGCACGCCGGGATGGTCGAACTGCGCCGCAGTCTGGCGATAAACTTCGAGGCCGGCCGCCTCGACCAGCACCATCACCTTGAGATCGTTGATCGAGGGGGTCTTAACGGCCACGATATGACCAAAGGCCTCCATCAGCGTGGCGGGGGCGCCTTCGGGCAACTGCGCAGTCGGCATGGCTCGTCTCCTTTGACCGGTTATGATTGCAACCGAAATAGCACCCTCGCCCTGATCCGCAAAGCGTGCTCGTCGCGATCCATTTTAATTCAAACTCTTGAATGACCATCCCACTGTATGCGCCTGTTCAAAAGTAAGGATCACCTTACAGCGCGCCAATCTGTTGCCTTAGATCGTAATAGGTGGTATAAATCCAAGTTATCGACAGGGCTATACTTGTAACAGAGAAATTTCATTTCTTTGATAGGGGGCAGCTATGCGAAATTCCCTTGCATTCCTTATTCTTGGTTCAACCATGCTGGCGACACCGGCACTGGCGCGCAATGGAGCGTGGTATGTCGGTGGTGACTTTGGCGGGATGATCGTCGAAGACACGAATATCGACCTTGGCTTCGGCGGCAGCGTCATCGACAAGGCGGTCACTTTCGACAATGACACCGGTTTCGATGGTGCCCTGTTCGTCGGTTACGATCTGGGTGCCTTCCGGCTCGAAGCAGAAGTCTCCTACAAGAAGGCGGGTGTCGGCGATATTTCGACCGACATCTTCCTGCCGGGCAGCATTTCGCCGGGTACCTATCCAGCCGACAGTGGCAACTCCAGCGCTCTCAGTTTCATGGTCAACAGCATGCTGGACTTCGGCCCCGATGACGGCCTTTCCGGATTTATCGGGGGAGGCGTTGGCCAGGCGCGGGTCAGCTTCAGCAACGTTCGCGTATTTTCCAATGCACCCGCCTTCCTCGACGATTCCGACACCGCCTTTGCCTGGCAAGTGCTTGCCGGGGTCCGTTACCCTGTGGGCAGCAATGTCGACCTGACAGCCAGATACCGGTTCTTCAACGTGAACAGCCTGACATTCGACGATGGCTCCGACCGGGGAAAAGCCCGGTGGCGCTCGCACAGTGTATTGGCCGGGATCACTTACAACTTCGGCGGACCGCCACCTCCGCCTCCGGTCTATGTTCCCCCGCCGCCCCCACCACCCTCACCTCCATGAGGTTGACAGAACCGGATTTGCGCCGATCATCATTCCCGCCGCCGTTCCTTGTCCAGCAACTCGCGCTTGATCGCTTCCCCATAGGCGTATCCGCCCAGTGAGCCGTCCGAACGCACCACCCGGTGGCATGGCACCAGCACTGCCACCGGATTGGCGCCATTGGCCCCGCCCGCCGCCCTGACCGCCCTGGGGTTCCCGGCGGCGGCGGCGATCTCGGCATAGGAACGGGTCTCGCCCGGCGGAATCGCCCGCAATGCGCGCCACACCGCCTCCTGGAAGGGCGTTCCCTTCACGTCGAGCGGAATGGCCGCAGCACAGTCCGGATGCTCAACCGCCGCAACCACGGCGTCCAGCAGGGCGGCGAATCCGTCGCCACCCTCGACCAGTTCCGCCTGGGGGAAGCGCGCTTCCAGCGCCTCGCGGCCTTCGCCAAAGGACAGGCGGCACACCCCCTTGTCCGTCGCTGCCACCAGCATCGGGCCAAGCGAGGTCTCCGCCACCGCCCAGTGGATCGTCACGCCCCTGCCGCCATTGCTCCACGCCGATGGCGTCATTCCCAACCTCCCCTGCATGGCTTCATAGAAGCGCGATGGGCCGGAATATCCGGCCTTATATATAGCGCCGCTGACAGGCCCGCCTTCGCCCAGCGCCTCCACCGCCCGCCCTGCCCGCAGCTCGCGGCACCAGGCGGCGGGCGACTGACCGGTTGCGCGCTTGAAAATGCGCTGGAGATGGGACGGCGAATAGGACGTCAGCCGCGCGAGCTCATCGAGCCGCAACGGTGCATCGGACCGCGCCATCGCGGCGATAGCCTGCGCCACCGCAGCTTCGTCGCGCGCGGCATCATCCGGGCGGCAGCGCATGCATGGCCTGTACCCGGCGGCGCGGGCGGCCTCGCCACTGTCGTAGAATGCAACGTTGCCAGGCAAGGGCCGTCGCGCCGGGCAACTCGGGCGGCAATAGATCCGCGTGGTGGTGACTGCGCAGACGAACCGCCCGTCCGCCGCGCGGTCACGGCCAGCGAAACTGGCCTGCATCGCCTCGATCTGTCTGGGATCCTCGATTTGCATGAAGCCCTTCTAACCCATCCCCTCCTGCGGTGCGTCCCGATTCTTGCGTTCAAACATTGCGCCAAACCACGCGCGCCAGACCGCGCCCGCAGCCGCGCTGACGACGATTGCCGCGATTCACTTGCCGGACCCGGGTTGCATCGCAGCAATCTCGGTGCTAGGCGCGCGCCAATCTTGCCGGGGCAGCTTTATCGCATCGCCCTTCCGGCAGGGGCAAAAATCCGTTTTCCGGACCCGAGTGGCCCCCCCAAGGAGGACAAAAGCGCGTGGAGATTTCCGCCGGTATTCAGGCCAGCCTCGCAGGGCGCTATGCGTCTGCCCTGTTCGAGCTTGCCGCAGAAGCAGGGAGCGTCAGCGCGGTCGAGTCCGATCTCGACAAGCTTGCTGCGGCCCTTGCCGAATCAGCCGACCTGGCCGGCCTGATCCGCAACCCGGAAATCGCGCGCGCCGATGCCGCAAGGGCGATCGATGCCGTGGCCACGCTGCTCGGGCTGGGAACGCTCGCCAGGAATTTCCTTGGCGTGCTGGCCGGCAATCGCCGCCTGTCGCAGCTTCCCGCGATGATCCGCGCCTTCAATGCCATCGCCGCCGCCCAGCGCGGTGAAGTGACCGCCGATGTCACCAGCGCCTATCCGCTGAGCGACGAACAGATCGGCACGCTGCAGGAACGGCTGAAGGCCCGCGAAGGCAGCAATGTCAAAATCCGCACAAGCGTCGATCCCGAACTGCTGGGCGGCCTTGTCGTCACCATCGGTTCCAGGCGGATCGACAGCTCGATCCGCACCCGTCTCAATTCCCTCGCCCAGGCGATGAAGGGCTAAGGCCCTAACACCAAGCTTCGATGAAAGGCTGAACATGGATATCCGCGCCGCAGAAATCTCCAAGGTCATCAAGGACCAGATCGCCAACTTCGGCACCGAAGCACAGGTCAGCGAAGTCGGCTCCGTGCTGTCCGTCGGTGACGGCATTGCCCGTATCCACGGCCTCGACAATGTCGAAGCCGGCGAAATGGTCGAATTTGCCAATGGCGTGCAAGGCATGGCCCTCAACCTCGAAGCCGACAATGTCGGTGTCGTGATCTTCGGTTCCGACGCGGCGATCCGCGAAGGTGACAGCGTCAAGCGGACCGGCACCATCGTGGACGTTCCCGTCGGTCGTGGCCTGCTCGGTCGGGTGGTCGATGCCCTCGGCAATCCGATCGACGGCAAGGGCCCGATCGTTTCCGACAAGCGCATGCGCGTCGAAGTGAAGGCCCCGGGGATCATCCCGCGCCAGTCGGTCAACGAACCGGTGCAGACCGGCCTCAAGGCGCTCGACGCCCTCGTCCCCGTCGGCCGTGGCCAGCGCGAGCTGATCATCGGTGACCGCCAGACCGGCAAGACCGCCGTCGCGATCGACACCTTCATCAACCAGAAGGGCCCGAACTCGGGCGACGACGAGACAAAAAAGCTCTACTGCATCTATGTCGCCGTCGGCCAGAAGCGCTCGACAGTGGCCCAGATCGTCCGCCAGCTCGAAGAAAACGGCGCGATGGAATATTCCATCGTCGTGGCCGCCACCGCTTCCGAACCGGCGCCGCTCCAGTACCTGGCGCCCTACACCGGCTGCACCATGGGCGAATTCTTCCGCGACAACGGCATGCACGCCGTGATCGTCTATGACGATCTGTCCAAGCAGGCCGTCGCCTATCGCCAGATGTCGCTGCTGCTGCGCCGCCCGCCG
>CANJYE010000057.1 GCA_947479055.1 Erythrobacteraceae bacterium
CACTTGATCGAAAACCTGTTCGCCAAAATCAAGGACTGGCGGCGCATTCACACCCGATATGATCGCTGCGCCCACACCTTCATGTCCGCCATCGCAATCGCCGCTACCGTCATCTTCTGGTTGTGATCAATGAGTCCTGACCCTAGTGCATGGGCCTCCCAGTCGATATCGACCAGCCCGAAATTCTCGTCCCCGGTCAGCAGCGTATGCCGCAGCGGATCGGGTTCGTCGGCGGAACGGTCGCCCGGCTTGAACGGCAGATTGAGCGAGGAGGATGTGAACTCCCACACTTCCTCGCCCAGCGTACCGGGCCTTGCCGAATAGATCGCGCCGCGATGACGATCACCTGACAGCAGCAGCAATCCGCCGCCGGTGCGGGCCTTGAGCGCGGCGTAGAGCCGCTCCCGCTCGCGCGGCATCATCGCCCAGCTTTCGTTGTGGTGCGCGTCGGTCAGGACCTGGATCGAGGAGACCACGAGCCGCAGATCGGCCGGGCGGGCCAGTTCGGATTCCAGCCAGCGCCACTGCTCCTCGCCCAGCATCTTCGCCGCAGCGGTGTCGTCGGGCAGATGGCGGCCCAGCGGCGTGGGCGTGTCGGTCAGCGGCATCAGCGCGATCGGCGTGCGGAAGAAGCGGGTATCGAGCATGATCACCTGCACCCGCCGCCCTTCCGGCCCATGGATGGCGCTTTCATAGACGCCGCGCCGCGCCCGCACTTCGGGCGAAGCATTCCAGAAATTCTCGTAGATCTGTTCGCCCCACTCGCGGAAGGTGAAATCCCCGCTGCCGTCGTTGAAGCCGAAATCGTGATCGTCCCAGACCGTCATCATCGGCACCTTGCGGCGGAACTCGCTGAATTCGGGATGGCTCGCCAGAAGCTGGTAGGCCGCCCTGAGGCTGCCCAGGGCGGCATCACCATGCCAGCCCAGATCGCCATAGACATTGTCGCCGATCATCAGGAACAATTGCGGGTCGAGCGCCGCGATTGTCTCCCAATAGGCCTGCGAGCGCTCCTGATGGTTGCAGCTGCCGAACGCCAGCCGGGTGATGGCGCGCGATGCGGGCAGCGCGGGATTGGCCTCCGCCTGCGGCAAGGCGATCTCCTGACCAAGCTGCGCATAATAGGGTCGGAGCAGCTCGACCGGATCAGGCGCGGCGGCAGCGGGGGTAGAAAACAGCAGCGCGCCCGCCAGCAGGGCGAGATTGCGCCACGGCCTGGTTGTGATCATCGGGCTCCCTTCCAGCTTGTGCGACGCGGATAGCGCGGCAACATGACAAGGCCACGACAGCCTAGCCCTAATCCGCCACCAGCTCAGAAAAATCCGTCAATGCGGCATCGCGCAGGCCGCGCCAGACATTGCGCGCCTGCACCGTTTCCGCCACATCATGGACCCGCAGCAGCTGCACGCCCGCATTCATCCCATGCACTGCCACCGCTAGTGAGCCGCCGAGCCGCTGGTGGACAGGGGCCTCGTTGGACAGGGCCCCAATGATCCGCTTGCGGCTGGCGCCGAGCAGCAGCGGCTGGCCCAGCGCGTGGTAGAGCGGCAACGCGTTCAGCACAGCGAGATTATGGGCGAGCGTCTTGCCGAAGCCGATGCCGGGATCGAGAATGATCCGCTCGCGCGCGATCCCCGCCGCGATCGCCGCGTCGCGCCGGGTCTGGAGCCAGTCGAACACATCAAGCGCGGGGTGGGTATAATGCGCACAATCATGCAGGTCGTCACCTTCGCCCGGAGCGTGCATCAACACCACCGGGGCACCGCTGGCAGCCGCAAATTCAAGGCTACGCGGATCATGGCGCAGGGCCGAGACATCATTGATGACATGCGCCCCGACCCTGAGCGCTGCTTCCATCACCCCGACCCGGCGCGTATCGACGCTGACCGCTGCGCCCATCGCCACCAGGCTTTCGATGGCGGGAATGACGCGCTTGAGCTCGTCGCCTTCCCACACTGCCGGGGCGCCTGGGCGGGTCGATTCCCCGCCGACATCGACCAGTGCCGCACCAGATTCCAGCATCCCGGCGGCATGGGCGCGCGCTTCGGCCGGATCGTCGAGGAACTTGCCGCCGTCGGAAAAGCTGTCGGGCGTGACATTGAGAATGCCCATCACCTGCGGCTGGTCTAGCCGGATGGTACGCGCGCCGCCTCCCTGTAACGAAAGATCCAGGGGCGGATGAACCCGGCGCAGGTCGGCCCATTGCGCCTCGCCTTCAGCCGCCAGCTCGTCGGGCAGGCGAGACAACGCCTCTTCGACTTGTGACGCAGCCAGCCGCTGGTTGGCCATGACATGCGCACCCTCGCGCACGATCAGGGCAAAGCGGTGGGCATGAACCATTCCGCCACCCAGGCGGATCGCATCGCCTTCCTCGCTCTGTGGGCTGAGCGCCAGGCCGATCGGACGGATGTAGAGGTGGGCCATCAGTCCTCGATGGCGAGCAGATAGAGTTGGCGCAGCGCATCGAGCGGCTTGACCTCGCCTTCGTGCTCGATGTGCCAGTAGGTCCAGCCGTTGCAGCTGGGCGCGCCCTGCAAATTCTTGCCGACGCCGTGGATCGAGCCGACTTCCTTGCCGGATTCGAGCGAACCATCGGCTCGCACGATGGCCATATGGCGGCGCTGCTTGTCGAAGATCGTCGTGCCGGGCGCGATCCAGCCGGCTTCCACCAGCGCACCAAAGGCCACGCGCGGCGCGCTCTTGCCGCTCTGCATGGTGGTCAGCGACGACTCATCGAGCGGCAGGGCCAGCTCGATCCGTTCCAGCGCCGCTTCGCGATAGATATCCTCGCGCTCGCAACCGATCCAGTCGCGACCAAGGCGCTTGGCCACCGCGCCGGTGGTGCCCGTGCCGAAGAAGGGATCGAGCACGACATCGCCCTTTTCAGTGGTGGCCAGCATGACGCGATAAACCAGTGCTTCGGGCTTCTGGGTCGGATGGACCTTGTGCCCGTCGCGCTTCAGCCGTTCCTGTCCGCCACAGATCGGCAGCACCCAGTCCGAACGCATCTGCAACTCGTCGTTCAATGTCTTCATCGCGCGGTAGTTGAACTGATAGCGCGCCTTTTCTCCCATGCTCGCCCAGATCAGCGTCTCATGCGCGTTGGTGAAGCGGGTGCCCTTGAAATTGGGCATCGGGTTGGCCTTTCGCCAGACGATGTCGTTGAGTATCCAGAACCCCAGATCCTGCAGGATCGCGCCGACGCGAAAGATGTTGTGATAGCTGCCGATCACCCATAGCGCGCCGTCAGGCTTAAGAACCCGTCTCGCTTCTGTCAGCCAGGCCTTTGTAAAGGCGTCATAGGTCGCGAAACTCGTGAACTGGTCCCAATGGTCGGTCACGGCATCGACATGGCTGCCGTCCGGACGGTTGAGATCGCCGCCGAGCTGGAGATTGTAGGGCGGATCGGCAAAGATCATATCGACGCTGTCATCGGGCAGGCAGCGCATCGCCGCCACGCAATCGCCGGACAGAATCTGTCCCAGTGGCAAATCGACCCGCACATCCGTTTTCACCGGACGCGGGCGCGCCCGGGGTTTCGTCAGAAGCTGATCCATATGTGTCCCTGATGCCCAATACTTATCCACAGGGTGAGTCCTCAGGAGTCCCGCGTCAAGCACGGATGCAGCAAGAACCCTCGCACAGCATGGTTAACAAGCCCCTAAAGCTGATAGAACGAAGCAGGCCCGGCACATCATCTAGAGTCCTGCCAGCCAGTGAAGACTCGATATGTTGGGGTGTGGCGCGAAGGACTCTGGGCGTGAAAAAATTTCAGCCGAACAACTCACACTGGGCCACCGGGGCAAAGCTGCGGCGATGCAGCGGGCTTGGCCCATGGCTGCGCAGCCCGGCCAGATGCTCCTTCGTGCCATAGCCCATGTTACGATCCCATCCGTAATGCGGATGAGCCACCGCCGCCTCACGCATCAACCGGTCGCGAAATTCCTTGGCGATGATCGACGCGGCCGAGATGCAGGGGTGGAGCGCATCACCGCCCACCACGGCCTGAGCCTGCCAGCGCCATTTCGGCAGGCGGTTGCCATCGACCAGCACGCGCGCGGGCTCCAGCCCCAGCGCCTCGACCGCGCGATGCATTGCCAGCATGGTTGCCTGCAGGATGTTGATCGCGTCGATCTCCTCCACGCTTGCCTCACCGATGCCGAAATGGCAGCGCGCGCGGATTTCCGTTTCCAGCACCGCGCGGCGCTTGCCCGAGAGCTTCTTGCTGTCATCGAGTCCGGCAATCCCGCCATCACACAGAATCACCGCCGCCGCGACCACCGGCCCGGCCAGCGGCCCGCGCCCGGCCTCATCAACCCCGGCAACCAGCTGGCCATCCTGCAAATGCGCATCCATCGCCCGTCCCTATCGCCGCCGAAACGCAAATTCCATCGACATTCGCCGCTACCGCACCTATGCGCGCGGCCCTTATGGCCACGATCGTTCCCCTTGCCGACATCGACCCCGCGCTGATCGAGCAATTGCTTGACCGCGCCTTCGAGCCCGAGCGGCGGCAGCGCACGGCCTACAAGATCCGCGAAGGGACCGACTGGCTGCCTGGCCTCAGCTTTGCCGCGCTCGACGACGAGGACTATCTCGCCGGAACGATCCAGACCTGGCCGGTCGCGCTGACCGATGCGGATGGCCGCGCTCATCCGATGCTGATGGTCGGCCCGGTGGCGGTCGTGCCAGAGATGCAAGGCGAAGGGATCGGCAAGGCGCTGATGGTGGCGATGCTGAGCGCGCTCGATCCCCGTGCCTCGCTGCCGCAGGTGATGATCGGCGATCCGGAATATTACGGGCGCTTCTTCGGTTTCAGCGCCGAACCGACGCAGGGCTGGTTGCTGCCCGGCCCCTACGACCCTCGCCGCCTGCTGGTCCGGTGCGACAATCCGTCCGTACTCCCGCGCGAGGGTGTGCTGGGGCCTTGGCGGAAGTGACAGCTTCTGGCATCGCTATGCGACGATGCCCTACGAACCGCCGCCAGAACTTGCCGCCCTGTCGCTCGCCCAGCTGGCCGAGGCAGTTGCCGCGCGCAAGCTGCCGCCGGTAAGCCAATGGGAACCGACGGCGCAAGGCGACAGCGAAATGCGGATCGCCGCCGACGGGCGCTGGTATCATCAGGGCAGCGAAATCCGGCGCGCGGCAATGGTCCGCGCATTTGCTTCCCTGCTGCGGCGCGACGGCGATGGCCAGCACTGGCTGGTGACGCCTGCCGAGAAGCTGCGGATCGCGGTCGAGGACGCCCCGCTGATCGCCACCGACGTGACGGAGACCGAAGGCGCGCTGGCCTTCCGGCTCAACACCGACGAATTCGTGCTGGCCGGGCCGGACCATCCACTGCGCGCTGCGGGCGATCCCGATACTCCCGCGCTCTATGTGCTGGCCCGCAATGGCTGCGAGGCGCGGCTAAACCGGTCAACCTATGCCCAGCTGGCCGAGATCGCGCTGCAACAGGGCGAAGGCTGGAGCGTGACCAGCCAGGGCGCGCGTTTCGCGATGGTGCCGGCATGAGCGACCTGTTCGACCGGCTCAAGGCGCTGCTCGCTGCGGGGCACGAAGCCGAGCCCGAAGGACTGCGCGACGACCTGCGCTATGCCCCCAAGGGCAAGGAACTGCGCGGCGCTGCCGTTCTGATCGCAGTGACCGAGCGGGACGAGCCGGGCGTCCTGCTCACCCATCGCCCGCTGGAAATGCGCTCTCACGCCGGACAGGTCGCCTTTCCCGGCGGCAAGATCGATCCAGGCGAAGATGCCATCACCGCCGCCCTGCGCGAAGCGCATGAGGAACTGGGCATCCACCCCGATCATGTCCGGATCATCGGCGAAACCGACCGCTATCGCACCGGCAGCGGCTTCCACATTACCCCGGTGGTCGGGATCGTCCCGCCCGACCTGCCGCTATCCCCGAACCCGGAGGAAGTGGCGAGCTGGTTCGAGGCGCCGCTTCGGTTCCTGCTCGATCCCGCCAATCATTCGGAAAAGAGCATCATCTATCAGGGCGTGCGCCGCTATTACCTGGAAATGCCGTGGAACGGCCATTTCATCTGGGGCGCAACGGCGGCGATGCTGCACAATCTTTCGCGGCGCATCCATCATGCGCATCTCTAGGACGCTCGCCGGGGCGGAGTGGCCCAACCGCCCCGACCTCGCGCGGCTGGTCGCGGCGCTCGGCCATGGCAATCTGCGCTGGGTCGGCGGGGCAGTGCGCGACACGCTGTTGGGCCACGCAGTCAAGGACATCGACGCCGCCACTCCCCTGCCCCCCGAAGAAGTGATGCTGCGGCTGGCGGCTTCGGGGATCAAGCCGATCCCGACCGGGATCGATCATGGCACTATCACCGCCGTGCTGCCCGGCGGTCCTGTCGAGATCACCACCTTGCGCCACGATGTCTGCACGGATGGGCGGCGGGCGACAATCGCCTACGCCAACGACTGGCAGGACGATGCCGCCCGGCGCGATTTCACTATCAACGCACTTTATGCCGATCCGCATTCCCTCGAAGTGTTCGACTGGTTCGGCGGTCTGGGCGATCTTGAAGAGCGGCGGGTGCGCTTCATCGGCGATGCCCGCGCCCGGATCCGCGAAGATCACTTGCGGATCTTGCGCTATTTCCGCTTCCAGTCCCGCTTCGGCGCCGAACTGGACGCGGAAGCGGAAGAAGCCTGCGCCGAACTGCGCGAAACGCTGAAAGGCCTGTCGCGCGAGCGGGTGGCAATGGAACTGCTCAACCTGCTCGCCCTGCCCGATCCCTCCGAAACCGTGGCGCGGATGCTGGCGCTGGGCGTACTGCCGGTAGTACTGCCCGAAGCTGGCCGGCATGAAGTAGCAACGCTGGAGGCGCTGATCGCCGCCGAAACCGCCGCACAGGTCGCACCCGACGCGCTGCGCCGCCTTGCCGCATTGCTGCCAGCGCTGCCACCCGTGGCCGAAAGCGTCGCCGCGCGGCTGCGCCTGTCGGGCAAGCAGCGCCAGCATTTGTCTCATGTCGCCGCACGGGTGGCAGGCGATGCCGAAAATCCCCGCGCGCTGGCCTATCGCGAAGGGATGGATTGCGCGATCGACCGGCTACTGCTGGGCGGTGGCGACATTGCCCCGCTCAAGGGCTGGGCGATTCCGCAGCTTCCGCTCAAGGGCGGCGACATTGTCGCGCGTGGGGTCACTGCCGGGCCGCGCGTGGCCCAGGCCCTGCGCGCGGTCGAAGCGCGCTGGGTGGCGGAAGGCTTCCCGGACGCCAGCCGCGTGCAGGCGATCCTCGACATAGAACTGACGGCAGGAAAGGCATGACCATGACCGCAACAGGCAGCCGCTGGAGCGACCAGTTCGTCGGCAGGGCCGTGATGGTGACCGGCGCGGCCAGCGGCATCGGCCGGGCGGTCGCTCTCGCCTTCGCGCGGGAAGGCGCGCAACTCGCACTGGCCGACCGCGACGAGGCGGGACTTGCCGAAACGCTGCGGCTGACCGGAACGAACCGCCACTGGGCCAGCCCGCTCGATGTGCGCGACGGCGCGGCAGTCGCGCAATTTGTCTCGGAGGCCGTCGACCGCTTCGGGCGGATCGATTGCGCGGTCAATGCCGCCGGGATCAGCGGACCCTCGGCCACGCCGCTGGCCGATCTGGCCGAAGAGGATTTCGACAGGATCATTGGCATCAACACCAAGGGCGTCTGGCTGTGCATGAAGCACCAGATCCCGGCGATGATCGAAGCGGGCGGCGGGGCGATCGTCAATATCGCCTCCGGTGCAGCGCTGGTCGCAGTGCCGGGTTCCGGAGCCTATGTCGGATCGAAGCATGCGGTGCTTGGCCTGACCAAGGCCGGTGCGGCCGATTATGCGTCGCAGGGCGTAAGGATCAACGCGCTGTGCCCCGGCTTCACCCGCACGCCGATGGCAATGGGATCACTCGCCGCGATGGGACTGGGCGAAGCGGATGCCGCCGCCACCGCCCCGATCAGACGCATCGCCGAAGCAGAAGAACAGGCCGAAGCCGCACTGTTTCTGTGCTCCGAAAAGGCGAGCTTCCTGGCCGGTCATGGCCTCGTGGCCGATGGCGGGCATTCGATCGTTTAGGGCTTCGCCGGGGGCAACATTCTTCGCAATTGCGGAAATCGATTGCTTTTCCAAGAAATCTCCCTATATGCCGCCTTGCTACCGGCGCAATGAACTGCGCAATCGGCTGTAAGCGTGAGACTCTCCGCACGAAAATGGAGACGTCCCGCAGCTGACCTACGGTACGGCATCAAGCCAAAGCTTCCCTTTTCACGCTTGGGTCGCCGATTGACCCCGCGCCCGGACAGCTGTGTCCGCATGGCGCCCAAAGAGAGTATTTTCATGTCCTATTTCGACCAACTCGGCCTCGCCGAACCCATTTTGCGTGCTCTGAAGAGCAAGGGTTACACCGAGCCGACCCCGATCCAGCGCCAGGCGATCCCCGCCTTGCTGGAGGGCCGCGACCTGCTGGGCATCGCCCAGACCGGCACCGGCAAGACCGCCGCCTTCGCGCTGCCATCGCTCCATCGCCTCGCTGCCAATCCGGTGGCCCGCATGCCGGCCGCGTGCCGCATGCTGGTGCTGTCCCCGACCCGCGAACTCGCGGCGCAGATCGCCGACAACATGGAAGCCTATGCCCGCAACCTCAACCTATCGGTCCAGTGCGTGTTCGGCGGCCTGCCCGTCGGCAAGCAGGCCCGCAAGCTGGTGGGCGGCTGCGACGTGCTCGTCGCCACGCCGGGCCGACTGCTCGACCTGATCGACCAGCGCGCCCTGACGCTGCGGCATGTCGAAATCTTCGTGCTCGACGAAGCCGACCAGATGATGGACCTCGGCTTCATCAAACCGCTGACCCGCGTTGCCGCCATGCTCCCGGAAAAGCGCCAGAGCCTGTTCTTCTCGGCCACCATGCCGAATGCCATCGCCGATCTCGGCAAGCGCTTCATCAAGAACCCGGTCCGTGTCGAGGTGTCCCCGCAGGCGACCACCGCCGAACGGGTCGAGCAATTCTCAATCTACATCAACCAGGCTGAAAAGCAGGCGTTGCTGACGATACAGCTGCGGGCCGGCCTTGCCGACAAGTCGATCGAGCGGGCGCTGGTGTTCACCCGTACCAAGCATGGTGCGGACCGCGTGGTGCGCCATCTCTGCGCCGCCGGAATCAACGCCGCCGCCATCCACGGCAACAAGAGCCAGGCCCAGCGCACCCGCGCGCTGGAAGGTTTCCGCCAGGGCCATGTCCCGGTGCTGATCGCTACCGACATCGCCGCGCGCGGCATCGACGTGACGGGCGTGAGCCATGTGTTCAACTTCGAAATGCCCAATATTGCCGAGCAATATGTCCACCGCATCGGCCGGACCGCCCGTGCCGGGGCGGACGGGATCGCGATCTCCTATGTCGCGCCCGACGAAAAGCCCTACCTCAAGGGGATCGAGCGGCTGACCGGCGTCAAGCTGATGCCGATGGGCCTGCCCGAGGATTTCGCGGCACAGGCCAAGTCGCTCCCCGCCCCGTCGCGCGCACCGGCTGGTGCCGAACGGGCCGAGGGCGACCGCCCGCAGCGCAAGTTCCGCAATCCCCGCCCCGAAGGTGGCCAGCGCGGCCCTGCCGCTCCCAAGCGTGATCCCAACGTGCGGGTCCATCCGCGTGGCGAAGGTCGCCCGCAGGGCGAACGAGCGGGCGAACGCACGGGTGAAGGCCAGCGCCGTCGCCGCTTTGGCGGTGGTGGTGGCCAGCGGACCGGCAGCGGACCGGCGCGCTAAGCCTCAGAATTTGTTATCGCGCGGGAAGCCGGTCGGAGGCATCCGGCCGGCCGCCCCGCGCGCGACCTTCCACAGCATCACGTCCTTTTCGGTGCGCGTGCGGCCGCTCTCGCCGCCCATCGCCCAGCTGAGGCCATCCTCCAGCCTGAGCGTGATCGCATCGGACAGCCCGCCCCCTCCTGGTTCTGGGCGATAGCGTTGCAGCGCCACCCCCTGCCCGCGCGCCAGCACCGGCAGTTCTTCCAGCGCGAAGATCACCAGCTTGCGGTTATCGCCCACCACCGCGACATGATCGTGTTCGGCGGCGATCTCGCGCACCACGCACAGCTTCACGCCGGGCTTCACATTGACCACCTGGCGGCCCTTGCGGGTTTCGGCGAGGAGCTCCTCCATCTCGGCGGCAAAGCCCTTGCCGTTACTGGCGGCGATGAGCAGTTGCCCCCTCGGGCGGAAGATCACCACACCCATCACCTGCGCATCGGCATCGACATCCACCATGGTCCGGATCGGTTCGCCAAAGCCGCGCGCGCCGGGCAGCTTGTCGGCACCCAGCGTGTAGAACCGGCCATTGTCGCAGGCGATCAACAGCTTGTCGGTAGTCTGTGCATGGAGCGCGAAGGCCGGGCCATCGCCTTCCTTGAACTTGAACTCTCCATCTAGCGCCACATGCCCCCGCGCCGCGCGGATCCAGCCCCTGGCCGAGAGGATCACCGTGACCGGTTCCTTCTCGATCATGGCGTCCATGCTGAACTCGATCCGAGGCGCGGCCTCGGCAATGGTGGTGCGGCGGCGGCCGATCGCGGTATCCTCGGCATATTCCTTGCGCAGATTGGCGAGGTCGCGCTTCAGCCGGGTGCGCTGGCGGGCCGGGCTGTCGAGCAGCTTCTGCAGCTCCTCCCGCTCTGCCAGCAAATCGTCCCGCTCCTGGCGAAGTTCCATTTCCTCCAGCTTGCGCAAGGATCGCAGCCGCATGTTGAGGATCGCCTCGGCCTGACGGTCGGTCAGGGCGAATTCGGCCATCATCAGCACCTTGGGCTCATCCTCGGTGCGGATGATCTCGATGATCCGGTCGAGGTTGAGGAAGGCGATGATATAGCCTTCGACCAGCTCCAACCGCGCCGCGATCTTGTCCAGCCGGTGCTGGCTGCGGCGGCGCAGGATGTCGATCTGCGACAGAATCCAGTGTTCGAGCAGTTCCTTCAGGCCCATCACCATTGGCGTGCGGGTGGCATCCAGCACGTTGAGATTGAGGCTGAACCGCGTTTCCAGATCGGTCAGCTTGAACAGGCTCTCCTTCAGCAGCTCCGGATCGACATTGCGGCTCTTGGGCACCAGCACGAGACGAATGTTCTCGTCCGATTCATCGCGCACATCCTCCAGGATCGGCACCTTGCGGTCGGCTATCACCTGGGCGATCTGTTCGATCAGCTTGCCCTTCTGGACCATGTAGGGGATTTCCGATACGACCAGCTGCCACTGGCCTCCACCCAGCCGTTCGATCCCGGCCTCGCGATCTTCCTCCTTCTCCGCCTCCGCCGCGAAGTAGCGGGCGCGCACCCGGAAACTGCCGCGCCCGGTTTCATAGGCGGCCGAAATCTGCGCCGGACTGTCGACGATTACGCCGCCGGTGGCAAAGTCCGGGCCCTGGAACAGTTGCATCAGCCGGCCATGTTCGACATGCGGATTGTCGATCAGCTCCAGCGCGGCATCGACCACTTCGGCAACATTGTGGCTGGGGATCGAGGTTGCCATGCCCACGGCAATCCCGCTCGAACCATTGGCCAGAAGATTGGGGAACAGGCCGGGAAAAATCTCCGGCTCTTCCTCCTCGCCATTGTAGGTGGGAATGAAATCGACGGTGCCTTCGTCCAGCCCCGCCATCAGCCGGATCGCAGTGTGGGTCAGCCGCGCTTCAGTGTAGCGGTAGGCGGCGGCATTATCCCCGTCGATATTGCCGAAATTGCCCTGCCCTTCGACCAGCGGATAGCGCAGCGCGAAATCCTGCGCGAGGCGGACCATCGCATCATAGACCGAGGCATCGCCATGCGGGTGATACTTGCCGATCACATCGCCCACCACGCGGGCCGATTTCTTGAAGGCGTTGCCGGGATCGAGCTTCAGTTGCCGCATCGCCCACAACAGGCGGCGGTGGACCGGTTTCAGTCCGTCGCGCAGATCCGGCAGCGAACGCGCGGTGATGGTGGACAACGCATAGACGAGATAGCGTTCCGACAGCGCGCTGTCGAACGGCGCATCGACAATGGCATCAAAGGGATCGGGTTCGGTGGTGACCATGGCCGCGCCCTACCACCGCCACCGGACAATCGGTAGCGGTGGCAACGTGCAATCCACTAACTCATTACTGGCCGTCGCCCGGCTTTTCCTTGCGGGCGCGGTCGATCACATAGGCGCGGATGTTTTCGATCTCGGTGTCGTTCAGCACCCCGGTGAATGGCGGCATGCCACGATGCTTTTCCGTGCCGTTGGCCAGTACGCCGTGAAGCGCTGCGGGGCTGGTCATGAAGCCGGAGCGCAGCAGGTCCGCCTGATAGCGGCTGAGCGCGGCCGGACCGTGGCAGGGTACGCAGTTCTGGGCAAAAGTCACCGCGCCGGCCTTGATATCGCCCTTGGAGGTGACGGAAGGATCGAGCGGCGGCGCGCGCACTTCGACCGGATAGGCCGGAGCCTGAACCTTGCCGTCCAGCGCAAACACCATAAGGCGGCCGGGGCGGCGCGGCTGCAGCGGAGTCAAACCGCCGACAAAGGCCGAAGGCCCGCCATAACCGACCATCAGCGCGATGTATTGCTTGCCATCCACCGCATAGCTGATCGGCGCAGCGATGATGCCATTGCCGGCCTTGTAGTTCCACAGCTGCTTGCCGTCAGTGGCGTCATAGGCATTGAAGCTGCCGTCGGACGAACCCTGGAACACGACATTGCCGCCGGTTGCCAGCGTGCCGCCGTTGTAGAACCATTTGTGGCGCACTTTCCATTTTGCCTTCTTGGCCACCGGATCCCACGCCACCAGATCGCCCCAGGCGTTCTTGCGTGCTTCCTTGAGCAGGTCAGGCGTGGCGACAGCGGCGGCGGAGAGATCGAAGCCGATGTTGAAATGGCCCGGCTCATAGGTCCATTTGCCCACCGCGTAATGGTGCATCAGGTGCTGTTCGGGAATGTAGACCAGCCCGGTGTTCGGGCTGTAGGACCAGTTCTGCGCACCATGGCCGCCCAGCGGGCCGGGGATCATGTCGAAGCTGCCCTTGCCCATCCGTGCGTCGGGATTTTCGATCGGCTTGCCGGTCTTGAGGTCGATGCCCTTGGCCCAGTTCACATCGGTAAAGGCATCGGCCGAGAGCAGCTCGCCGGTAGACCGGTCCAGCACGTAGAAGAACCCATTCTTGGGCGCCTGCATGATGACCTTGCGCGGCTTGCCGCCAATCGTGAGATCGGCCAGCATCAGCGGTTGGGTGGCGGTATAGTCCCAGGTCTCGCCCGGCGTTTCCTGATAATGCCAGACATATTCGCCAGTCGATCCTTTCACTGCCACGATCGATGACAGGAACAGATTGTCGCCCTTGCCGCCCGAACGGATCTTGTAATTGTGCGGATTGCCGTTGCCGACGCCGAAATAGAACAGGTCGGTTTCCGGGTCATAGGCCATGCCATCCCAGACGGTGCCGCCGCCGCCCGTGGTGGTCCACGCGCCCGGCGACCAGCTGGCATTGACCTTGTCGGCCAGCACCTGGTCTGAAATCTCCCCATCCGGCTTGCCAGCGGCATTGGGCACGGTGAAGAACCGCCAGGCCTTCTTGCCGGTTTCAGTGTCGAACGCGGTGATATAGCCGCGCACCCCGAATTCCGCGCCGCCATTGCCGACGATCACCCGGTTGCCGGCCACGCGCGGCGCACCGGTGATCGAATAGGGCTTCGAGGTGTCGATGAAGCTTTGCTCGGACCACAGCTGCTTGCCGCTTTTCGCATCCAGAGCGATCACGCGGCCATCATAGGCGGCGAGGAACAGCTTGCCCTTGTCCACCGCGATCCCGCGGCTGACCGCGTCGCAGCAGGCCAGCGTCATGCGATCATGCGGGACCTGCGGATCGAACGACCACAGCTTCTCGCCGGTCTTGGCGTCGAAGGCATAGACGATCGACCAGTCAGTGACGGTGTAAAGCACGCCATCATTGTAAACCGGGATCGCTTCCTGCCCGCGATCGGTGTCGAACTGGTGGAACCAGGCCAGGCCAAGGTCGGAGACATTGTCGGGCGTGATCTGCGATTCGGCACCGAAGCGCTGTTCGAACGCGGTCGGGGCGAGCGGCCCGGAAGCCTTGTCGCCCCCACCACAGGCCGCCAGGACCAGCGGCAGGCCCAGCGCGGAAAGCGCCGATGTCACAGCTTTCCAACCCATTACCGTCTCCCATTTGCCGTCAATCAGCGCGAGCTTCCTCGCGACGGGAAGCAATGCAACTGAATTATCGGAACGGGTGTTACCAGCACCGCGCGCGGCGTCAACGCCGCTGCATGTCCCGGCTCTCGCGCGGGATGCGCAGCGACAGGCCATCAAGTTCGGCGGTCAGCGTGATCTGGCAAGACAGGCGGCTGGTCCGCTCGATCGCGGCGGTTAGGTCGAGCATGTCTTCTTCGTTCTCGCTGGCGGCAGGCAGCCGGCCAAACCATTCGGGATCGACCACAACATGGCAGGTGGAACAGGCCATCTGCCCCTCGCATGTGCCTTCCAGGGACATGTCGGCGGCCTGCGCGACGTCGAGCAGGTTTGCCCCTTCTTCGGCCTCGACAACGAGCTTTTCGCCGTCCCTGGTAGTGAATTCGACCCGGATCATGTCATTTCCTGCCTGTCTGCGGCGGCGTTGATCGCCCTCGCGGCTGCTTCCAGATCAGCTTCCCCAGTATAGCGCCCGAACCCCAGGCGAATCGAGCATTTTGCTTCGCTGCTATCCAGCCCGATCGCCTTGAGCACATGGCTCGGCCGCCCGGACCCGCTGGCACAGGCAGAGCCCGCTGAAAAGGCCAAATCGCGCAAGTCGGACATCAAGCGGGCCACATCCAGCCCTTCGCGGCGGATATTGAGATTGCCATGCCAGCGGTGTTCGCTGCTGCCATTGATGATCCACCGCTTATCCAGCAGTTCCACCGCCTTTTTCCACAGCCTTTCCACATGGCTGTGATCAACCTCCCTCCGCTCTGCCGCCAGCGCCGCTGCCGCCCCGAAGCCGGCGCACAGCGCCGGGCTGAGCGTGCCGGAACGCAGGCCCTGCTCCTGCCCACCGCCGGTAAGAATCGGGGTCAGCTGCACCCCGTCCCTGATCCACAGCGCGCCGATCCCCTTCGGGCCATGCAGCTTGTGCGCGGAAAGGGCGATCATGTCGGCCTGGGCCAGCGCGATCTTGCCCGCCGCCTGCACGCCATCGCACAGGGTCAGCGCCCCGATGGAGCGCGCGCGGGCAAACAATTCCGCGCAGGGCTGGATCGTGCCGATTTCGTTGTTGACCTGCATCAGCGCCACCAGTCGCGTGCCTGCGGGCAAGGAAACCTGCGGGTCGGCGATCCCCTCCCCATTGACCGGGATCGTCGCCACCGGACTACCAAGTGCCTGCGCGGTATCAAGCACAGCAGCATGTTCGATCGCCGAAACGGCCAGCGGGCGCCGGTCTCCGGCCGGAGCGGACCCGCGCAAGGCGAGGTTGATCGCCTCGGTGGCGGAGCCGGTAAAGATCACGCGCCCGCCCGGGGGACACAGCCCGGCCACCTGCTCGCGTGCCACTTCCATGGCGGCGGCGGAGGCGCGGCCCATCTTGTGCTGGCTGTGGGGATTGCCAAATCCCATGCCATCCGGCCCGTCCAGCCAGGGTAGCATCGCCGCGCGCGCTTCGGGGGCAAGCGGAGTGGTGGCCTGATAATCGAGGTAGATCACGCCACGATCTCCTGCCATGCCGCCAGAAAGCGTTCGATATCCGTCTCGGTCGTCTCGCGCCCGATCGACACCCGGATCACCTCGCCCGCTCCCTCCTGGCGCATCGCGGCCAGCACATGGCTCGGCTTGAGCGAGCCGGATGAACAGGCACTTCCCGCCGAGACCGCAAAGCCGATGGCATCGAACCGGATCAACTGCGCATTCGCCGATTTCCCGGGCATCCGATAGGCCCCTATTGTCGGAATGCGGGGCGCGGCCCGGGCAACGACCACGCCGCCCGCCGCCTCGATACCGCGTTCCAGCCGCGCGCGCAGTTCTGCCACTTCGCCCAGCCACGCCCGCCCCGCCTCCAGCGCGGCAGCCATCGCCAGCGCGCCGGGCAGGTTCTCTGTACCGGGCCGGTATCCGCGCTCCTGCCCGCCGGTAGGCTGGAGCATGGCCCAATCGCGCAGCAGCAGAGCGCCGATGCCGATCGGCCCGCCAAACTTGTGGGCGGAAATCGCAATCAGGTCCGCATCGGGCAAATCGAGCTTGCCTGCACTTTGCGCGCAATCGGCCAGCAGCCAGCCCCCCTGGGCCCGCACATCTGCCGCCACCCGTGTCAACGGCTGGATAACGCCGGTTTCGTTGTTGGCGTGCTGGACCGCGACCAGTCCACCCGCAGTGTCCCACCCACTTCCCACAAGCCCCGTTACCGGATCGACATCATGGCGTCGCACATCGCCTGACAGACGCAGCACCGAATCATGTTCCACCGCCGAAACGCCCTTCAGCGGCTTTGCGCAGCGGCTGACAGCCAGTGCCAGAGCTTCGCTCGCACCCGAGGTGAACACCAGTTCCCCTTCCCAACCCATTGCCACCTTCACCCGCGTCCGCGCGTCCTCCAGCGCAGCGCGCGCGGCGCGGCCTTCGGCATGCGGGCTTGAGGGATTGGCCCACAGGCGGAAGCCATGCTCCATCGCATCGCGCGCTGCCGGCAGTATCGGCGTGGTCGCCGCATGATCGAGATAGATGCGCAAATCGGCTCCGGTGCACGGGAATTGCGAAAAACAGACGCGGCACTATATAGCCTTGCACATCCCGGGCGCCAGTCGCGCCGTCCACATCCCTTTGTCCGATAGAGAACCGCCCATGCCCGCCGTCATCTTCCCCGGTCCTGAAGGCCGTCTCGAAGGCCGTTTCCAGCCCGGAACCCGCCCCCGCGCGCCGGTTGCGATGATACTCCACCCCCATCCGCAGGGCGGCGGGACGATGAATGACCGGATTGTCCAGCGGCTCTACAAGACCTTCGCCGACCGTGGCTTTGCCACACTGCGCTTCAATTTCCGGGGCGTAGGCCGCAGCCAGGGCAGCTTCGACAACGGAATCGGCGAATTGTCAGACGCCGCCGCCGCGCTCGACTGGGTCCAGTCGATCCATCCCGAAGCGCAGACCACCTGGATCGCCGGCTACAGCTTCGGGGCACTGATCGGCATGCAGTTGCTGATGCGCCGCCCGGAAATTCGCGGGTTTATCTCGGTCTCGCCGCCGGCCAACATGTACGATTTCACATTCCTTGCTCCCTGCCCGGCCTCCGGGATCATCATCCAGGGCACCGGTGACACCGTGGTGCAGCCGCTGGCCGTGCAAAAGCTGGTCGAGAAGCTGCGCACGCAAAAGCACATCACGATTCACCATGACGAGATTCCCCGCGCCAACCATTTTTTCGAGCATGAACTGGAAGACCTGATGATCTCGGTCGACAAATATCTCGATTTCCGCCTGTCACCGGAATGCGAGATCAAGTGACGGCGGCGCCGGAAGTGATATTTTAGACCTCCAGATAAGATCTTAAATTTTAAGAGAAAATTTTATCCGTTCATCTGGCGTTCATCGCCAGATGCGGATTCTTGCGTCTCCAGTAACAGTAATACCAAACTGCGCTGTGGGTGACTCACATGGGGGGATTCCCTGTCGGCTGAAAGTCTGAATCTATGAGGTTGTGCTTTGGAGGGCGCGATCATGGGTTCAGCGATTGGCTTGCGTGATGATTTTGACGGCCCTGCATTGAGGCG
>CANJYE010000058.1 GCA_947479055.1 Erythrobacteraceae bacterium
GCATGCCCGGCGGCGGCGCATCGTCCGATTGCGGTGCCAAACAGCGGCTCAGTTGGATGCTATGTCAGAATCCGGTTGCTCCAAAGCGCATTCCGCCGCAATCTCTCCTACAATCGGGCTCATCGCGCAGCCCATCTGGGAAATGTCGGTTTAGAGATTGCCGGCCCCGCTTTCGATGCGCTTGTCGTTGCCATCGTCGGTGCGCGTCAGCGGTTCTCCAGTCCGGTCATCAGCAGATCGACCTTGTAGAGCATCTGCCGGCGCAGTTCCGCAGTCCTGATCGAACCGCGCGCCCAGTCGAGCAGCGTTGCGCCCATCAGCGTCGAAATGGCGGTTGCTGCCACGCGCAGGTCAGCGCTTTCGGCGATCCGCGATTGTCGGCGCATCGCCGCGAGACCACCATGGATGAGGAGCGTGCCATAGGCGTGGGTCCGTTCGAAGACTTGCGCGCCACTGCGCTCGAAATAGGTGTTGGGAAGGATGCGGCGAAAAAACTCGGGATAGGCTTCGCAAGCATCGGCAAAGGCGTGGACGAAGGAAAGTACCGCGTTGCGTTGAGGCATGGCCTCGCCACCATGCCGATACAGGGCAAGCGAATAATCGTTGATCGCGGCCGCGATGATCGCGTCCCTGCTGCCAAGGCGACTGTGAAGGGCCTGGGTCGATAGGCCGCAGGATTGGGCGAGACCCCTGACGGTAAATCCGGTGAACCGCAGCTCGATGATCAGGCCCCGTGCTGCCGCCAGCGTCTCGGCAGCCTTCAGGCGCCGCTTGCCCATCGCCGCCCCGCCATCTCCCCCCTGGTTGTCGAGCGGCTCGCACGGGTCCGGCAAGCATGAGTGCCGGTTTGAAGCTTTAGCCATCATACCCATGCCCATTGCCGTTGCTGCATGTGCAGAGATGCCTGACACGCCATACGTGTCCAGATAAATCTTGTCATATCGGCACTGATGACAAGGTATACCCTTGCCACAAAGGGCTCAGTCCATAGCATCCAAGGCTCAAGAACAGGACGTGGCCGGGAGAAGCGGGATGCTGGATACGATCATCAGGGGCGGAAGCGTTGTCGATGGGACCGGTACGGCCCCGTTCACCGCTGATGTTGGCATCAGGGATGGCAAGATCGTTGAGGTTGGAACGTTAGCCGGGCCAGCCCATCGCGTGATCGATGCAACCGGGCTTTACGTCACGCCTGGATGGCTGGACATCCATACTCACTACGATGGCCAGGCCACCTGGGACCCGGAACTGGACCCATCTTTCAGTTCGGGCGTCACCACCGCAATCATGGGCAACTGCGGGGTTGGCTTCGCGCCCGTGCGCGAGGGCATGCAGGAACGGCTGATCGAACTGATGGAAGGGGTGGAGGAAGTTCCCGGCACCGCGCTCCATGTCGGTATGGACTGGCGCTGGAACACCTTCCCCGAATATCTCGATGCGCTCGACAGCATGGACCGGACCTTCGATGTCGGCTGCCTGATCCCGCATGGGCCGCTGCGGCTGTGGGCCATGGGAAACAAAGTCGGCACCGACAAATGCGCCTCCGGCGACGATCTGGCGTTGATGGTGGATCAGGTCGAACAGGGCATGAAGGCAGGGGCATTCGGCCTCGCCACATCGCGCAGCCCGGTACACCGGACGACGCGTGGTGAAATGACCCCCGATTTCCATGTCGATCTGCCCGAACTGGTCGCCCTGACCCGACCGGTCATGGAGCATGGCGGCTATTTCCAGGTCGTACCCGAAGGCATTGCCGGCGAGAACGCGGAAGGCCTGCGGCGCGACATGGCGCTGATTGAGGACGTGGTGAAGGAAACCGGCGTCGATCTGCATGTGCTGATGCACCAGCTTTCCGGCGAGCCGGAACATTACAAGCAGCAGTTCGAGCAGCTTGATCGGATGAGCAAGAAGGGCAAGGCGATCGCCCAGTTCGGCGGGCGCAGTGCCGGCGCGATACTCGGCTTCCTTGGCACCAATCCCTTCCTCAACACTCCCACCTTCCAGCAGGTGATCCAGCAACCGATCGAGACTTGGCTGGAGCAGCTGGCCCGGCCGGAGATCAAGGCGAGAATTCTCTCAGAGAATAACGCGCCCGGCACGCTGGGAGAAATGTTCACTGGCGCGATGGAGCGGTTTTTCGACCTTGGCGAGGATCTCGATTACGAACCCGCCCCGGAACGCTCGCTCGCCGCGCTGGCACGGGAAACCGGCAAGTCGCTGCCTGAGACCATTTACGACTTCATGCTGGAGCATAGCGAGCGACCGAGGACCTACATCACTTTCACCAACTATGCTCATGGCGATCTGGAAGCGGTACGAGCCGCGATGCAACTGGATAATGTCGTTCTCAGTTCGTCCGATGTCGGTGCCCATGTGCTGACCGTATGTGACGGTTCGATCAACACGTTCATGCTGACCCACTGGTGTCGCGACCGCAAGCGCGGGCCGAAAGTGCTACTTGAGCAGGTCGTGCACTGGATGACCCAGAAATGCGCAAGATCGATCGGCCTCTATGATCGCGGCGCGATCGCACCAGGCATGAAGGCCGACATCAACGTATTTGGGCTGGACGACCTCAAGGTGCACGCCCCCCGCTATCACGCCGACCTGCCGAGCGGCGCGCGGCGGATCATGACCCGGACGACAGGCTACCGGGCAACCATGGTTTCCGGCGTCATCACGAGGGAAAATGATGAGGCCACCGGGGCACGGCCGGGCCGACTGGTGCGATATTCCCGGCAAGCGCGGTAAGTCGGGGTAAAAGCTGAACGGTTTTAGCTGGGCCTTGCGCGAATCCCGGAATTCTGGGACAACAAACTTGTATAGGCATCTGCCGGACCCATCCGCCACGCGATGGGCTGGCCGTCTGGAGAGTTTGAGCCATGGGTGTTGAAGACAACAACTGGAATTTCCGCAACTGGCCGGTGCACACCGATGCGGACCATCCCTTCAACCGCGAAGTGCCCCGGCCCGATAACGGCACCGCCCGGCCCGAGCCGGCGCGCTACCATGATCCGGCCTTCGCCCGGGCAGAATGGGACAAGGTCTTCACCAAGACCTGGCTGCTGGCCGGCGTGGTCAGCGACATTCCCGATGCGGGCGATTTCCTGCGGTTCGAGACCGGGCTGGAAAGCTTCATCGTGGTGCGCGACGAAGATGGCTCGATCAAGGCCCATTACAACGCCTGCCCCCATCGCGGCAGCCAGCTGGCGATCGTCGATTTCGGTTCGGTCAGCCGCTTCACCTGCCCGTTCCACAGCTGGCAGTTCAATCTTGACGGCAGCAACGCCAAGATCACCGATGCGGAAACCTTCAACCCCAAGGTGCTGTGCCACGGCACCAACCTCAGCTCGGTCCGCTGCGAGGAAGTGGGGGGCCTGATCTTCATCTCGATGAGCGACGACGTGCCGCCGCTGCGCGAATATCTGGGCGTGCTGGCGGACTATCTGGAACTCTACCGGATCGACCAGATGAATGTCGTCCAGCACAAGCGCTCAGACTGGGGGGCGAACTGGAAAGGCGGGGTCGATGCCTTTGCCGAGATCTACCACCTCCATGCCGTCCATCCCCAGACCCAGTGCCTGATGGACGACCGGACCCAGATCGATCTCTATCCCAACGGGATCAGCCGCCAGTTCGTGCCCTTCGCCCAGCCCAGCCCGCGCTTCGGCGATCAGCAGGCGGTCAATCCCGGCATCCAGATGATGCTGCGCGATGCGGGGATCGATCCCGACAGCTACACCGGCACCGCGCAGGACACCCGCGCCGCCGTGCAGCAGGCCAAGCGCGAACGTTCCGCCCAATACGGGCTGGGATATGAGCGGTTCAGCGATTCGCAATTGTCGGATTCGGTGGTGTTCAGCGTGTTTCCGAACATCCAGATCGGCTGCCATCCCGAAGCGGTGTTCCTGCACCGGTTCGAGCCGCACCCGACCGATCCGGGCCAGTTCACCTATGACACCATGATCCTGTTCAAGCGCGAGGACATCCCTGGCTATGCCGCCCCCGGCTGGATGGGGCTGGCTGAAGGGACCGACACCAGCGGCGCGACCCGCCCGGAGATCGTCCGCACCGGCCTTGGCGAGCCGCCCGGGCTCGGCTCGGTGCTGGACCAGGACAGCGAACTGCTGCCGGTCGTGCAGCGCGGTGCCCATTCGCGCGGCTTCCGCGGCCCGCTGTGGAGCGAGCAGGAAGCCCGCCTGCGCCATTTCCATGTGGAGCTGGACCGCTATCTCGCCGGGACCAAGGTCTGGGGCCAGTAACCAAGCGGGGCCAATAAAAAGGGCGCCGGCAGGCTCGAAAGCTTGCCGGCGCCCCTTTTTGTCAGGCAATCAGGTCAGAACTTGAACGAACCCTGCACCCGCACTTCGCGGCCACGGTTCACGTTGCCGGAGAAGTCGGGAAGACCGCCCGGGTTGTTTGTACCGGCAAACGAGGCAATGCCAGTCAGCGGCGTCTGGCTGACAAAGCGCGCGCGATAGACGTCGGTCAGGTTGCGACCGATCAGCGAGAGCCTCCAGCGGCCATCCTCTGCCCCGACGAACAGGGTGGCGTCGAGATTGGCATAGCCCTTCTGCTTGCCCTGCGGGGCTTCTTCCAGCTGGCCGAAGAAGCTGCTGGAATAGAGCAGGTCGCTGCTGAGTCCGGCCTTCAGATCCGTGCCAACGCCGGTTTCGTAGCTGAAGCCGATGGTGGTGGTCCATTCAGGTGCCAGCACCAATGGACGGCCCGTCAGGTTCTGATTCTGATACTTGGCACCTGCTGGGTAAGCAACGCTGCCTGCCGGATCGAACCCACCCGCAATCAAGCTGACCAATGCTGGGTTCGGAGTAAGATTGCAGCCTTCCGAAACCAGTTGGCCAGCGTAGCAGCCCGCGAGGAAATTGGAGTACCGGGCCTTGTTGTAGTTGAACGAGCCACGAATTTCGAAGCCGTCCAGCGGAGTGCGCCAGGTGAAATCACCCTCGATGCCCTTGATCTTCGCGGCAGCCGCGTTGATGAGCCGTTGCGACAGTGAAATCGGATCGAAGGTCGCGACCTGAAGGTTTTTGTATTTGTAGGTATAGGCGGTGAGATTGGCCCGGAAAGGTCCGTTCGAATATTTCACACCTGCTTCAAAGCCACGGATCTTCTCGGGCTTGTAGCTGATGTCAGTATAGCGCGGGCCGAGCGGATCGGGATTGTTGTTGACCCTGTTGGCCGAACCATTGCCGGTGTTGAACCCGCCCGACTTGAAGCCATTGCGCCATGCCCCGAAGATCGTCCAGTCCTTGGTGGGCCGATAGCGGAGAGTGACTTCCGGCGATGTGTTGGTGAACTTCACATGATCGACGAGATAGGCGGGATTGGTCGGATCCGTGATCCCGTCCTTGCGCACACCGTTCAGGAAGCCCTGCAAGTCCTTCTTTTCCTCGGTGTAACGAATGCCGCCCGCGATTTCGATCTGCTCCACGGGCTTGAAAATCAGCTGCCCGAAGACCGACTTCGCGGTGCCGTTCGTGATATAGTCCGATTCTGAACAGGACCCACAAACCGTCCCCGGCGGAGGAGAACCGGGCGCACCTTTGCGCAGGGCGTACGAGTCGATGGCCGAAAAGTTGGCGTTAGTAATCTTGGTGTCCTGATAATAGGCGCCAATCGCGAAGTTGACCGGCCAATCCGCCCTCGACGAGGCGAGCCGGATTTCCTGCGAAACCTCGCGCCGCATGGACGGGTTGTCGTTCACAAGACCGCCATAGCTCTGGTACATGGCTGTGCCGCCAAACCGGTCCTTGATCTTGAAATAACCGCTGACCGAGGTGAGGTTGATATCCTGCATCAACTCGTAATTCAGTTCCAGCGAGGCCAGTTGCATCGACATCTTCTGGCCGGTGGGATGGAACTTGTACTTGTCGGTATTGAGAGCCTCAAGAAATGCAATCAGGCGCGGGTCCTGCCCGCCATTGGTGGTGACATCGTCCGCCTTGCAATCGATTGTCCCCGGAAAGCCGTTCGTCTGCGGAGCGCCATAGGGGCAGGCAATCCGCTGCTGGCGATCGAAAATATCGCTGTCGCTCTTCATGTGCGAATAGTTGTATTTGAACCGGGCGGAGAAGGCGGAGCTCGGCTTGAACACCAGCGTGCCGCGCAGCATCAGCTCATCCTTGTTGGGGCTGCGTCGGCCCGGCGGTGCGAAGGTGAAGCCAGGAATGGCCTGCGCCGTATTCTTCAACCAGCCGCTCATCGTGTTGTAGCCGACGGCGATCCGCGCACCCAGCGTGTCGGTGATGGGGCCACCTATCGCCAGGTCGGTAACGAGCTCGCGGGCGTTGAATTCATAGCCGACCGAACCCTTCACCTCGAGCTTGTCGCCCGGATCGGCTGACCGCATCGAGATCACGCCCGCCGGCGAGTTCTTGCCGAAGAACAGCGCCTGGGGTCCCTTGAGCACTTCGACCTGCTGCAGGTCCATCTGGCCGAGGCGGATGATCTGGCCTGCGCCGACCTGCACACCGTCGATGTTGATCGCCACAGTCTGGTCAATCGCGGGATTGTTGGGCGAGCTGGCCATGCCCCGCAGCGCAACCGCGCCACCGCCGGACGAAGGAATATCCTGGATCATCAGGCCGGGGACCTGGTTCTGCAGGCCCCAGAAATCCTTGGTGCCGTATTTCTCGAGGCTTTCGGCCCCCAGCGCGGTGATCGCGGCCGGGACGTCGATCGCGGTTTCGTTGCGCTTGCGGGCAGTGACGATGATTTCGCCATTGCCCGACGATGCCGTCTCCGCGCCCGCGTCCTGCGCAAAGGCAGGCATGGCAATGGCCGAACTCAAAAGGGTGGCGCACAGCAAAACTGCGCGCGTATTCAGCTGACTGGCTGGCTTTCTCATCATTCCTGCTCCCTGTTTATCTCATACCGATTGGCGGCTCGCCGCTTCCGGGCGCTAAGTCCAACAGTTGAACTATCCCATGATCTTCTGGCATCGGAAAGGCCCCTTGTACTGCAAAACACGCCGGAATTATTGGATGACAATGCAGTCCGGCATTCTCTCAGCGCGCCGCCCTGAGCAGTTGCCAGGCGGTCACGCCGAACCACAGCCCAAAGGCGGTAAGCCCGAGCCAGTAGCAGAACAGCCCGTTCCACGCGAAAGGGCCGGTCCGGAACAGCGCGAGCAGGCCCCCGGGCAGGAAGGCCACTCCGATCCAGACGTTGAAATAGCCGAACCAGCGCGGGAAAACCGGGCTGGCGGAGCGATCGGCGAAAATCGCGATGCCCAGCATGAACACCTGCAGCAACCCTGCGATAACCGCCGCGAAGATAATCATCCAGCCCAGATCGTTGAGCAGGAGGATGACCTCGTCCGGGCGTTCCGGGCGATAGCCGGCCGCCATCCAGCAGGCCGAGCCGACCACGCCCGGCACGCAGACCGCGATCACGCCAAGCGCCAGTTGTGCCTTGGCCAGCGGAGCCTGGGGGCTGCCGGAAGCGATCTCCATCGCCTCGATATGGCCGGAAATCACCGCATAGAGCGGGATCATCATGGCGAAAGCCCCGGTCAGCAGCGTCGCGCCGATCACCATGCCCAAGGCATTGTCGCGGAACATCGCCGCGATCGTCGCCGCGTCGGCGGAGGGCGGCGGCGCGGGAATGAAACCCATTATGACGAACGCCACGCCGATCAGCGCCGCGCCGAACAGCGCGACCCAGATACAGGCCTTCTGGATGGATGTGTTCATGCCCTTGCCCCCCATGTTTCTGTTTGGGGCAGTCTGCCATGGAATGACAGTTACGACAATGGGCGTTACAGAACGGGCGTGCCGACCCCGCCCATCACGGGCGGGGTCGGCAGCGGGGTCAGGCCTTGTACTTGGCCGGAACGTCGAACTTGAACACGCGCGCGGCATTGAGACCGAGCACCTTGCGGCGGGTTTCCTCGCTCATATTGGCAGCGAAGGTCCGCTCGATCGCCGGGGCGGAATGCGGCCAGCTGCCTTCATGGTGGGGATAATCATTGGCCCACATGAAATTGTCCTGCAGCCCGAAATGCTCGGCCTGGAAGGTTGCCGCCTCGTCTTCGCCGAAGGAGGCGAAGCAGTTCTGCCGATAATAATCGCTCGGCAGGCCGCCCATCTTCGGCGCGACCCACATGTGGTGCTTGCGATAGGCTTCGTCCATCGAGGCCATCATCCATGGCACCCAGCCGGCATTGGCTTCGATCGTGCCCGCGCGCAGCTTGGGAAAGCGCTCGAACACGCCCGATGCGCACATGTTGACGATCGGTTCGATCGTCGGTGCCAGCGAATGGATGACATAGTTGATCACCGCGCCGCCGGTGCTGCGTGCGCCGCGCGGATCCATGCCGGTGGAGACGTGATAGGTGATGGCAAGGTCCGCTTCCTGGATCGCCGCCCACATCGGATCGTACATCTTGAGATTGTAGTTCGGGTCCGAGACGTTGTTCGGGCCGAACACCGGCTTGCACGGCAGCATCAGGGTGCGGTAGCCCAGCTTGGCGACCCGTTCGACTTCCTTGACCGCCAGGTTCACGTCAGCTGAGGCGATCGCGGCAACGGGATTGCAGAAATCCCAGTGCGGGCTGCACACTTCATAGGCCCAGTCGTTCCACGCGGCGCATTGCGCGGCGACGAATTCGATGTTCTTCGAGGCATACATCATCAGCGCCGGGCCGTTGGGGAAGATCACCTCGCCATCGATGCCGTCGGCGCGCTGGTCGGCGATGCGGACCGAGATGTCCTCGCCTTCCTGCTTTTCCGGATCGGGCAGCGTTCCGCCGGTCTTCATCCGGTATTCGTCCTCGCCTGAAAGGGTGAATTCGATCAGCGGATGAGGCCGGGCGCCTTCGGTGACGAGGTAGCGCACGCCATCGCGCACTTCCATGCGCGGCAGCAGATCGTGCCACTTCGTGTCCATCCGCTTCACGAACATGTCGCGCGGCGGCATCAGATGGGCATCGACCGAGATCATGTAATATTTGTTGGCCGCGGCGGGATGCGTGCTCTGCCCCCAGCCCTGCGGCTCGGGCGTCTCAAGCCGCCATTCATTCTCCGAGTTCACGGCATGCGCGAGATTGTCCATTGTAGCCTCCTTCGTTGTCTCTCCTGCGGCTCGCAGCCGCGTTGGAACCCCCTTAACATGCAACCGGCCCCTTCCGCCAAGCCGGAAACGCACGCCCAGTTCGCAATCGGACAAGGCAAGCTTCGGGACAAACTTCGGTCCGCACGACAATTTGCATTAGCGCGTGGCCATGCCATAGAAACCGACAAAGCAAACCGGATCGAGGAGAATGGGAATGGCAACGGGACCGCTGAAGGGCATAAAAATCGTCGAAATGGCAGGCATCGGCCCCGGACCGCTGGCGGCGACCATGCTGTCCGACATGGGCGCGGACATCATCCGGGTCGACCGCAAGAGCGGGCCGCGAATCAACCCGATGTCGGGCACGAAATATGAATTCGACGGGCGCGGCCGCCGCTCCGTCACCATTGATCTCAAGAACCCTCAAGGCACCGCCGCCTGCCTTGAACTGATCGACCGGGCCGATATCGTGATCGAGGGCTTCCGCCCGGGCGTGATGGAACGGCTCGGCCTCGGCCCCGAAGCCGCGCTCGCCCGCAACCCGAAGCTGGTCTACGGTCGGATGACCGGCTGGGGGCAGGACGGCCCCTATGCGCAAATGGCCGGGCATGACTACAACTACGTCGCGATCAGCGGCGCGGCCTTTGCCATCGGCACGAAGGACCAGCCGGTTCCGCCGCTCAACTATGTCGGCGACTATGCCGGTACGCTGGTGCTGGTGTCGGGCGTGCTGGCCGCGCTCAACCACGCCACCCGCACCGGCGAGGGGCAAGTGGTGGATACGGCCATGTGCGAGGCGGCCAGCTTCATTTCAGCCGGTTTCCACGCGATGCGCGAGATCGGCTATTACAAGGAAGAGCGCATGGCCAACCAGCTGGATGGCGGCGCACCCTATTATGGCGCCTACAAGTGCAGCGATGGCGAGTGGATCACGATCGGTTCGATCGAGCCGCAGTTTTACTCCGAATTGCTCGCCAAACTGGGCCTGACCGAGCGGTTCGCCACCTGCCAGCATGATCTTTCGCGCCATCCCGAAATGCACGCTGCCTTTACCGAGGTGATCGGCGGCAAGACCCGCGCCGATTGGTGCGCAATCATGGAAGGCAGCGATGTCTGCTTTGCTCCGATCGTCCGCTTCAGCGAGGCGCCGGAACATCCCCAGATGAAGGCACGCGGACATTTCGTGACTGTGGATGGGGCAGTCCAGCCCGGCCCGGTGCCGCGCTTCCTCGGCACGCCCGGCGCGATCCAGGGCGGCCCGCCCAAAATCGGCGAACACAGCGAAAGCGCGCTGCTCGACTGGGGCGTCAGCGCCGAACGGGTCAGGCAGCTCAGCGAAGGCGGCGTGCTCTGATCTGACAGCGCCTTTGCGCAGCGCAAACATCCGCCGTGCCCGCTCAGGCAATTCGGCGGGTGCAAGGCGGCGCGGCGCGTGGCAAGAGAGCACCCGAACAATCGGGAGAGGCACACTTGCTGCTGTCGCAAGAGGATTACCTGCGGCTGATGGGCCTGGCGATGGAGCGGGAGGTCCTGCCCGCGCTGGAAGGCACTGGCGCAGCCCCTACCGCCGCCGTCATCGCCGGTGCGCTGGCCGAACTGCGCAAGCGCGATGCGGTGCTGCCGGGGCTGCGCGAAAGGCTGGCCTCTCCCGCCCGCGCGCTGCTCGGGCGGCTGGCGGCGCTGTGGCCGGGGGCTGACCCGGTGCGCTTCGCGGCGGTTGAACGTGGCCTCGACTATGGCAGGATCGACGCGGCGGATTGGCAGGCGCTGATGGCGCTGCTGGATGATGGCGCGAAGGCCCTGCTCGATATCGCCAGCGGGGAAACCGGCGCATGGCTGCGCGATGCGGCCGAATGGGAACTGTCCTACCATGAAGGCTTCGCCGCCGCGCCCGCGCTGCCTGCCAGCGAGGCGGCACAGCCGATCCGGCGCCTCACCCGCGAGAAGCTGGAAACCCATCTGCGCGAGCGGCTGAGCAATCGCAGCGGCATTTGCGTCAGCGATTACCGGGCCATTCCCGGCGGCTTTTCCAACGAGACCTATTTCTTCACGCTGGAAAGCGAAGGCCACCAGCCGCAGCCATTGGTGGTGCGCAAGAACGCGCCCTGGCCGTTCTTCAGCCACTGGGCGCATGATGCGGCGGAGGAATTCCAGATCCTGTCGCGCGTGGCCGACGCCGGATTGCCGGTACCCCGCCCGCTGTGGCTGTTTGCCGGTATGCCCGATGTCGATGGCACCTATTACGTGATGAGCCGTGGTGCCGGGTACATGGTCGGCACGCTGGCCGGGGCCAATGCGGCGCTGCCCGAAGCGCTGCTGTTCAGCCTAGCCGAGTTCCTCGCCGGGCTGCACGCGATCCCGATGACCGGTTTCGCCGATTACCTGGCGCACGGCGCGCTGCCGACCCGCCCCGGCGACACGATCGAGCAGGCGGTGCGGCGCAATGTCCTGTCGATGCGCGCGGTATGGGAAAAAGGTCCGCGCCTGCCATCGCCGGGCGAGGCGTTCACGATCGACTGGCTGCTGCGCAATGTGCCGGCCAACGCCAACCCGCCTTCGGTGGTCCATACCGATTGCTTCGTGCACAATTTCCTGGTCGAGGACGACGCGATCGCCTGCGTGGTGGATTGGGAAGCCTCCCACCTCGGCGATCCGGCGGAAGACCTCGCCTATGTCAAGGATCAGGTCAGCCTGCACATGGACTGGGGCCGGTTCATGGCCCATTACCGCGCCAGCGGCGGCGCGCAGATCGATGAGGCGAGCCTCGATTACTACAAATGCCTACTCAATTTCCGCAACTACTTCGGCAGCAACATCGGCGCCGCCCGCATCCCGCTGGGCTATGACGATATCCGCATGATCCCGCTGGGTTCGCAATATCTGACGATTTTCATGAGAGCCACGATCGAAGCGACCCGCGCCTAGTGGATTGATTTTGACATTCGCATCCCGCCATCCGGATAGCACGGTCGCGAATGTCAAAATCGTAAAATCCACTAGAAGCAAAAAGATACTAGTGGTCCGAAGAGATTCTGACATTTGCGCACCGCCTGGCCGGTAACGGATGCAAATGTCAGAATCGGACCACTAGCCGCAATTGGAAATCCGCTGAGGGCGGAAAGAATGGGAGACTGAGCAATGCGAGCATTTGCATGTGGACTGGCCGGCATCCTGGCCATCGCCTTGAGCCAACCGTCAGCGGCCTTGACGAAGCCGCCCGAGGCCGCAACCGCAGCCCAGGATGCGGAGCGGGCCGCTGTCGAACAGGTCACCGCCAATATCATCAAGGGCTTCGAGACCCGAGATCTCGAACTGCTGATGTCCAGCTATGCCGACAGCGAGGATCTGGTGGTGATCGACCTTTCACCGCCGCTCAAATACCTCGGCGTCAAGGCGCTGCGCGACCTCAACACCCACTGGCTGGCCAGCTTCACCGGATCGATCGAAGGCAGCTACGAGGATTTCAGAGTCACGGTGGTGGGCGATGTCGCTTACGGCACCAACATCCAGAAATGGCGCTTCACCCGGCCAGATGGCTCTATCTTCGCATTCACTACGCGCCTGTCGGACGTCTACCGGAAATACGACGGCAAATGGCGGATCATCGAGGAGCACGGCTCAATCCCGGTCGATCTGGCGACCCTGAAGCCGGTGTTGGACGAAACCCGCACTGTGGGGCCCGAGTGATCATGACCAAAAATGAAGCCTATTTCATCCAAAATTTCGCGAGCGAGTTCGGCACCTACCGCAACGGTGACGAACAGATGCAGCTGCAATATCGCGAAACCCAACCGCATTATGCGCTGACCGAGACGCAGTTCTTCGGCTTCACCATCCCCGAGCATGACATCCATGCCTTCCTCTACCTGTGGTATCACCCCAATCTGAACGTGCTGGGCGCGGGGCCGATCGTGTTCCAGGGCAAGAAGGCCTCGCAGCTTTCGGCCGAGCTGTTCGATTACCGTTGCTACCTGCCCGACAGCCAGCTGAAGGGCGATCTAACAAATTTCCGGCTCGACAACAGCTATCAGGTCGAGATGCTTGAACCGGGCCGCAAGTTCCGCCTGCGCTATGACGATCCCTCCCGGCAGAACCGCTACGATCTTGAATATACCGCCATCTCCGACGCGATGATGTGGCCGTCCAGCCGCCATTACGAGCAGGTGATGAAGGTTGAGGGAGAACTTCTGCTGCGCGGCGCCCGCTACGATGTCGGCGGCTATAACATCCGCGACCGGTCATGGGGCGAAGCGCGGCTGGAAGACCCCAATCCCGGCCCGCCCGCCTGCTGGATGACCTGCACGTTCGGAGAGGATTTCGCCTTCAACATCACCGCTATCGACCACCCGGATCGCGATCCCCTGTGGAAAGATGTGTTCGCGGTCGATCCCGCCAATGTCAGCAAGTTCGGCTGGATGATTGTCGATGGCGAGCCGGTGGTGATCGAACGCACGGTCAAGCACACGCGCTATGATCCGCACACCCGCATGCCGGAGCGGGTCGAGATGGATATCTACGATACAAAGGGCCGCCACTTCGCCATCACCGGCACCGTGCAGGCGGTCGTCCCTTTCTACACCTGGCACAATCTGCGCGTGCCGATCTGCCTTGCGCGGTGGGAATGCAACGGGCGCGTCGGCCATGGCGATATCCAGGAAGCGCAGTGGACCGATTTCCTCCACGCCTTCCCACCCAGCGTTTGAGGACACAGCGATGACCCCCGGAGACATCCGCCTGCTCGGCACCGCCCGTCTCGCCGGACAACGGCTGAAGGCGCTCGCTCCCGAAGCGGAAGCCCAGGGCCTGATCGATGCAATCGATGTGGTGCTGAACGAGCTGATCCTGCGCCGCGACCGCAGCTTCTTCGAGGATTACCTCATACGCGGCGCGGCGCTGGCTGGCCTGCCGGCACCGCTTCCGTCTGCACTGGACGACAAGGCACTGGACGGGGCCATTGCCGACGTTACCGTGCGGCTGGAACAGATCGTCGGCGAACGCGGCGGCGACGAGACGGCGGAAACGCAGGACCTGCTCGACCGGATCGTTGCGTGGGAGGACAGTCTCTACGCCTTCCGCATGACCGCCGCCAGAGACGATGGCCGCATCGCCGATCCGCGTGCGCGCTTCACCGCCCCGGCGATCGAGGCCTATCTCAAGGAACGTCAGCCCGACTGGACCGGCCTCAAGGTCGTGAGCGTGTCGCTCATCCCTGGCGGCTTTTCCAAGATCACCGTGCTGCTGGACATTACCGACGATGTGAACGGCCACCACGGCCTTGCGATCAGGGCCGAACCAGGGCTCAAGTTCATGGAACTGGAAGGGGCCGACATCGCGAAGGAATACCCGGTCATCCGGCTGGTCCATGCAGCGGGCATCCCGGTGGCCGAGCCGCTCTGGCTGGAAACCGATACAGCTCATTTCGGCACACGCTTCATTGTTTCGCGCAAGGCGGCCGGTCAGGTCCACGGCACGGTCAGGGAGGCGGGCGCATCCTTGCCGGAAGCAACCGGACGGGAAGTTGCCGCCACGCTCGCCGCGCTCCACCAGGTCGATTACACCCGCTGGCCGGAACATCTCGCAGCGTCCCATCTTGGCCGCTGGGCAGGAATTGCCGCGCTGCCCGACAACACCCGCACTTTCATGACCTATTGGCGCGAGCGGGCGGAAATCCACGATATCGGCCCGTCCCCGCTGATCCGCCGCGCGCTGGACTGGCTGGCGCGAAACGTCCCGACCGATGCCGAGGGCGATGCCCCGGTGCTGCTCCACGGCGACATCGGCCTGCACAACATGCTGATCGAAGATGGCAGGGTCACAGCCCTGCTCGACTGGGAAATATCCCGGATCGGAGACCGGGCGGAAGACCTGACCAATTTCCTGTCGGCCACTAGCGGCGTGATCGACCGTGACGATTTCATCCGCTGGTATCGCGAGGCGGGCGGCCGGGAAGTGGGCGAATATCGGCTGCGCTATCTCGACGTCTTCCACAGCGTCAAGATCGCGATATGTGCACTTGCAGTGCTGCGCCGGGTGGAAGACCATCGCGAGGCCAGCATTCAGCTGGCTGTGTTCGGGCTGCAATATCTCCATTACATTACCAGCCGCATGACCGGCCTGATCCGCGCCGCCGAGGAGATCCGGCCCCGGGCCTGATTGCGCGGCCCATCTGTCCGATTACCGGACATCTGAATCAGAAGTCATTTGAATCCCCTCCCCGAACCGGTAGCATTTGCGCAACTGGTTCAATCCCGTGGGAGAATTCCGATGCCTCGATCAGCGAATCCCTTGCGTCCGTTGCTCCTGGCAGGGGTGGCAGGCCTGATGACTGCCAGCCTGCTCCTGCCTTCGGCTGAAGTCCGGGCCGATGACTGCCTGCTCGATACCAACAACGATGGCATTGCCACCGCCGGAACCGACACCGATCTCGCGGCCAATTCCAACGCCCTAAACACGCGCGTGGCCTGCGGCGAAGATGCACTGGCGACCGGTGCCTTTGGAACGGCGATAGGTTCCCAGACAGCAGCCACCGGCTCGTCCGCCACTGCGCTGGGCTTCAATGCCGATGCGACCGGTGGTTCAGCGACAGCGCTGGGCAGCCAATCGGTCGCATCGGGCATCTCCTCGGTGGCGGTCGGCAACACCGCCTTTGCCGATTTTACCGACACCGTGGCACTTGGCCAAAGCGCAGATGTGGGCGGGGTCGGCGCGGTGGCGATCGGTGCGGACGCCAATGCCGACGGAACTTCCAACATTGCCATCGGAGGCCAGAGCGCGGCAACGCTGGCTGGGGCCATTGCGCTGGGCGGCGATGCCGGAGATCTGGATACATCCGGGGCACTGGCCAATGGCGAGAATGCGTTGGCAGTCGGGTCCGACAGCGCTGCCACCGGAGTTGACGCCGTCTCGATCGGCTCGCGCAGTTCTGCATTCACGAACTCCGTCGCGCTGGGTTCCGCGGCAACCGCGAATGATAACCTCAATGTCGCCGTCGGCTTTTCGGCCGACGCCCTGGGCGGTCAGGCCACAGCCATCGGATCGCATTCGCAAGCCGATGGCCCCTTTGCCGTAGCCGTCGGATCGGGATCGTTTGCCGATGGCTTCAATGCCGCCGCAGTCCTGGGCTCGGCAATCGGTGACGGCGCAACAACCGTTGGAGGATCGGCCAGAGGCACAGGGGCGGTTGCCGTTGGTAATGGCGCCAATTCCAGTTCGACCGATGCGATCGCCATCGGCGCATCAAGCAACGCATCCGGTGAATCTTCAACTGCCCTGGGTTCGCGCGCCGATGCCACCGCAAGGGGCGCCATCGCCATCGGTGGTGACATGGCGGACCTCAACAATCGCGGCGCGCAGGCGACCGCGATTGGCGCGATCGCTTTGGGCACAGATGCATCCGCCGCCGGCCTGTCTTCGGTAGCGATTGGGTTGAGCGCGTGTTCCCCGTCAGCACCTATGGCCCAGATTTGAGGTTGTGATTTAAGGAGAGATTGGGTCTCGTCGTAGTGACGAAGGAACGAAGATGAGACCCAATCTCTCCAAATCAAAATCGCCAGCCAAGCGCCCTGCGGAAGCTGTGGTGAA
>CANJYE010000059.1 GCA_947479055.1 Erythrobacteraceae bacterium
CCAGGGTATGCCGGCGTACCGCCCGGCTCAATGACCAACGCTCTTTGCGGGGATGAAGTCCAGTCGAATATGGACCCTATTGCAGACCGCGGCGCATTACGGCTGCAACACCGAGCTCGCGTCCGCGCGGGCGGCAAACCGCCTGGCTTTCAGTTCGCCGGGTGTCGGGCTCTCAATGGCAGCTAAGTCGGACGAGTACGAACCCGCTGGCGCGGGAATGGTGCCTAGATCTGATGCTGCGATGACAACGCGAAGTGCGCGCTTCGGTTGAGCGAATCCGAGCATAGGCCGACGCTTCCGACTCCTTCCACCAAGGAGTCGAACGATGAACAACACTACTTCTCATGGCCCCGCCTCGACGCTGCGTGAGCGCTTCGTCGAAGACATGAACCTGCATCGGCTGTCGCGGGCAACGCAGCACAACTATCTCCGCGACATGACACGGTTCGCCAACTGGCTGGGCCGACCGCCTGATCTCGCGACGGACGAGGATCTGCGGCGCTACCAGATCGAGCAGCGCGAGACAGGCCTTGGCGCGCCGGCGATGAACATGGCCGTCTCAGCCTTGCGGTTCTTCTACACACGCACGCTCGACCGGCAGGACCTGACCCGCAAACTCCACCGGGTGAAGCACCCCCGTGCGCTGCCGACGGTGCTCAGCCGCGAGGAGGTTACGCGGATGCTGGACGCCACAACGAGCATCAAGCACCAGGCGATCCTGTCGGTCGCCTATGGAGCCGGTCTTCGCGCATCGGAAGTTACCAAGCTCAAGGTTCGCGACGTCGACAGCGAACGGATGCTGCTCCGGGTCGAGTGTGGCAAGGGCGGCCGGCATCGCAACGCCATGCTCGCCAACGATCTGCTGCTGCTCTTGCGGGAGTGGTGGAAGGTCGGCCGACAGCAGGGCGTAATGCACCCAGACGGCTGGCTGTTCCCCGGGCAGCATTACCTCAAACCGATCTGTTACCGGCAGGTCCACCGGATCGCAGCCGAAGCCGCCCACGCCGCAGGCATCACCAAGCGGGTCGGTCCGCATACGTTGCGCCATAGCTTCGCCACCCATCTGCTTGAGGACGGCGTTGATGTCCGCATCATCCAGGCGCTGCTCGGTCACGCCAAGCTGGAGACCACCGCGCTTTACACCCGCGTCGCGACCCGCACGGTCAAGAGCGTGATCAGCCCGCTCGACCGGTTGGGCATGTTTGCCACAGCACAGGCAGCGTCCGACGGCTGAACGGTGCGCGCATCGCTCGAGGTCGCCGACATCTTCCGATCTGCTGGGCCCGGTTACCGGGCTGCCCATGCCGGGCATCTGAACCTTGTCCAGCTCAAGGTTATGACGGCGATCGAGAACTGCCGTACGGCTGCGCTGGGCGGTCACGTCGAGGCCTGCGAGGACTGCGGGCACTGGCGGATCGCCTACAACAGCTGCCGCAACCGGCATTGCCCCAAGTGCCAGGGCGCGGCAGCGCGCACCTGGCTGGCCGAGCGCGAGGCCGACCTGCTACCAGTCGGCTACTTCCACGTGGTGTTCACGCTGCCGTCCGAGGTCGCCGACATCGCCTGGCAGAACAAGGCGGTGGTCTACGATCTGTTGTTCCGGGCAGCTTCGGAGGCCGTGCTGACGATCGGCGCCGATCCCCAGCACCTCGGCGCCCGTGTCGGGATCACCGCCGTGCTCCACACCTGGGGCTCGGCGATGATGCATCACCCGCACGTACACATGATCGTGCCGGGCGGCGGCATTGCGCCCGGCGGCGCGCGTTGGATCTCCTCGCGGCCCGCCTTCCTGCTGCCGGTCCGGGTGCTGGGCGCGTTGTTCCGCAGGCTGTTCCTGAACCGGCTGATCCAGCTGCATGATGCGGGCCGACTGGCGTTCTTCGGTTCGGCTGCGCACCTCACTGATCGGCGCGCGTTCGTCCGGCACCTGTCGCCGGTCCGGAAGAAGCGCTGGGTGGTCTATGCCAAGCCGCCGTTCGCTGGACCGCAGGCGGTGCTCGCGTATCTGTCGCGCTACACTCACCGTGTTGCCATCTCGAACCGACGCCTGATCGCGTTCGACGAGCACGGCGTCACGTTCGGCTACAAGGACTATCGCCGCGACGGGCCAGAGCGCCAGCGCGTCATGACGCTCGCCACCGACGAGTTTATGCGGCGGTTCCTGCTCCACGTCCTGCCGCGTGGCTTCCACCGCATCCGCCATTACGGCCTGCTTGCCGGCTCCTCGCGCAAGGCCAACTTGGCTCTTGCCCGTGAACTGCTAGGCGTCGCAACGGCTGCCGAGGAACCAACCCCCGAAGATCCGCCCGATCTGCGCCCGCCGTGTCCCTGCTGTGGCGGGCACATGATCGTCATCGAGACCTTCCAGCGCTGGCAGCAACCTCGGGCTCCACCAATGGCGCTGGTGCTCATCCCGGAGCTGGTGCCATGACCCGGCATGGCCTGACTACAATCCATCCCGCGACGCGCAGATTGCGGGCGACGATGGCGTTCATGCCCGACGTCGCGCTCACCGACAAAAGCCGGCGAAAACCTGGATCGGCCTATCGTCGGAACGTTCGAATGCAGCCGATCACCGGTCGGCAACCGACAGGACGACCACGCCAGACCGGTCGTTATCCGCCGGCGAAACTGCACCCGAATCCTAAATCCCCATAGCTCATCGCCTGAGGCTCCGCGGGTCGTACACGTCCGGGTTTAGTACGCCTGCCGGCGCCCGAAACCCTTCGACAATCCTGAAAGTCTCCTTTGGAGAAAGGAAATGCGACAAGCTGCCGTTCCGGCCATTCATTCCCTGTGCCAACATTACGCCTTTTCGATGGTGGCCTGAGCCCGGACGTTCCCCCACCTTGGAGTAGAGTCGGAGGCCCTGTGACCCTTTCCCGGATTTGCCCTCGGCCATAACGAGAGATCCGGCGAATCATCGGCCGGGGTTAACCCCGGCCGGTGTCTGGAACCGCAAAGATGTGCGAGAACGGCAATCGCCGAAGTCCCGTTGCCAAGCCTCGATCCTGGCCGGGGCTCCATCCAGATATGCGTGCGACTTGCTGCGGTATCACGCGAATGTTGTGGCGTGAACCTCACTGGCACCGTAGTCCGGCACGTCCTTGTTCCAGCGCACAATCATGGCGTGCCATCCAAGGCCGCACGGACGCTGCGCGAGAGTTGACCCTTCGTAAATGGCTTGGGCAGCAGTGTAACCCCATCGACAAGCCGTCCATTCCGGATCAAGGCCTCCTTGGAATAGCCCGAAGTATAGAGAACGTGAATCCTGGGCCATTTTCTGGCAATGCACTCACCAAGGTCGCGCCCTGTCATCTCACCTGGCATGACAACGTCAGTAAAGACGAGGTCGATTGTGTCGCAACTTTCGAGTATCGTGAGGGCTTCTTTCGCATTGATTGCAGAAGAGAGCCGATATCCGAGACTATTAAATTGATCACGAACATGTTCAAGCACCTCTGCGTTATCTTCAACGATCAGAACATGTTCGGTTCCCATTACTGCCTCCTGAGCATAAGGAGACTGAGTTTCACCTGCGCTCACTTCAGCCATAGATGCGGGCAGATACAACCTGAAGGTTGTCCCCTTGCCAGGTTCAGATATCAGCTCGATGTTGCCATGTGACTGCTTGATAAAGCCATGAACCATACTGAGCCCAAGTCCGGATCCCTTTCCGACATCCTTTGTCGTGAAAAAGGGTTCGAATATCCGCTTCATAATCTGCTCGGTCATTCCCGTACCGGTATCGCTGACCGAGATCATCACATAGTCGCCGGCTGTTGCGTCAGGATTCACGTGAAGGTGATCCTCCGTCAACGTTGCGTTCGCGGTTTCGATGACGAGCTTCCCACCGCTTCGCATGGCATCGCGGGCGTTCAGGCACAGGTTCAGTATGGCCGTTTCGGTCTGCAAGGGATCAGCAAATGCCAGACGCAGATCGGCCGATTTGTTGATGGACAACTCCAGTCCGCCATAGACTGAATTTGCTATCAGCGGAGCGGAGGAATCCAGCAGGACGTTGACGTCGAACGAGCGCGGCTCAAGCGGCTGACGGCGAGCAAAGGCAAGTAGCTGTCTGATCAGCTCGCTCCCCTTGACGGCCGCGTTGAGCGACAGTTCGGCAAGCCGCCGCTGTCGGGGGGTCTGCAATTCGGTTGTCAGCGTCTCGCAATTGCCAATCATGATGGTGAGTAGGTTATTGAAGTCGTGCGCTATGCCGCCTGACAACTGGCCGAGAGCCTCCATGCGGTGGGTCTCGTGAATCTGCGATTCAAGCGCATCGAGCTCTGACATGTCGCGACAGACATGGTGGCTAAGCTGCTCTTTCTCGATCCAGACGGACGACCACGAAATCGGCACAATCGACCCGTCAGGCGTAACGAAGCGCTTGCGGATCAAAGTCTGGGGTTGGCCGGCCTTCAACAACTCAAAGTCAGCGACCGATCGGTCTCGATCTTCCGGATGGAATAAATCGAACACGGACCGTCCCAACAGCATGTCGCGTGGCCAACCCCATATGCTCCCGCAATTCTCGCTTACTTCCACAAAGAGACCTTCAGCGTTGACCGTGCAGATGACGTCGGTCGATGTCTCAATGATCTGGCGCAAGCGTTCCCTGGCGTGGTCAGCTATTTCCGCGAACTTCAGGGCCTCAGTTTCGCGTTTGGCCAGTTGATCAGCTCGCAGGTCGGCTGCCTTCAAGGCCTCCGCCAACGCTTCCGACATCGCGATCTGGTGCTTGCGGGCAAGCGCGATAGGAAGGGTGCCTAGCAAGGTGACGATGAAGAAAAATTCGACGTAATAGGCCCGCCCCGAGGGACCAAATCCAGCTTTCTCTAAAAACTGGTATGCCCCCACACCATAATAAGTGAATGATAATGCAATGGTGATCGTAAGAAGTGACCCAATTCCTGCACCTTGTGGCCCGTGTCGCCAGCCCAATAGCATCAGTATCGGTAGGATAACGTACACACCTAAGAAACTAGTTGGTCCAAATACAAGGACGAGGATCGCGACAAGGACGGCGATAAGGCCAAGGTCAAAGCGGTCTATCCCGAAGCCCGACGAATACGACTGATCCGTTATCGCCAGGATCGGCAAGGAAAATACAAATAGGCCGATATAGCCCGCTATGAGCCATGACCCGAAGTGGTGGTAGCTAAAATCCACATTGGCACCCAACAACGCTGCCAACAGAAAGAAGGCGGCAACCCGCAATGTGGTAGTTGCCAGGCTCAATCCCGCCAGCCAAGCGAGTTGATCAATTCTGACCATCTCAAAATTCGGCCCGAACCTTTTGCGGAAGATCATTACGCACGGGATAGTCTGAACGACGGCGCTCAATGGCTTCGCTACAGACCAAGCGTTCAATCCGTCATGGAAATACGCCGCAGCAATGCCACCAACGAGAGCCGAAGTAACCAGCGCGGGCCATCTCCGTTCGGGAGTCCTGAGCAGCACGGCCAATGGAATTCCGTTTGTAAACCAGAAACTCAGTTCACCGCTTGCTCCGCGCGGGAGCGACTCGCAAACGCTAGCAGCGAGGAACACCGCCAGACCAAGAGCCAAGGCGAACGCCGCCTGCCGAAAATCGATCCAAAGCCGGCTAGACTTCTCTGCTTGCGTATCTCGCATGGCACCTCGGGTCTGGATTGACTGAGTTGGTCGAGCATGGACCAATAATGTCGAATAGTTGGCGGCGATATACAACTTCGTCAAAGCATGTGGCCTCTGGCCTTGCGATGCACAGCGAGCACGCGGGCAGTCACGAATTGGGCAGCAAGCCACCTTGCTGGGCCAGCACCAGCGCCGCACCCGTATTCGGCACGCGCAGCTTCTTCAACATGCTGGCCCGATGCACGTCGACAGTTCTTGTGCTGATGCCAAGCTCTTCCGCGATGGCCTTGCTCGTTCGCCCGGCCGCAAGGCCGAGCAACACTTGCCGCTCCCTGTTGGACAGGTGGCCGAGCGCCTCGAATCGCTCGAGTCCCGTCAGCTTCGCTTCTGCCCGCGAAAGAGCCTCGCGCAGTTCCGCCTGTCTGAACGGCTTGCGCAGAACATCGATGGCCCCCGCCCGCATCGCCGCGACCGCCTCAGGGATATCCCCGAAGCCCGTCACAAGTATGACAGCATGCGCGCTCTTTGCCTCAGACAGATGTTTCTGGACCATCAATCCGTCCATGACTGGCATTTTGTAATCAAGGACGACGCATCCTGAAGGAAGATCCGCATGCACTTTCATGAAGGGTAGCGCTGAATTGAACGCAACAACTTCGTATCCAAGATCCTCTATCTGATATTTCAATGTATCAATAATATCTTCATCATCGTCTACAATATAAACATTCATGTTGCCCTCTAAATATTTAATTAATATAAATGCATATCTTATTATCAAATGAGCGGGGAAGCATGTCAACCCATGGGCGAAGGAGAATGCCCAGCCGGTTCCGCCTTTCGCTACTAAGCCCTACCAATCGGACTGATCATCTAATTATATTGGACGGTGACCGCGAAACTTCCGCTGTAATTTCCTGCAGGCGTTGCGGCTGATAGGTTGAAACTGCCCCCTACATTGAGCGGCAATGACCCGCCCGAACCCAGCATCCCGCTCAGGACCTGTGCCCCGCTGATGGTGGAATTGGTTGTTACCGTGAAGCCACCGGTCGGACCTGACATCGTAAAGGTTGAAGGAACCGACACTGAAACGCTCTGACCACCTTCCCCGCTGATAGTAAAGGCGGCAGCGGTTGAGGATGGCGCGCTCAATGCTTTCACCCCGTTGCCTGTCACAGTAACCGCGCCGGTCGCAGGCATGAGCGTAACTGTGCCGGTACCGCTGGTCGGAGCACTGACACGACCGAATGCGAGATCAGACGTGTTGGAGATGGCCAAAGCGCGGTAGACAGCGGCGCTGGCTGCACCAGCAAGCGATGTTGCTCCTTTGCCATCAACTCGAGCGACGGTGACGGCAAAGCTGGAATTGGCCGTACCAGTCGCTCCGGCGCTGTTGTTTCCATCGATTGGCAGATCAAAGCCAACCCAGAAGGTCTTGCTCAAATTGCGCCCGACCGGCCCAATTGTGAAGCTTATCGAACTGCCGGTCCCTGGGGCCACGACTATGCTCGCTGTGGCTCCAGAATTGGATACGGTGAAATTCTGCAAGGGTGCAGCCCGTCCGGTAGCCGTGCCGGTCGGAGCGATTGTGATTAACGCATTCGCACTATCACAAGTCGCCGGTCCATTGCATGCCACCGTAACCAGAGAGCGGACCGATGCCCCTGACAGTCTCGTCCCGGAGCCGGAAAGTCGGATCACCCCTCCGGAAGCGGCATCGGCCCGAAATACTGTCTGGCCATTGCTAGCTGCCGCGATATTACCATAATCAGCCATGGCGATCGTCGACACGGTAAAGTTCTGCGCGTGGGCTGGGCTGTGCCAAACCATTGCTACGATCAGGCCTAGTGCTGCAGCGAAAATCTCGCGGACCATTACGGAACCTTCCCTGAGATGAGGATATCCCCCTCGGCCTTGATAGACCGGCCGTCGGTGCCAACAGTTACCTGCACAGGCACGGCCAGACGCATTCCGAGATTAGCAGCCTGCTCCTCATCAAGCTCCAACCGGTATTTGCCCGGCTTGACCCCGTCGAAGACCGCCGTGCCATCGAATTCAGTCATGCCGGTAATCGCCGTTCCCGAATGCGTCAGTGAGTTTGCTGCAGACTTCGTTGCCGTCTCGGGCACGAGCTGGACGCGAACAGCGGCAAGGCCTGATATGGTGCCATTCCGCTGCCGGAACTTGAGCCGGAAGACAACTTCCGAGCATGGTACCATCGGGTAGTACACCCGGGCGACATTGCCGGCGCGCGTGGTGAAGGCGATGCTCTGCGGCGGAGAGCTGACGAAGACAGTATCGGCATTCGAAACGTCCGCCCGCAGGATGGCCGATCCGCCATCGCCCAGGCCGGTGACAAAGGCGCGTCCCTGCGCATCGGTCGTCACCGGCTTGCCAGCTCCCTGGAGGACTACCCCAATAACGGGCGTTTCGCCTGGATCGGGCAGGCCATTGTCATTGCTGTCGATGAAAGACTGGAACGCCGCACTGCCGCCATTCGCCGGGCCTGGTGGGGTCGCGTGATAGCCACCGCGCAGCGGATCATAGGCCACACCGAAGTTCAGTTGGAGTCCCAGCCTCCACCGCTTCTGGCTGGTCGAATAATCGCCGCCGAATGTGAGGTCGCCGAATCGCAGATGGGCCGAAACACCGGCCTGGAAAGTCATCTCCTTGCCATCTCCGAAGGTACGTCCGGCACCGAAGCGCAGGCTGTAGCGTTCGTTGATCGCGCGGTCGGCGGTAAAGCTCAGGGAGCGCAACGCCAGTCCGGCCTTGATGTCATAATCGGCGCTGGCACGCAGCTGCCATTTGTAATCGACGAAGCGCGAGGCTGCGACATTGCCGGTGAACTGCACGTCCTTGAAGCCGGGGCCAGTGCGGCGGCTGTAATCGACGCCCAGCGCTACCAGCGTGTTCGCGATGCTCACTGTGGTACGGCTCCGCGCGGAGAAACTGGTGCCGCCGTCGGCATATTCGGCGCGATCGATCCGGCTGGAGACCGGCAGGCGCGAGTGACCAGGTAGTGGCAACGCGAGGTCGAAGCTCAGCTCGCTGTAGCGACGCAGCGGTCGGGAAGGGTCCCACGCCGCATTGGCTTCGTCGGTAAATATCCCGGAATATTCAACATGGCGAGCGAGGAAGCTGATCGAACCCAGCCGCCCGGCAGCGCCGAGCGAGGTAGCCATGCCACCACTCAGGTCCTTGGCGAAATCACCCTGTACCGCCATGCCGAGCAGCGAAGTGCGCAAGCCACCGGTGAGGACCTGATGGCGGGCACCGGCCATATCCGAATAAAGGCCCAGACCGGCGCTGACGGTCAGCCCTGGAGTCAATCCGTGGGCAAGATTGATGACCGCCCGCAGGCTGCCATGATTGTCCTGACCCGGCAGTTGAGCGTCGGTAGAGAGCGGAACCACAGGCCTGCCCTGAGCTACGATACCTGCATCGATCACTGTCTGGCCTGCGGCAAGGGCGCCACCACCGACGTTTATTATGCGGGTCTGCTCGCTCCGCTCGCCACGTGGACCATAGAGGACAATGCGAATGACATTCCGCCCCCTCACTAGTGGCACATCGGTGAAATCGTAGCGGCCCTGGATGACATTACCCTGCTGGCCGTTGCGCAACACATCGTTGACGTAAAGTTCCACGTCATAGCCGATCGGCACTTCGCCACGCAGACTGATTTTCTGAAAGACGCTGGTGTCGTCGATCCGGGCCGAGGAGATATTGAAGCCCATGCCACCTTCGCTGCGCGGACCAAGTACGAGTGCCGGGGAATAGACATCCCCGGCGGCAGCATAGGTTGCATGCAGCGGGCCGAACAGGTTGCCGTCAGCAGAGCGGCGTTCCGCCCGTAGCCGCGCCGACGAGAGCTTGCCCGCATCGTTGGTCGCCACATAGCCGGTGAAACTGGTCTGGGCGAGGTCGGCAGCAACCCTGCCCTCGAAACGGGTAGTTGGCCGATCCCGCCCGCTGTCTGTGCCAAGCTCTATCCCGAAATCGAACGCCGGGCGGCCAAGCCAGCGATAGGGCGTTGCGATCCTCAGCACATCGTCCTGCATGTCGGACACGGAACCTATCCCCGAGATCCGCTGCGCGCGGTCGCGACGGCTCTGGATCGGCAACTTCTCTCTGGCGGTCAGAGTCAGGACCAACTCTTCCGGCGATGACATGATCGTAATCGGCAATAACTTCTGTAACAGTGAGGCCCGCAGGTAGATGTCGGTGTCGGTGACCTTGCTGTCCGGTGGGATCAATGCAATCGGCCTGCCACCGATCAGGGCCTTGCCTGCTGCAAGGTCGATCGTCAGCGCCCGCTGGTTCTCGCCCAGGCGTCCGGTTACCAGCCCGGAACTGGGCTGCACCTCCAACGGCAGGTCAAGAAGACGGGACAGTTCGCCTACCGGGATCAGCGGATCGGCGGGATCGCCATAGGCAGTCAGAGCTTCGGTCAGGGCGACGTTGTCGAGCTGCACAGCAAAGAGCAGCAGTTGGGCGTTGTCGGCCCCTGCAATCTCGGGTTGCCCAGGCGCAACCCCGCCGGCTCCTGGCAGGCCGGGTGCGGCTGCCAGAAGGGCAAATGCCATCAAATGGGCTGACATGTCAGGGAGCCGTGAACGTCCCGCTGGCAAATGCGCTGCCCGGCTTGCCAGCCTCACTGAAATACGTGACTTTCACGGTCTCTCCTTTGTGCAGTGAACGGGATAGCGGAATGCGCACATGGCGTTCGCTGACTTCGGGATAGACGCCGAGCCCACGGACGAGGCCAATCACTTCGCCAGTTGTGCTCCTGTCGGTTCGCACCTCGATATTGCCGTAAAGTGAGGTGGCACCTTGTCGCCGGACCGGCACTTCCAATGTCGGCGTATTGCCATCTTGGCTCTCCGTTATCGTCCCGAAGGATGCCGTTGCGTCGGCGACAGCGGTCCGGACGATCAGCGGGATCGACACACCGAAAAGCGCCTGGACCCGCATCACGAGCTCACCGCCTCCGGGATTGGCTGCTTGCTCTGCAGTCAGACCGGTATCAGGCGATGGAACGGACGTGACGGTCAGATGGGTACGATATTCGGCAACATCCGAAGTATCGGGAAGGCTTGCGCGAATGCGGATTGCCCGGCCCTGCCCGGGAGGAAGTGTCAGACGGCTCGGCGCGGCGATCAACAAGGGAACTGCCGAATGAACCGTGGCCGCTATGGCAACAGCTTCAGGCCCTTTTTCTGCAGCGCGCGCTACCGGCAGAATCTCGCCAGAGGGGAGCATCACATTGTCGATCAGGGCCACATCGACCGTTACGGGCGCGTTGCCCTGATTGAAGACATAGACCGCGTCGGCCCGCTTGTTGCGATCGAAAATCAGGCGACGTGGGGTGATGTTGATATTGGCGGCGGAGGTTGCGGGTTTCGGCGCGGCTGTGGCGGCCAATGGGGCTTCCTGCGCCGAAAGAGGGCCTGCGCCTGCATCAAGCGCAAGAGCCACGGCCGCATACGCCATGGTCGCCATTCTGCGCCTTGCGCCAGAGATCTTCGGTTGTGTCATGCCATTTACCTTCGATCGGCCCAGAGTTTTACGCATCAGTTGAACTGCGCCAGGATGATATAGAGGCCCGGAAGTTCGCCAAACCTGCCCAGAATGAGTTGTAGTGGCCCGGCATCGAGCCTTCCCGGTCTTGGCGACGGAGTGATCGGGGTGCCCAGGTCGAGCCGGTAGGAGGCGGTCGAGAGGACCACCATTCCGTCTGACTGCGAACCGATGGTTTCGAGGTTTGGATTGCGGCTGAGACCGTGCAACTCGAACGAGACAAGGTCTCCCGGCTGACCGGAAAGAAAGACCGCAGACAGTGCGTCGGTCAGCAGATTGTAGGCAATTCCGGTGCCCACCGACTCGGTCGTCACTTCCACTGAGCCGTGCGCAGTCGCTTCCTGTGCTTGTGCGGCGGCGGGAAGGGGAATTAAAGCGGCAAGGATCGCCGCCGGCGCGAAAACCCAGCGGTATCTTGTCCGGAGACGATCCTTGCTCATGCCATGGTCTTTCCTGCGATCCGCTTACAGATCAGTTGTAGGCCACTGTGACATCGAACGTACCGGAATAGGCACCGGTGTCCTGCGTCGAGGGGAGGGAAAAGTGCCCACCGACATTCAACGTCTTGCTGCCAGCCACGCCCAGCGCATTGCTGAGGGTGGTGGATGTGCCGAGATCGGGGTCGAGCGAAACCGTGATCTTCTGGCCGGTGCCGCCAACCAGCGCCATGTCGAAGCTGGCGGGCACGGTCACATTGACCAACTGGCCGCCTTCACCGGCCATGGTGAACTGCGCGTGCGATACCGCCAGGCCGGGAAGCGCAATCGCACCCGATCCGGCAAGGGCGGAGCTGCCGGTGTTGGCAACGGCAACTGTACCGCTGCCGGTTCCGGGCTTTACGATCCGTCCGAACGCCAGATCGACGTCCTTGCTGATCGTCAGTGGCCGGATGATCGTCGTGGTGCCCGTAGCGGTGGCCGTGGCCGTCGATTGGGCAAGCGCTGCCGACGAACCGGCCATGATGCCGGCCGCGACTAGCGCGCATGCGAGTGTCTTCTTCATAACATGGTCCCGAATGCTAGCCCGCCGGGGCGGGCTGGTTTCTGAAAACGAAGCAAAGCATTTCCCTGGTCGGGAGGTGTTGGTTCGTGCCTGCCGGCCGTCCCTTTCGGGAAGGAGGTATGCGTATTTATACTTAGTCAAAATTGCTTACTAAAGTGTGAGCGAACTCTCAACCGGGCCGTGGGAAGCTCGCCACCCGTTGCCCCGTCCTCTGCCTGCCTCAAGATAAAGGGGAGCCGCCCAAAGAATCCGCGCTTCCGTCCCCCAAAGCTCCAAACGAATGGCAAGTTTTGGGACGCTGATATCGATCCTCGAACGACGGCTGTGTTAGCGGAATCTGACCTACTGGAATTTAGCGCGTTTGTTGCCATTGTCCCCAGCCTTCACCGGCCGAGCGAGGCCATCAACGCTCTGCCGTTGCCGCATCTCCAGGGCTGGCTGGCCGGCCACCTGGCTTCCGGACTGTTCGAAACGATCATGGTGCGACCAACGACCTGGTCGCCGGATGATGTCCCTTTGGCCGCCGCGCTGCCTCAGTACATTCCAGGCGATGAGCGCGCTTGACGACGAGCAGATGATCAGCCGGCTGTTTTCCGAGCGTTTGCTCGCCCGTTGGAATGACTGGAATGTCGGCGGGAGTGGCCGGTGAAAGCGGAGACGTGGAAAACCTGAGGCCGATCCGCGGACGAAGTGTCGTTCACCCCGCTACCGATTCCATACATGAGCGTCACCACCACCATCATGAACTCGTCCACCGGTCAGCCAATCCAGCAAATGACCTTCGGGCGGATGCCCAAGCCGTGGGCCACATTCAACCTTGCCACGGGCGAACTCGTGACTGCCGATCGCGTCCACGTCGGTAAGCCAGCCCCGGGGAAATTCGTTGCGCCGGTGGAAGTTTGGGTGACACCCAAAGGTTGAACGATTGGCAGAATCCGCTGGTCAGTAATGAGGGCAGCGGCGGCGAGTGCCGGGGATCTAAGCGTCCACAGCGCGCCGGTCAACGCGGCAAAGTTGCGGACTGGCGTAATGCTTCGCCAAGAGCGATCGCGGCTGATGTGGCAATGTTCATAGAGCGTACCTCTGGCCGCATCGGAATGCGTATCCGTGCATGGCATGCGTCGGCGACAGCCTTAGGCACGCCCGCGCTTTCCTTTCCGAACAGCAGGACATCATCGGCCGCGAAACCGAAATCGTAGACCGATTGACTGCCCTTCGTGGAGAGCAGCACCAGCCTTCGAGAACCGATAGCAGTCCTGAACGCGTCGAAGCCGGCATGAAGGACAACGGTGACATGATCGATATAATCCATGGCGGCCCGGCGTACTCTTCGATCATCCCATTCGAACCCCATCGGCTCGATAAGGTCCACGGCCACCCCCATACAGGCACCGAGGCGCAGAATGGCACCGACATTTCCAGCGATCTCAGGTTCGAACAGGGCAATGCGCATTTCGGCTGATTGGCGCCGACAAGCGAGCCATGCAAGTCCGCACCACTATTCCTGGGCTCAGCACGGCCTTCCTGCAGTCGCACTGTCGTTGTCCGGCGACAATGTCGGCACTCGCTGAACGGCAGTCTATGCAATACATCTTCTGCGGTGGGAAGCCTTTGCGCTGCGTAGCGAGCTGATTGCGCTTTCACGTGAGGATGCGGAGCGAGCGGTCTTCTCCTATTGGCGGCAGCAGGAAAACTGGGTTGAGGCGGAGCGGGTCGATTGGCGCTACGACGAGAGAAGCAAAACCATATGCCTGAGCGTGGCCGGCACCGCCCGACCCGATTGGTCGGGCAACAAAAAGGATGGCCGCAGCTTGACCATATGGGACACCGCGAGCGAGGATGATCTGCGCCGGTTCCAAGATTCACCAGCATGAAGCCGGGAGCCAGCGTGGCCACCATCATCCGTTCGACCTAGCCATTGGCCGTGCGGGTTCGGCTGATTCGCATCCCATCACCTCGACGACTTGCTACCGCGATATTGTTCTCAGATGCGTCACAATTATCTGAGCCATATCCCCGAACAGCGCAACAGCTTTTTCGGACCCGGTCATAAGTTCGGAATGAACTTCCTTATAGGCGTTGTTCATCAATTGGATGAAACCCTCGTCCAACAGTTTGGCAAGCTCCATGCTGTCCAGTGTGTAATTGAGATTGTAGTGCAACCGATTGAGATAGGCGTTTCCGCTATAATAGCTGATGACCAGAAGGTAATTTGAGAGAAGTCTCAGGTACTTCACCTTTCTAAGGAATGGCGTTTCCTCCAGCCAGGCATCGCTAATTTTATCCCAGCAAAATGCGACGTCTTCGAATGCCGCTTGGGGAAGATCGGAGTAACGCCTCAAGAAACCGGTATAGGCAACTATGTAAAGACCCGCCCCGGCCTCGAAGATGGAGGCAAGCTCGTCGGGGGACAAGGCGCGCAATCTTGCGCCTTGGTTGGCTCTGAGTTCAACGGCCCCTTGTCCGGCCAGGATGCGCAGAGCTTCCCTGACACGTCCCCTGCCGACACTCAATTGTGCCGCCAGATCCGCCTCAATCAAGCGCTCTCCGGGCTTCAATTCGCATGCCTCCATCATCGCCTCGACATGCTGGAGAACACGGGCGACGTCGGGCGACAGGCCCTGATTTGGGCTGCTCGCTGCCCGCAGGATTTCGGAGACGCGCCGCGCAATCAGCCCTTGCATCGTATCTCCATCCATCTCGTGTCCCGAGGCATGCTCACCCGTGAAGATTCCGTCCAAGAGTTAGTCTCCATCCCAGAGGGGCGATATAACCACTGCACCAGCGCCCGCAAGCCGATCAGCGCCGGCCACTC